>JBGSJY010000224.1:0-4724 GCA_041741515.1 Pirellulales bacterium | reverse complement strand
TGGGTCAACCTCGACGAGGCCTACGTCACTTACCACCAGTCGTACGTCGAGAGCGTGTGGTGGAGCCTCAAGGAGCTCTTCAACAAGGACCTGCTGTATCAGGGCCACAAGATCGTCTGGTGGTGGGCCCAGGGGGGCACGGCCCTCTCGGCGGGCGAAGTAGGGCAGGGCTACCGGCAGGTGGCGGACCCGAGCGTGTACGTGAAGCTGCCCATTGTAGATGAAAATGGAAATGATACTCAAGAATCACTTCTAGTTTGGACCACGACTCCGTGGACTCTCCCCTCGAATCAGTTTGTAGCTGTCAATTCAGATATCAAGTACGCACAGCTGTTTAATGAGTCTACTGAAGAAGTCTTGATTGTTGCGGAAGACCTCGCAGAGAAGATTGCCGAGTTCTCTAAGGGGCAATATCGCGTAACAGTTAGCACCCCAATTACTGGATCTGGGCTTGTTGGACTTCGCTACCGTCCACCGTTTGATTGCTACGCAGAACTGTTTGGCCAAACTGGTGAGCGAAGCTCCACACGCGGCAAGGGTAGCATGGCCAAGTCTTGGCGTGTAATCCCGGGCGAGTTCGTGACGACGGATAGTGGTACCGGATTGGTTCATATCGCGCCGGCATTTGGTGAAGATGACTACCAGATGCTGACATATCAGCAGATGGAGTTCGTAGATGGCGACGGACCCACACTCATCAACTGTGTTGGCCCCGACGGCAAGTTCACCGACGAAGCGCCGGAGTTTGTCCGTGGGCGTTGGGTCAAGGACTGCGACAAGGACATCGCGCGCAACTTGAAGGAGCGGGGGCTGCTGTTCCACCAAGAGCAGTACCTGCACGATTATCCGTTCTGCTGGCGGGCCGAAGAGGATCCGTTGATCCAGTACCCGCGTGAGAGCTGGTTCATCAAGACCACGGCGTTCAAGGACGCCATGCTCGAGAACAACCAAGCGATCAACTGGCTCCCCGAGCACATCAAGGGGGGCCGGATGGGCAAGTTCCTCGAATCGAACGTCGACTGGGCGCTGAGCCGCGAACGCTACTGGGGCACGCCGCTCCCGATTTGGGAGTGTGAAGCGTGCAGCAGGCAGCAGGCAGCAGGCAGTTACGACGAGCTGCTTGCGCAGCCCGGCGTGACCGGCGTCGAAGTGTGGGAGGCGGCGAAGAAGGCCGATCCGACGCTGCCGGACGACCTACGTGTCCACAAACCCTACATCGACGCCATCGAGTTCGACTGCGGCTGCCAGAAGGGCGCGCGGATGCAACGCGTCCCCGAGGTGATCGACTGCTGGTACGACAGCGGCGCGATGCCCTTCGCGCAGTGGGGATACCAAGGAAGTGGGAAATGGGAAGTGGGAAGTGGGAAGAAAGCGGAGGAAAAGTTTCTTTCGCAATTTCCCGCCGACTTTATCTCCGAAGCGCTGGACCAAACCCGCGGCTGGTTCTACTCGCAAATCGCGATCAGCACGATGCTGTTTGGAAGTGAGAAGTTGGAAGAGGGAAGTGGGAAAGCTTCGTCCTCCAACCTCCGACTTCCAACTTCCAACTTCCCACTTCCTTTCAAAAACTGCATCGTCCTCGGCCTCATGCTCGGCGAGGACGGGCAGAAGATGAGTAAGAGCAAGCGGAACTACCGCGACCCGTCGGAGATTTTCGACCTCTACGGCGCCGATGCTCTGAGGTGGTACCTGCTCACCAACCAGCCGCCCTGGTCGTCGATCCGCTACAGCGAACAAGCGATCAAGGACTCGATCCCCGAGTTCCTGCTGAGGCTGTGGAACTGCTACAGCTTCTTTGTGATCTACGCGAACATCGACGGGTTCGATCCGGCGGCGGAACTCCAAGAAGGCGAAGCCGCCCCAAAATCCCCCTCCCCCTTGGGGGGAGGCCCTCTTTCCCAGAAAACGGGGGGAGGGGGTACGGCGTCCGGCGGAGGGACCACTGAAGGTACGAAGCCTGTCAGAAGTGCAGAGCGTCATGTAGCCGGAGACGTTTCACCCTCCCCCCGCTTTCCTGAGAACGGGGCCTCCCTAAAAGGGAGGGGGATGGCTGCCGCCAAGAGTTATCGCCCCGTCGCCGAACGTGACGAACTCGATCGCTGGATCCTCAGCGAACTGCACCGCACGATCGCCGCCGTCACCGAGCGGATGGACGCTTACGACAATTTTGGGGCGGGGCAGACGATCACCGAGTTTGTTGACGGGCTGTCGAACTGGTACGTGCGGCGCTCGCGCGATCGGTTCTGGGCGAAGGACAAGCGGTCGCCCGACAAGCTCGACGCTTACTGGACGCTCTACGAGTGCCTGGTGGAGACCGCGAAGCTGATCGCGCCGTTCACGCCCTTCATCGCCGAGGCGATGTGGCGGAACTTGGCGGGCGTCTTCGGCGATAAGGCCGCTACGAGTGTTCATCTCTGCGATTACCCCGAGTGCGACGCGTCACTCGTCAACGCCGAGCTGTCTGAGCGGATGGGCCTCGTGCGGCTGATCGCGTCGCTCGGCCTGCGGGCCCGGCAAGAGGCGTCGCTCAAGGTGCGGCAACCGCTCGCAAAAGTCGAGGTGATCCTCGCCGACAACAAACACCAAGCGTGGCTCGAAGCGCACGCCGAGGTGATCGCCGGCGAGCTGAACGTGAAGGCGGTCGAGTTCTCCGACAAGCCTGAGAAGTACGTGGATCATGAGGTGCTGCCCAACTTCAAGCTGCTCGGTAAAAAGCTCGGCAAGCTAATGCCGCTGGTGAAGCAAGAGCTGAACAAGCAGAGCGGCTCGGAACTCCTAGCGAACCTCCGCGACAACGGCCTGATCGACCTCACGGTCCAAGGCCAAGCCTTGCAGCTAACGCCCGAAGAAGTCGAGGTCCGCATCACCGCCAAATCGGGCTGGGCAGCGGCAAACGACCGCGGCGTGGTGGTGGTGCTCGCGACCGAGCTGACCCCCGACCTCCTGCGTGAAGGTCTCGCGCGTGACCTAGTGCGCGCGATCCAAGACCGCCGCAAAGAGATCGGCTGCGAGTTCACCGATCGCATCGAGGTGGGCGTGGAGACCGACTCGGTCGACCTCCGCGGCGCGATCGAGCAGTTTGGCGGCTATATCGCAAACGAAACCCTCGCCGACAAAGTGATGCCTGCATCGCTCAAGGGCGCGGACCCGGTAGCGATCAACGTGGGCGACACCGAGTCGCACCTCGCCGTGCGGGTCGTTCGGTAGTACTTAAACAATTTGAACCACAAAGGAACGAAGGAACTAAGAAGAAAACAGGAGAGCTGGCCCCACGAATTAAGCGAATCAACTCGAATTGGATTCGCGAAGATTCGTGTAATTCGTGGGCGGCTTACTTTGTTCCTTCGTTCCTTCGTGGTTAATCGAAATTGAAGATCGCGGTGCTCATCTCCGGCAGCGGCCGGACGTTGAAGAACCTCATCGAGCTGATCGCCGACGATCAGTTGCCGGTGGAGATTGCGCTGGTGATCTCCAGCAGCGCGAAGGCGGGCGGGTTGGCGCATGCCGAGGCGGCGGGCATTCCGACTTCGGTTGTTAGCCGCAAGGACTACGCGTCGGACGAGTTGTTCGGCGCCGCGGTGTTCTCGCGCTGCCGGACGGCGGGCGTTGAACTCGTAGTGATGGCGGGATGGCTCAAGCTCTGCCCCGTGCCGGACGATTTCGCTGGGCGTGTGGTGAACATCCACCCGTCACTGCTGCCGGCGTTTGGCGGGCACGGCATGTACGGCGACCGCGTCCACGCCGCGGTGATCGAGCGCGGCTGCAAGGTGACGGGCGTCACGGTCCACTTCGTCGACAACGAGTACGACGCGGGCCCGATCATCTGGCAGACGCCGGTGCCGGTCTTCGAGGACGACACGCCGCACACGCTGGCCGACCGCGTCTTCGAGGCCGAGCTCGAAGCCTACCCGCACGTGCTGCGGATGCTCGCCACGGCCCGCGTGCGGCTAGAAGGCGGCCGAGTGCTTGTCGCGAAGGGGCAGCGCCCCCGGGCCGGCGGTCCCGACGTCACCGAGTGACGTGGCGGCGAGCTTAAATTGAGTGCGAGCCGGGAGACGTCAGTCCCCGGAGTGGAGCGGGCGCCCACTTCCTCTGGGAGCTTACGCTTCCCGGCTCGCATCGAACCAATAGCGCTTCGATTCTCAACGCTTCTTGAGCTCGTCGCGGATCTCACGCAGCAGCTGGATGTCTTCCGGCGGCGCCGCGGGGCTAGCCTTGCTCTCATCGTCCGTCCGCTGCAGGGAGTTGATCACTCTCAGCGCCATGAAGATGGAGAACGCGACAATCAAGAAGTCGAGAAGGACCTGGAGCAGCTCCCCGTAAGCGAGCACGGGAGCATCCATTCCTTCAGCCAACTTGGGCAGAGGAAGCGTGTAGGCCCAATCCTTAACGTCGATCCCGCCGGTTAGATAGCCGATGATCGGCGTGATGATCGCGGAGACGAACGTCGAGACGATCTTGCCAAACGCGGCGCCGATCACGACGCCGACCGCGAGGTCAATGACGTTGCCGCGCATCGCGAATTTCTTGAACTCTTGGATCAGACCCATCGCGTCGTTACTCCATGGGGCGGGTGGTGCGTCTAGCGCGGCATGCTAGCGGATCGCACCGAGTTCGCCAACTCAGACCCGCCCGCTCAACCCTGCAGCGCGGCGTACCAGAGCAGCGCGCCCCCGCCTGCGGCGCTAAGAAATCCGGCGAACCGGTACATCGAGAGTGCCGCT
>JBGSJY010000223.1:0-2984 GCA_041741515.1 Pirellulales bacterium | reverse complement strand
CTGAGCCGGCGGAATGGCTTGCAGCGCCCGCCGCGCGTTCTTCGCCTTCTTGGCGTCACGCTGGATGATCCCGCCGCCAACGCAATGCACCCGCGCGACCGGCTCGCCGGTGTAGAAGTGCTTGACCTCGTCCACCTCGAGCGACTCGTAGGGCTCGCCCCAGCGGATGGATTTTAACTCGATCATAAGTTGGCCGCAGATGGTAGCAGATGAATGCAGATGATTTCTTCGGCCTGTAGGGCCGACGGATGATAGCCCAGGGCAACGCCCTGGGTTGTGATCGTTCCGTTGCTATTGTTATGAGCCCTGTAGGGGCGATGGATTCTAGGCACCGTTGAGTGCGTACATGTGTCTCTACCCTGACGCCACCCAGGGCGTTGCCCTGGGCTATCATCCGTTGCCCCTACAGGGCAAATCTCTTATCCGTGCTCATCCGTGTGATCAGTGGTTCCAATTCAATAAACCCCAACGGTCGTCCCGCCCTCTAGGCGGCTGTACGGCCTAACGCCGCTGACGCCGTCCCAGGGGTAGAGCTTGTGCGGGGGTTCGCGTTCGCCCTCGTCGCGTTCGAGGAAGCCGGGGACGAAGAATTCTTTGGTGAGCGTTGTCAGCTTCGAGCGGCCTGTCTCGCCGTGGCCGACGACCTCGTCGGTCTTGTCGAAGTCAACGACCTCTAGCACCGCGCGGGGCTCGGGTGCGTGGTAAGTGATCTTGTAACCGTTGGCTTTTGTGACGGGCTCGCTGCACGCGAGGCCCATCAGCGTGTTGCCGTAGGTTGGCGTCATGTAGACGCCACTCTCCTCGGGCGAGCCGCCGAAGAGCTCTTCGACGCAGAACTTCGTCCACTGCGGCGTAAACTCGGTGCCGCCGGAGAAGATGCCGGTGAGGCCCGTCTCGGCGAGGCTCGTGCCGCGCTCTTCGAGTTCGAGGCACAGCGCTTCGATCAGCTTCGGCGTTCCGAACATGCACTTGATGTCGTGCCCAGCGGTGAGGATCGTAATCGCCTGATCGATGCAGTGTTTCTTGTAGCCGTTGGCGTGATCGATCTGGCCCTTCTTGAGGCATTTGACGACCCAGCGCGGGTCGAGGTCGATGCAGAAGCAGTTGCCTCCGCGATGCTGCGCTAGGTGCTCTACCGCTAATCTCAACCGGCGTGGGCCGCTCGGGCCGAGCATCAGCCAGTTGCTTCCCGCCGGAAAATACTTGTCGGGGAGCGTCTCACTGAAGTTCGAGTAGTCGGTGCGAAAGTCATCGATCGCGATGCGGCTCTTGGGGATGCCCGTCGTGCCGCCGGTCTCGAAGACATAGATCGGCTTGTCGGCGTAAGCCTTCGGCACCCAGCGCCGCACCGGCCCGCCGCGGAGCCATTCGTCCTGGAAGTCGGGGAACTTCTTGATGTCCTCGAAGCACTTCACCTCGGTGAGCGGGTCGAACTTGAGGTCCTTCTTTTTTTCCAGCCAGAAGGGACACCCCGTCGATTCGTGGAAGTGCCACTGCACGATCTCGACCGCATGGGCGTCGAGGGCGGCACGAGCCTGGGCGACAGCATCATCCGAGGGGGCTTCTTGAGCGGCGGGCATAGCGCACTAAAGCGGGGCCAAACGAACGAACAGACGTTCGCACGATAGAAGAGCGGCCCCCAGCCGGCAACCGACCGGGCAGACCGGGCGCGAGCCGCCATACAGAGTTCGAAGCCAGAAAACGCTTCATGCGAGCCGGGAAGCGTTAGCTCCCGGAGGAAACCTGTACCCGCTTCACTCCGGGGGCTGACGCCACCCGGCTCGCATGTAGATGGTTGGAGAGAATCGGACCGAACCCTAGTCCTCTTGCTCTTCGTCGGCGGGGGCCGGTTGGCAGCCGCCGAGCTGCGCAAGGGCTTGGATCACGCCGTTCAGGTGGGCCAGCCGCGGCCCGTAGCGATCGACGAACTCGGTCAGCAAGAAGTCGCCGTAGGCCATCGCCGAGCCGTTGTCCTTAACGTCCTCGGTTAGCCGGTCGAGGAAATCGACCTGGACCTCGCTGAGGACCTCGGCCGCCTCGCGGCAATTCTCGGCGAGCTGGGGGTTGGAGTCGCGCCAACGCTGCATCTCCTCTTGGCGGCGCTGCTGCTGAGCGGTGAGCGTGCCCACCAACTCCTCCAGCAGCTCATTCGTCCGGTCCTGCGCGGTCAGAACGTCGCGGAGCAATGCCGTCTGCTCGTCCTGCGCGGTGACGTGCGTGGGCCGGCGGGAGCCGGTCGTCACGTCCAACTGCGAGAAGAGCTGCGGCAGAGTGCTTTTATCGCTCATCGGGCGGGGACGACTCATCTAGGAGGAAAGCACAGCCGGCAGGCGGCGGGGCTGGGTCGGCTGTCATGCTGTCGCGGACGGCCCCCTCTTGAGGGGGCGGGTTGTGTCGGCGCTCGGTGCTCCCGAGCGACGACAGCGATCCCGCCAGTCTACAAACGCCCGCCCGGCCAATCCAGCATCCGACAGCTTCACTTCAGAGCAATCAAGTACTTTTCTGGCCGGGTTGCCCTCGCCGGCGCCGCTGGCGCCGATAACAGCGATCGCGCCGAATGAGCGGGCGGCTAAAGCAGCAAGGCCCGGCTTCCCGATCTCTTCATCCTGGAGACGCCACGCTCGGCCGGTCGGAACAGGCCGGGCGGCGGACCTTCATTACCTCCTCCTGACGTACCTCATCGACGAGACCCCCCTTGTCCGCCCCTAGCGACCAACGCCCCCCTGCCTTTGGCTACCTGCTTGTCGTCGAGGACCCGCTCCACGGCTTCACCGGCGGGCTGCTGGTGGTGTGCGACCGCGGCCGGCCCCTGGAATTCCATTGCACCGAGCCGGTCCAGCCGAGTCGTGCGCAGCAGATCCTCTTTGGGCCGACGCTGCGCGATTTCGTCTGTGGCGAACAGATCGGCGGCGCCTTGTTGGGCAAGTGCAAGCTGCGGCTCGCCGTGCTGCTGGCGCCGGACGAGCCGACCGCCGGCGCCGGGC
>JBGSJY010000222.1:0-4369 GCA_041741515.1 Pirellulales bacterium | reverse complement strand
CAGCGTCGGGAGTTTTCGTTCGCAAGGCGCCCCAGCACGTGGGTTCGGTGTGCCCACCAAGTCGGCTCCAACCGCCCTCACATCATGATGGACGGCTTTTATCTCAGTGCCGCTTCCTGGGTCGCCGAAGATCGTGAGGTGGCCCGGCTAGTGGTCAGAGATTTAGCGGACTACCTAGCGAGGACACACGGGAAGAAGGAACTCCCTCCGTGCTGGCCACTGCTGTTCTGGCAAAGAAGGAGTTTGGAGCTAGCCGCGGAGCTTCCCCCGATCGAGGAGGGGTGGGAGAACGATCCCGAAGCGAAACGCTTTCTTAGGGAGCGAGGCTACTTCCAACCGTAGCGCGGGTAGTTCACGCCGCTAATCCGCAGAGGTCCTTCTCGCTTGGGTAGGTTCGACGCCGCTCCAGACTAACTGAGAACGTTAACGCCGCCGCCATTCCGAACTACGCCAACCCTGCGGAGGCTTCATCGACCTGCGAATTCTGGAGTGGCCCGCCCCCAGTCCTTTTTGATGCCCGAGCAGGATCGCCGGCAGATAGGATGGGCAGAAACAGGCGATCTTGTCGCTCGTCTGACCTCGCCAGTACGTCGAGTAACGACGTACCGATCTGCACGAAGCCAAGCATCACGCTCCGCTCTGAAGGGATCAGCATCGACGCGAGTAGCGGGGCTGGAGCCATCGCGATGCGTACGACCCTGAAGAGCGCTGTTCAAAGGTATCTGGACTCCTATCACACCACGCAAGGGACGCGAAGCGAGTACCAGACGACCGTCCGAAAATGGCAAGAGTGGCGTGGTCGCGTACCGCTTGAACGACTGGATCGACCAGTGATCCGCGAGTTTCTGCACTGGGTCCACGATCGTGCGGTTGAGGACGGAGGAACCAACCCAGGTAGGACGGCGAATAAAGCCCGAACGCAGTTGCGAGCCGTGATTGCCTGGGCCTGGGAGAATGACCTCATCCAGAGCCCGCCACGATTTCCTCAGCCGCTTCCTCAACGTGAGGTGGCCGGCAGGCACTACCTGACCAAGCCAGAGATCAACGCGCTGTACTTCGCAACGCATCGGCTGAGTCGGCCACGAGGGTGGCACGAGGAGACGCCCGTCGGCAGGTACTGGCGTGCCGCCCTGGTCGTCTTCTTCAACTACGGCTTGGATTCTGGGACCGTGTGGGGGACAACTCCGTTCCACCAGCCGATCTTATGGCGTCACGTCTGTTGGAATCGCGAGGCGCCAAGCCGAGAAATCAAGGAGCGATCGCCTTGGGGCTGGCTCTCGTACCGCCGGATCAAAACGAGCAAGTCTTTCTGCCGACCGATGAATCGCGTTGTCCATGCGCACCTCAAGAGCTTGCAGATCGATGGAGTCGAGCCGAACGCTCCCGTTTTCCTGGGCAGCGGATCACGTCCCAACGTCCGGTTCAGAGAGCTATGCAGCCTGGCGGGCATTGGGGCGAAAACCGATCCGGAAACAGCAGAACAGCGTCCCTGGGTGCTCAAAGACCTCCGCAAGACCTGCGCCACTCACTACGATGAGCATCTGCCGGAATCGTCGATCGAGATTCTTGGGCACGCGGTTGGCGGCGTTACCTACCGCCACTATGCCCACCGAGCCCCACTCGCCTTCAAGGCGATTATGACCCTTCCGCAACCGACCGCCTTCTCTGCCTTGGTCAAAGGCTTTGATCGACACTGTCCTTGCTGCCGGAGACCTTTCGCTGACGTCTCGTAGTGCGAGCTAGCCAGCGGCGTTCCAAACGGGCCTGCAATGGTTAGGATGTTTCCAGTCGATCTGTGGTCAGTCGAACTCACCGCCTGTGGAGACTCTCATGTCCGCACGCAAGGAAAGCACATTGGCGAAGAAGGGCGCCGCACCGGGGTTCCAGTTCAAGATCACACTGGCCGACTTGAGGCCGCCGATCTGGCGGCGCATCCTCGTCCTCGACGGGACGCTCGACGACCTGCACGAGTGGATCCAGACCGCGATGGGCTGGACGGATTCCCATCTGCACCAGTTCGTGATTCGCGAGCAGCGCTACGGCGACCCCGAGATGCTCGATGATGGCTTTGGTGAGGCTAAGATCATCGACACGCTCGACGTTGAGCTAAGCGGTCTATTTGGCAGAGGCCGACTGCCGCGTCGGTTCATCTACGAGTACGACTTTGGCGACGGCTGGCGGCATGAGATCGAGTTTGAAGGAGTTCAAGAAGCACCAAGGGGAAAGAAGCCGCCTTGCTGTCTTGGAGGTGAGCGGGCTTGCCCACCGGAGGACATCGGGGGAGTTTGGGGGTACGCCAATTATCTTCAAGCAATTCGCGATCCAGATCACGAGGAGCATGAGATGTATGTCGAATGGGGCGGCGACAGCTACGATTCAGAGACTTTCAACATCGCCAGCGCGACGCGGGCCATGCGACGTGGCTTACCGGCTTGGGAATGAAGAGCGGTCGCTGCCGCCCGATTTTGCAGGTGCCTTACGGATCCGCCTCACGCTTCGCCGCTTCGGCGTTTCACGCCGAAGCGTCGTAGAGACTGGCCATATGCCGCTGAGGTGATGTCCGCCTCGGCGGATTCGCATTCCCAAGCAACCCGGTAAGCAGCCGTGGGAGTCGTCTCAGTCAATGCCTAGTTTCGAGCCGGCGGATTTATGACGCCATGCGGTCGGGTGACTCGTCATCAAGCAAAAAAAGACGCCCGCCTCCAACAGCCATTAGGCTTGTCGGAAGCGGGCGACGGAGGACCAAAAGGACCGTGAATCAGCGGCTAGCTCGGCGGAATGTCGCCAAACCGATCGATAACACCAAAAGCATGGCGGTTGTCGGTTCCGGGATCATGAACGTGTCGAATCCCGAACCGGCCAAGAAGTAGGCGCCCATGTCGAAGTACGACGCGCTGTTGTAGTCGGGCGAGTCTTGCAGATGTCCGCCATAGCTTGTGACGCGCGCAAAGTAATCGCCCGCCGACAGCAAGTTGGTGAAGCTAGAGAACAATGTGGTTGCGTCTTCGACGCCCATCCCGACGAGGATACCGCCCGAGTCAAAAATCGATAGGACGCTACGCAGCATCCCGGCTTGGGATTCAACCCCCAACAGGTCTGAAACGCCCGGAGTCAAGAAGTCGGTCCCGTTGTAGACAGTGAGACTGATGGCGTCGCCGCCGTCGCTGTAGAACGAGTGCCAGTTCTCCGTATAGTTCGCATCGCCCAATGGGTCGGGGTTATTGCTGAGTGGTACGATGATTCCCTTGCCATTGCTGGAGCTGGCGTCAATTACGTTACCCGAAAGAGGCAAGGGGGTTGCGAATCCCATCGAGCCGCCGATGCCATCGTCGACGTAGGCAAGGTCCACCGCGCCCGCACGGCCGCTGCCGAGGACCGACGATGTCGAGAGCATCGCTGCGACATCGTTTTGCACAAACGCTCCGTTGTCGCCACTGGCATCCCCCACACGCCAACCGACGCGTTGCCGGCCGTCAGCTTGTCCGATGATCGCCACATAACTGCCGTCACCGGCAGACGCATCGCCCAGCGAATACGCGTTGACAATCGTGGTACCGGTCACGTCGCTCTGGTGATTCAGACCGAACGCGTGAGCGTTCTCATGCGCGGAAACGGCGCCGATATAACCGCCATTAATGACACCTCCGGTGGCAGCGCCAGCTTGGGCTTCAGTGAACATCCAGTTCGTGTGATCGCCACCAAAGGGCGCCACGCCGGCCGCTACTCCGAGACCCGAGACGCCATCGGCGTCATTGCTGTACCACTTGACCGTACCGCCTGAGCCGTCGTCTCGCAGTTGCGAGCCGATAACCGTGTGCAGCAAGTTAGGTTGCTGGTCGTACCACGCTTGACGCTCGGCATCGGTCGGCGTGAGGTCGCCAACCGAGTCGTAAGGGTCGATGGTCGTCACGTTGACGTTGAACCCGACATAAGATGACGCCATTTGGGCCCAGATCGTCTCAATCTGCGCCTGTTCCGTCGCGCTGAAGGATCCGTTGCTCGGGATGTCGTTTAGCGGCGCCGTGTAGCCTGGCGCCGTGGCATGACCGCTCCACAACCCGTCGAAATCAAAGCCGCCAACGTTCAGGTAGACCGTAAAGTCCGCGCCGGGTCGGCTGCTCAGTGCCGGGATGCCTGAGGGGCGATCCTGGGCGTTCGCCAGACTGGCCGAAAAGAAGCATGCGGCGACCCCGAAAAGGGTGCGTCGCAACAAAATACTCGCCTTCATGAGCTGGAGCCTTCTTCAAAGTGGATGATCGTGGACTTCGCAAGCCCTTCGTGCGAAGCGCAATGCTGCTAGGCAACAGCGTACAGACAGAAGCTATGCGGCAATCCGAGATAATACCTGAAATACCGAAGTTTGCCGCCT
>JBGSJY010000221.1:0-1997 GCA_041741515.1 Pirellulales bacterium | reverse complement strand
CCTCGCCGAACGTCCCCCGACGGATCGACTCGACGACCCTCCGCAGCTCACCCGCTTCTCTCGACAACTCGGCCATGCCCATGGCATAACCAAACGCAAGCTAGGGCGCTAGACCACTTCAGGTGGGTGAGGGGTTACCTTGAGCCGTAGGCGATACAGGATTATGCAACGGCTAGCAGTGGGGGAGTTCGCTGGTTCAATCCAAGAAGCGTTAGCGCATTTTTGTCCCCCTCCTCCGCTTTCGGGGGAGGGGCTAGGGGAGGGGGTGGTACCCGGGTACCCGCTTCAACACCCTCCCCCCTTTTTTTCTAGCAAAGCGGCCTCCCTCTGAAGAAGGAGGGGGAACCAGTGCGCTAACGCTTCTTCTGTAGGCGCCAACGTTGAACTGCTAGCCCATGCACAATCCTGGATAGCCTCGGGCAGCGTGCGGGACGAGCCCGCGATCAGTACCCGCGTCCGCGCAGGTCGATGTCGCCCGTGGGCCAATCGTCGCAGGCCGGGTAGCGCATCACGACGTCGTCCCAGAACGGACTGGCCTGCGGGTCTTCGTCGCTGAGCGAGTTGTGAATACGGTTCTCCACCACCAGGCAGCCGATCTGCTCGTAGAACGGCTGGACCTTGAAACTGGTCTGAAAGAGGGCGAACGGAAACTCCCCGTCATCGACGCGCGAGAACGCGGCGTGGGTCACCGCTGCGCCGAGGCCCTGGCCGCGGCAATCGGGATCCGTCGCGACATACGCAAGCGCCATCACCGTGAGGTCGCCTGCGGTTGTGCCGATCGTCCGGCCGAAGGTCACGGCGTGGGCGACGACGCGGTCCTCTTGGAGGATGATGTGCGACACGGGGCCCTGTTCGGCCGGACCGACATAATCCTCCCCAATCCGCTTAAGCTGCACGGCCCGCTCCACCGGCCCCTTGTCGGGCTTGGGAAAAACCTTCGCCAATAACTCGCCCACGGCGAGGGCATCGTCCCCGCTGATCTGCGACAGGCGACAGCTTTTGACCGTGTGCTGCATGGTTTTCATCGGGCGATTCTCGGCGCAAGACAGGGAGCGATCCCCCAAACCTAGCTCACGCTACGCCCCCCGCTAAATTAGACCCCTGGATGGCAAAACTCGCCACTCAAGCACCTTGAACCACGAAGGAACGAAGGAACAAAGGAGTCATTTAGAGCCCGCGAATGACGCGAATAGACGCGAATAAGACGACTCATTCGCGCCCATTCGCGCTATTCGCGGGCTTTTCTGTTCCTTCGTTCCTTAGTGGTTCACTTATCCAGTTGTGAAGCGGTGAAGGATGAGCCCACGGTGTCGGCGTCCCAGGTCCAGGCTTCGCCGCGTTGGGACTCGTAGTCGCGCCAGAGCTCGAACCAGTACGCCAGGAAGCGATGCGGGCGGTAGCGCTCGTAGTGGGCGATGATCTGCGGGTGCAGCGCGAGGGGGTTCACGGGGCGCTGGACGCCTTGTCGCTTGCAGTACAGGCGGTAGGTCTCGGTGTCGATCGGCAGCTCGTCGTCGTGGTTGAGCAGTTGCAACACGTTCGCCGCCGAGTAGGGCCCGAAGCCGTCAAGCGACAGCAGCTTCTCGCGCAGCTCGTCGGTCGAGCGCTCGGGCGACTCAAACCATGCGGCGTCGAGCTTGCCGCTGGCGAACTGCCGCGCGAGGCCGATGATCCGCTTCGCCCGATAGCCAACGCGGCAGACCTTCTGCAGCCGAGCCGGCGTCCACCGCGCGAGGCGCTCCGCCGAGGGGAAGGCGTTGCCGCCGACCCGCGCCACCAGCAGCTGGTTCATCCGCACCGTGCTCGGCCAGCCGACGTTGCAGCTGGTGATCGTCTTGACCATGTCCTCCAGCAGCGTCGCCGAGCGGATCAACCGGCCGTAGCCGCGGCGCTTGGTGGCGGGCAGCGCCCGGTGGAAATGGGTGAGGTCTTTGTCGAGGCGGAGCATCCGGCCAATCGCGCCGCGGAGCGCTTTGCGGGCCGGCGGTGAGACGGCC
>JBGSJY010000220.1:0-20201 GCA_041741515.1 Pirellulales bacterium | reverse complement strand
GCCCGAGTGGGCGCCGCGGTGCGGGTCCGGCGTGGCGTCGACGAACGGCAGTTGGTGATCGGCGACGCCGCCGCGAGCGCCAGCTCGCGGGTCCAGAAGCGGGTTCCCCTTGGCCCCGCCGGCAAGCCACTCGGCGAGATGCTGGTCGAGCGCCCCGATGACCGGCTCGAAGAGGCGCTCACCCGACTGGCGAGCCGCTACGCCCTCTTCTTTCCCTTCATCGTCCTCGTGACGCTCGGCGCCGGGTACGCCGTCATCTCGCACCTCGTGTCGCCGGTGCAGGCGCTCAACAAGGCGGCGGTCGCGATGGCGTCGGGCGCCTATCGGCAACGGGCGTTTGTGACCAACCGCGACGAGCTCGGCGCCCTCGCCGGATCGTTCAACAAGATGAGCGAAGAGCTCGGCCAGCGGATCTCGCAGCTGCAGGAGAGCGACCGGCGCCAGGCGACGGTCCTCGGCGGCATGGTCGAGGGGGTCGTCGCCGTTGATGACCGCCAGCGCGTGCTGTTCGCGAACGACGCCGCCGGGCGACTGTTCGACTTCGACCCGCACGAAGTCGAGAAGCGGCCGCTTTTGGAAGCGGTCCGCAGCCACCCGCTGCACCAAGCCGTGAAGGCGTCAATCGCGTCGCGGGCGCCGCAGCGGCTAGAGATCGACTGGGACAACCGAGTCCTTTCGGTGCAGGTGACGCCGCTGATCGGCGAGCCCGCCGGCGCGGTCGTCGTGCTCCACGACACGACCGACCTCAGGCGCCTGGAGAATCTGCGCCGTGACTTCGTCGCCAACGTATCGCACGAGCTGAAGACGCCGCTGAGCACGATCAAGGCGAACGCCGAGACGCTCCTGCTCGGCGCCGTCGATGACAAGGAGTATCGCACGCGGTTCCTCAAGGGGATCGGCGAGCAATCCGAACGGCTCGAGGCGCTGATCCAGGACATGCTGACGCTCGCCCGCATCGAGTCGGCGCAGCAGCCGTTCGATATTGCGAAGGTCAACCTCGCTCAAGCCGTGGCGTCGTGCCTGCGCGAGTACCGGCCGCGGGCCGAGGCAAAAAGAATCGACCTGTCGGCCATCGGGTCCGAGGAGCACGCTGGCGTTAAAGTGCGGGCCGACCGCAATGGCTTCCGGGTGATCCTCAGCAACTTGGTTGATAATGCCGTGAAGTACACGCCCGAAGGGGGCGCGGTCGGCGTCCGCTGGGAGCCCCTCGCCCGCGAGGGCGTGCCGATGGTCCGCATCGAGGTGACCGACACCGGCGCCGGCATCCCCGAGGAAAAGCAGGCCCGGGTCTTCGAGCGTTTCTACCGCGTCGACGAGGCCCGCTCGCGTGAGATGGGCGGCACGGGCCTGGGCCTGTCGATCGTAAAGCATCTCGTCCAATCGTTCGGCGGCGAGATCGAAGTGGCGAACCGCCCCGAAGGGGGCGCCGTGTTCACGGTTACGCTCCCCGCGGCGTGAGCTGCTGACCGACAGCCACCTGCTAGCAGGGGCGCCGATGCACCCCCTTCTCTTCGGTGATCGGCTGCGGCGCTCGGCGTAGCTTTGCGCTACGTTTCCGACAGGGAGAGGTGATGGGCATTTGCTGGCCGTCGCGAAACTACTACTATGCACTTAGTAAACACACCGAACTCCTTGGAACAGGGGCGGAAATGCGGACTCTCTCGTACTCGCGGCGTGGGTTCACGCTTGTCGAACTGCTCGTCGTGATCGCGATCATCGGCGTCTTGGTGGCGCTTCTGCTGCCGGCGGTGCAGATGGCGCGGGAGAGCGCGCGGCGTACCCAGTGCCTGAATCAGCTTCGGCAGATCGGGCTGGCGACGCAAAACTACGCGTCGGCTCAGAAGCATCTGCCGCCTTTCTGCGAGATCCCCCAAGGCCAGACCTTTCAGCCGTTCGCGGGGCTCGTGCGCTTGCTTCCCTACATGGAAGAGACACAACTGGCGACGCTGGTCAATTTCGACGTTGCGGTCCCTTTCACCGAGCATCCCGAAGTGGCCAAGACGCGGATTTCCCTGTTCATGTGCCCGTCGGAAACGAACGACACGGCCCGACAGACCCCGACGCTTACGTACTACCCCCTCAACTACGGGCTGAACGTCGGCACGTGGTTCGTCTACGACCCCGCCTCCGACACGGCCGGAGACGGAGCGTTTGCCCCGAACCGCAGGTACCGGCTCGCGGAAGTGTCCGACGGGTTGAGCAAGACTCTGCTCGCCGCGGAGGTGAAGGCGTATCAGCCCAACGTCTGGGACACGCAGAAGCCGAACACTCGCGGCGTGGCGCCTCCGGCAGATGTCGCCGCTGCCGCCGCTTTTATGGGCGGTACGTTCGACTCCAACGGGCACACCGAGTGGGTTGAAGGAGATGTTCACGAGACGGGCTTCACAACGACGTTCACCCCCAACACGCGCGTCCCCTACGACAACAACGGGATCACCTACGACATCGACATCACGTCGATGCGGGATGGCGAATCGACCACCCTGCCAACCTATGCTGCGGTCACTGCGCGGAGCTATCACCCCGGCGTCGTCAGCGCGGCCATGCTCGACGGCTCGGCTCGCGCCGTCGCGGACGACATCGGCTTGACGGTCTGGCGTTCGATGGGCACCCGCGCCGGCGGCGAATCGGCGAGCACTCCCTAGTCTTTGATCGCTGAAATCCGAATCGATCCAAACGATCCGTCTGCAGAAGAATTCACCACGACGGACACGAAGAACACGACGCCTGTTCGCCGAGGCGTCACCTCCTTGCGAGAGTGACCCGTCGTGTGCTTCGTATTGGTCGTCGTTCATCAATCTTTCGGGTGAGGGCGACCAGCGGGCGCCGGCCTCACTCGGTACCTCTAGCGTCGAGCGAGACCGCCATGTCCCTCTCCTCCACATCATCATCGCGGCGCGGCGTCTCCACGTTGCCGATCGTATTGGGGGTCGCCGCGCTGGTCTTGGCGGCGTTCGTCTGGTGGATGGTGCGAGACAACGGGCCGGGGATCCCCACGATTGAGCAGGGCCGAGATGTCGCCGACGCCTTTTTTGCTGCGGTCCAGAGCGGGAAACACGGCGCGGCTTGGGACTCGACGACCGCTGAATTCAAGAGCCTTGAAGGGCGAGAAAGCTTTATCCGCTCCGCACGCAAGCAAACCCTCTTCAAACAGCCGCTCCAGTTCGTCTCCTCTCAAGAGGTCGAAGTGATGAGCCAACCCCGCCGCGAGTTGCTGTATCAAGACGTGAAGACCGGCGCCTCGGTACGCGTCCTGCTGGCGGACGAGGCGGGCGAGTGGCGCGTCGATCGGCTGCTGCTGTAGAGCCCATCAGCGTACCAATTTCACTCGGATTCGATCGCGTACAGCGCGTTGAAGGTTCGCAGGTAGAGCACGCCCTCTCCGGGCGCCGGCGAAGCCGAGATCTCTTCGCCGAGGTCGTTCTGGGCGAGCTGCTCAAACTCTCTGCCGGCGCGGACGACGGTCACCACGCCGCGGCGGCTGGTGAGGTAGAGCTTGCCGTCGGCCAGCAGCGGCGACGCGCGGTAGCGGTCGCTGACGGTACGCTCGCGGTAGATACGCTCGCCGGTCGCCGCGTCGTAGCAGGTGAGATTGCCGTTCTCGCCGCAGAGGTAGACGAGGCCGCCATCGACCACGGGGGAAGGCACGTCGGGCGTCCCCTTGTCGAGCCGCCAAGCCACGTGGTCGCCGCCGGTGAGGTCCCCTTTTCCGCCGAGCTTGACCACGGCGACGGCGCTCTGCTTGGCCGTCGGAATCGCGACGATTCCCCCGCCCGCAGCCCCCACTCCCCAGGCGGGCGAGGCGACAAAGCGGAGCGTCGGGTGGTAGGAGCCCGGCGGGTTGAACCCCATTTGCCGCCACAGCTCGGCGCCGGTTTGGGGGTTGTAGGCGACGGTCGCGTCGGCGCCGTGCTTGACGAGCACCGCGTCCTCCCCGTCGCCGGCGAGGATCGGCGATGCGTAGGAGTGTTCGCACTCGCGGCTGGCGCCGGTGAGCCGTTTGACCGACCACAGCGTCTCGCCGGTCGCCAGGTCGAAGGCCGCGACGCGGGCCTCTTCGGTCGCGGCGTCGCCGTCGCCGTGCAACCACTGCACGAGGACTTTGCCGTTATGGACGATCGGCGATGAGGCGTAGCCGAATTGGATGTCGAGCGGCGTCAGTCGCTCGCTGAGGGACAGGCGCCAGACGGGGTCGCCGTCGGTCGTGTAGCAAGCCATGACGCCGTCCCCCATCGCGGCGACGACCAGCTTGCCGTCGGTCGCGGGCGATGCCGACGCGAGGTTTCCCTCGTCGCCCCGGAACGCGGCCTCGCCGGTCGTAACGGTGCGGCGCCAGAGCGGTTCTCCTGTCCGAGCGTCGAACGCCATGAGCAGCAGCTCGGCGCCGTCGGGCGACGTTAAAAAGAGTTTCCCACTTGCGAGGACGGGCGTCGAACCGGCCGGACCGGGAAGCGGTGTCCGCCAGCGGACATGCTCGTCCGGTGACCAGTTGGTGGGCAGGTCCTTCGCGTCCGCAACGCCGTTGGTCTTGGGACCACGCCAGTGCGGCCAATCGGCTATCGAGGGGGCGACGCAAGCGAGCCAGCACAACAAGAACAATCGGAAACGCATCGGACAACCCTTAAAAGCGGCGCCCGGGAGGCTCTGAAAAACACCCGCCCCGACGCTATAGGAAGTTAACATAGATGAGCGTAGCGGACCTAACGCCCCTTGGCGCTGCGGTTCGCGTCGACGCCCCCTCCTGGACGTAATGAAGCTCACGTCGATCCCGCAGGTTTACCGCAACGCCCATCGGTGGCGCGAGATCGTCGCCATCCTCAGCAAACACGGGCTCGCCGATTGGTTTGGGCGGCTCGACCTGCCGTTCGCGAAGCGGCTGCGGGGGAGCGGCGGCAACGGCAAGCCGTCCGTCCGCCGCGAAGAGCGGATCCGCCGGGCGCTCGAAGAGCTCGGCCCCGCGTTCATCAAGTTCGGGCAGGTCCTCGCGACGCGGCCCGACATGATCGGGGTCGAGCTGGCCGACGAGCTCGCCAAGCTCCAGACCGGCGCTCCCGCCGACCCGCCCGAAGTCGTCCGGCGGACGATTCTCATGTCGCTGGGCCGCCCGGTAGAAGAGTGCTTCGCCGAGTTTGACGACACGCCGGTGGCGTCGGCGTCGATCGGCCAGGTCCACCGCGCGAAGCGCTTCGATGGCCGGGAGGTCGCCGTCAAGGTCCGCCGCGCGGGCGTCGAGCACTTGCTTCGGGTCGACACGGACATCCTCGTCGGACTGGCCGAGCTGGCCGAGAAGTTGCCGGAGTTCGCCACCTATCGGCCCCGCGCGACCGCCGTTGAGTTCAGCCGCACCGTGCGGCGCGAGCTCGACTTCCGCGACGAGCGGCGGCGTATCGAACAGTTCCGTAAGGCGTTCGCCGGTGATCCGCGCCTCACCATCCCCGAGCCGCACGCGGATCTGTCGGCGGCCCAAGTCCTGACGCTCGAATGGCTCGACGGGGCGAAGCTCTCCGACCCCGACTTCGCGACGACCTGCGACGCCGACCTGGGGGCGGTCGCGCGTCACGGCGCCGAAGTGTTCCTCGAGATGATCTTCGACCACGGCTTGTACCACGCCGACCCCCACCCGGGGAATCTTCTGGTGCTGCCCGGGGGCGTGATCGGTCTCTTGGACTTCGGCATGGTCGGACGCATCAGCGACACGCTGCGCGAAGACCTGGAGGACGTGTTGATCGCGGTCGTCGCGGACGACCCCCCCGAGCTGACCACCGCGCTGCTGCGGATCGGATCGTGCCCAGCCAGCCTCGACGAGGACGCCTTCTCGGTCGAGGTCAGTGATTTTGTGGATCACTACTGCCAGATGCAGGTCGATCAGTTCGACTTGGCCGGCGCGCTGACCGAGCTGTTTCGCCTGGTGCGAAGGCACGGCATCGCGTTGACGCCGCAACTCGCGATGTTGCTGAAGCTGCTGGTGATGCTGGAAGGGACGGCCAAACGACTTTCGCCGCAGTTTTCACTCGTCGATCTGTTGGCGCCGATGCAGCGGCGGATGATGCTGCGGCGGCTTAACCCTTTGCGGCAGGCGAGGAAGGCCCGGCGGCTGTTCGGTGAGGTCGAGCAACTCGCCGAGGAGATGCCGCGCCGGCTGCGCGAGTTGCTGACGCAGTTCCAGTCGGGCCGCTTCGAAGTTCATCTCGAGCACCGCGGCCTCGAGCCGGCGGTCAATCGGCTGGTGCTGGGCCTGCTGACCAGCTCGTTGATCGTCGCCGGCGCCCTGATGGTCAGCCGCGACGTGTGGCCACTTTTCGGGATCTCCGCGCCGGGCTTAATCGCCTTTGCCTTCAGCGGCCTGCTGGGGCTCCGCCTGCTGAGGGCGATCAGCAAGTCGGGCTGGCTCGATTCGCACTAGAGTCGAGCGGTTGAGTCAGTCGCTGGCGGAGGCCTGCGGCGCCCCGCTGAACAGGGTTATCGCCGCCTCGATCCGCTGGTTCAGCTGGTCGAGTTCCGCCAGCAGCCGCTGCTGGCGCTCGTCGATGGCCGCCAGCCGCTGGGCGGGCGAGGGGCCAGTCGTCGGGCTGGGGCTTGGCGACATCGGGGGCGGCTGACCGATCGCGACGGCTCTCATGCGGCGTCGCAAGGAAGGGAATCGGCCCTTCGACGAGACGACCAGCAGTCCCGCCGGCGGCTTGGAGATGAGTCTTCGCCCTGCGGAAGCGGGTCATGACGGCCGCTGAAAGGGGGGGGCTTGGGAGGACTTTTCAGCCGGCGCGGCCGACATGGGCCGTTGGAGCCGGCTTTCCCCAGGGGGTTGGCGATCCTGCCGCAGCAGGGCTGGCCCCTTCCGCTTCCGCGACAAATCGTCGTACGACTGGGTGGCGTCTCGGGCCGGAAGGCGTTATTCTTGCGGATCTGCGGATGCCGCGGAGGCCTCTGCATGGAATCCCATCCCCCGGCGGGCGCGGTTTAGAAGCCCCTCCCGCCGAGCGTCCCCGGAGCGAGCGACAAACGTGGTTAAGCTGACCCTTCGCGACAAAGAAACGGCTCAAGAGGCCGTGCGGCGGTTCCGCAAGCTGGTGGAGCGGAGCGGCATCAAGAAGGAGATGCGGATCCGTGAGTTCTACGAGAAGCCCAGCGCTACCAAGCGCCGCGCCAAGATCCGCGCCCAGCGTCGCGCCAAGCGGGATCGCATCGCCCCCCGTGGCTGATCAGCGCCCAACTGCTCGATCGCGGCGGCAGGCGGTAGTGGCCCTTCGCGGATAGTGTCGAGCGCGAGCCAGAGCGGTCGAGATCGGCCGTTAGCAAAACAAGAAAAGCCCGCGTCGGGTGTCCCGACGCGGGCTTTTCGTTTTGGGATGAACGACAGGTGACTTCTCCGCGTAATTCCGCCACTTCACCTGGCGCCCGCTGTGCGGGCGGTCGCTATCAAAAGGCGGCCGTCGCCCGAATGAAGAAGCCGTCGAACATCATCATGTTCGCGTCGTCCATCGACAGCGTTTGGGTCCCGCTGGGGCCGTAATTGTACTCAGAGCGGTGTCCAAGGTCGTGCCACGCCGACAACATGTAGCCCGCCGTCAAAGAGAGATTTTGAGTGAGATAGGCGCTCAGACCGGCTTCGAGCTCGGTCACCGGAATCAATTGCGTGTGACTCAAAGACGTCGGTACGAAATTGCTGTTGGTCTGGGCGGTGGTGTAATCGATGTCGCCAAGTAGCAAGGAAAGATCGCCCTTCACGTAAGCACTCACTGCCCCGCTGCGGCCGAAGTACCGCCGACCCAGGACGCCGGCACGCAGGCCCACGCCGTCGAACGAAACGCGGCTCTGGGCGCTACGGCTAGAATTCGGGTCGGTGTTCGCCGGTAGGACATTCGTCGCGTAATTTAAGGTTGAATCGACGTTGGCTACCCGAAGGCCGCCCGACCACTGGAGATCCCATGCGGGGCAGGCAGAGCCGCAGCAGTCACCACAGGGATCACAGGAGGTCAACGGCGATCCCAACGGGATCGTTTTTACATAGGCCAAGTCGTAGATATCGAGGGTGGTCTTCGCCACTCCCGAGATCGAGTCACCCAATCCGCCTGGAACCAGCTCGGCAGGACCGACGAAGGTAACGTCGGGGTCATTGAAGGGTCCCGAGCTGAATCCTCCATCCGCGTTGAACCGTGTGTAAGTAAAGAGGATCTCGTCGCCACACCCACAGAGGCGATAGCCACCGAAAACACGGAAGGAATCGGTGTAGTTGAAGTTAAACTGCTCAAAGGACTCGAGCGCTGGTGGTCTTTGATCAATCTGTCGATAGGCAGTCGCCTCACTGAAGGTGCTTCTCAGTGATATCCACTCGGCGCCGAAAACGACTTGACCACCGCGGGCCGAGTTGCCCCCCATTCCCAGATCGACACCGCACACGTCGCCGCAGCCCCCATCGGCGCAACCGATTTCGCCATAGGCATCCACGTGCTCGTCGCAAGTCGTGCAGCTAGCGAGCTGCAACGACTTATCGAGGATCTGATCCGCTAGGGCCGCCTGATGAGCATTGAGTGCGCACATCAGGCTTAAGGACAACCCGGCCTTCGCAAGGCGGCGCGTACCTCTAGACAAAGAGAACATTGTTGCTTCCCCCCCTGGAATTTGATGACGGCACCCGCGTGCTGGGGCTTCAAACGCCACTCCACCTGGTGACCGCTACGAGGACGCGAGATCCGCTCCGGAACGCGGAAGAGCCTGGCATCCGACACACTCATCGGAATCGCCACGCTCGGAACTTTTGGCAGATTGGGAGGAATCCGTAGAAACCGCCCATTTTGATTCGCTCTTTTGTTTGCGTGCGCGCATCTAACTCGCTACGTTCTTCAACCATGTCCCTCCCAGTCGAATGCGGGAGGCCGCATCGCAGCGCCTTGCGGGGTGTTTCTTGCGATTCCTGGACAGAAGCCCATCATGCGACGGATTCAAGTTTATTTTGCGTCGATGATCTGCCTTACGGCCGCGAGCCAAGCCGAGACAATTCCTTGGCTCATCGGTCCCCAGCGACCCATCACGCATGTCATGAACGTCCGCCTCATCCAGGCGGCAAACAGCAACGGCTCTGCTCCCGCCACGGTCCTCGGCGACAGTTCGACGAGCACGTGGATCAAGAACCGAGTCGATGAGGTTTTGGGGCAGGCTGGGATCGAAGTTCGCTTCGAGCCCAACGTGCTGCGCGTGAACAACGACCTGGTCAATTACCCGGGCCTGCTAAGCGTGCAGACCATTCGTAATCTTGTCCCGACGAATATCCTCGCACCTGAGGCGAGCACGGTCAATTTGATCTTTTCCAACGAACTCCCCCCCCCAAACCATGGAAGTCGCGATGCCGCCACCTATCCAGCGGGGGTCACTATTTTTCTCTCTAACTTCGGGATGATCTCAGTTGGTTCCAGATGGCTTGATCCGGCCTACCCCGGGGAGCAAGATAACATCGCATTAACGATTGCCCACGAACTCGGCCACGTGCTAGGCCTCAACCATGTGCTGTCAGATATCAACCTAATGCGTGATAATCTGACCTTTGAAATTACAAGAAAAAACGAGGGTTATTTAATCGGATCACAGATAAATACGATGCTGACAAATGGCCGCCCCTTCTTGCGGTCGGTCCAGGGAGCGCTCGCCAGCGACTTCAATGGCGACTCTCGAGTGGATGCGGCGGACTACACGGTTTGGCGAGATCTGAGAGGTTCAACGACCAACCTTACCGCCGACGCTAACTTCGATCGGGTTGTCGATAGCCGTGACTACGCCGTGTTCCGATCAGCCTATGGGTACCGTGGGCAGGCGGGAGCCATTCCCGAGCCGAGCGGCATTGGAATGACGACGCTTGGTCTGATAGCAACTTTCAGCAATCGACGGTCGGCCGCTCGTTATTCGTCCTGAATCGAAGTAGTGCCAACTCTCGTAAGGCGTCCGATGTAGGAGCGATGTTCTCAAGAAGCCTTAAACGAGTGCAGAAACGCACTAAGAAGCTGTCCCGAATAGCGAGATTTGAAGAGAGCTGCTACGGCTCTCCTTTCGGACTGACCATCCACGGAAGGAGAGCCGCAGCATGCTCAAGGAGCGGAACTATGACAGCGACCTTACCGACCGACAATGGCGGATCGTGCGTCGGTTGCTCCCCAAGCCCAGCAAGCACGGGCGTCGGCCGACCGACCGGCGATGGGTGCTCGACGCGATCCTCTACGTCGCCAAGACGGGCTGTCAGTGGCGCCAACTGCCGCATGACTTCCCTCCCTGGAAGACCGTCTACAACACCTTCTGGGCGTGGAGGAACCAAGGCGTGATCCAAAGGGTCCACGACGCCTTGCGGGAGAAGGTCCGCAAGGCGGCCGACAGGGCGCCGACCCCCACTGCGGCGGTGATCGACAGCAAGTCGGTCCGCACGGCCGAAGGGGGCGAAGAACGCGGCTACGATGCGGGGAAGAAGGTGGGAGGCCGGAAGATCCACCTAGCGGTCGACACCCTCGGTCTGGTGCTGATGGTGGTGGTCCACTCGGCCGGCCTGCAGGACCACGATGGGGCGTGTTTTGTCGTGTCGCGTCTGAAGGCCAAGTTCAAGCGGCTGAAGGTCCTCTTCGCCGACTCGGCCTACGGGCGTAACGGTCTGCCGGAGTGGGTGAACGAGACGTTCGGCTGGCTGTTGCAGACGGTGCTGCGTCCGGTGGGCGTTAAGGGGTTCGTCGTGCTCCCCAAGCGAGGGATCGTCGAACGCACCTTCGCCTGGCTCGCCCGTTACCGACGCACCGTCCACGGCTACGAGAAGACCACCCTCTCCAGCGAGGCCTTCGTCCACCTCGCCATGATCCGACTCATGGCAAGACGCCTCGCAAAGAACTGACTACCATTTCGGGACAGCTTCTTAGCCATAACGCACTAAGCCATCGAGAGTGCGATGGGGCGGCCACGGCAGCGATCGATGAGCGGCAGCCGACCTTCCGGTCGAGCATACTCGATTTGATGCTGCTCTTGAGGGGCGACAAGCGTGAGGAAGAAACCGAGCGAGCGAGAGGTTGGGTCAACTCGCTGAGCCTGGCCAAGCGACGCTTGGCGGTCGAACACGCGACACCCTCGCGCAGCCGGGGCAAGGGCGACTAGCCTTCCGATCGTGTCGTCAGCCGCGATACATCTTGTCGGTAAGACCTTGCGCGACTCTGCCGGCCCACCGACTGAGTGGCCGCCAGCGGATCGCGATTCCAGCTGCCAGTCATAAAACCAGGCCGACTATTCTGTCGTTATCCGACGCCATCCATGCAGCAACTGCAGGACCAGCGGGTCTCCTCGAAAGAGCGGCTCCGCTCTTGTTGGGCATTTCAAAGACGTATTTTCCTCCGAGTCAGTACAGTTTCGCGGGGTCGATCGATGCCTCTAACGATCAGCCCCGTACTATCCTTTGGCATCGCGATAGTTGCGATGCGAACATACCGAGCACGAGCACGATCGACGTCGGTTCGGGGACGGCGCCTGGGATCCGCGTCCCACCGCCCCGGCCAGGAAGCCCAACCTCGTCGTCAAATATCGGAATTGTCTGCATCGTGTCGTAGTTGCGGATTCCCGTTAACGAGTTCAACGTCGAACTATCCATCGTGGTCATTGCAAGCCTTGTCTTTGCATATTCGGTGCCGTCGGGGCTCTGCAACACCACATCTGACAAACCCGTCAGTACGCCACCGGTATTCGAGTAGAAGACATCGGTATAGGGTGCAAACCGGGTGAGGGTAGAAGGAGCGTTTGGGGCGCGATTGATATCCACCTGAAATCGAACCACCTCGCCCGGCTGAACGGGGCGCGAGAAATCTACCCGCAACAGCTGGCCATTCGCAGATACCGTCCCCTGCAAATCGATCCCTGCTTGCGATGAAGTGCCCTTCAAAGCCCACGATCCGTTGCTGAGAATATCACGGGAGTTAGTCATCTCCTTGTTTTCAAACAGGTTAGAGAACGTGTAGTTCGTGTTGCCAATCGTCATAAAAAAAGTCGAAACCGGCTTGTCATCAACAGGAAAGCGAGGAGATGCCTTCTGCACCCCCAATTCAATAAACGGCATGTTGTATTCGTACTTCTGTGATAATCCGCCACCCCACAAGCCATACATGTTGATGTTCTTGTCGGCCTCACTGTTCGTGGGATAAGCAAGCAGACTTTCCAGGCTGCGGATATTCACGTAGGCAGCTTGGGTAGCGGCCGACAGGGCCAGTAAGGCCATCACCGCAAACGTGCGGGCCGTCATCAACTTGTCGAAAATCATCGGTGGGCGCCTCAAGTTGGCCCGTCGCCGGCTCAGCCAGCGGGTGGGCGGGTGGGATTCAATGGGAGCGGCTACTTCTCGGCGGGGGACGCTTTGGCGGGTGTCGCTCTCCGGGGCCCGAGGCGGTTCTGCGATGAACGGGAAATCCTCCGTTGGGGGATGGGAGACTTCTCCCAAAGCCGCTGGTGGATCGCCGGCAGAAGGCCTGGCTACAGAGAATCCGGCGGGATTACCGGGGCCGACGCGCCTGTTGGCGGCGAGGTCCCTGCCGCTTCGCGTCCCTCGCTGAGACGGCCCTTGGGGGCCGCCTCGGCGCGTATCGCGAGCGGGTATTCGCGGCCGAGTCGAACGGTCGCGGGCCGAACTGGCGTGTCCTGGAGCCGCGCGTAAAACGACCGCACGGAGGTCGGAAGGCTTGGACCCACTGCGCCCGTTAGATTCGGGCAAGAAGGGCTGCTCGCCATCCCAAGAATGCCAGAGGCCGCACGACGGATCGCTCCGCCGCCGCCGGATTGACACTCACGAGGACGACTCCCAGCTAATGTGAAACGGGTCAGAAACTACCTAACGGCTGCGGATTTCCCGCAGGCACCCCTTCAGAATAGATGGCATGGCGGCTTTGTCAACGACTTTTCCGCTTACGCAAAGATTCGGGCCATCCTGCCCGACGGCATCCCGCATGCCATTGCGGACTACCCCTCTCCGCGCCCTGAGTTACCGCCAATCGAGGCCCAAATCGAGGCCAACCGCCGAATGGGTCAGCGCCCCGACGCTGATCCGATCGACGCCGGTCGCAGCGATCGCGCCGATCGTATCGAGCCGCACCCCGCCCGAAGCCTCGAGCACCACGCCGGGAGCTGACTCGCCCCGCACGCGGACCGCTTCCCGGAGTTGCTCATTGGTCATGTTGTCGAGCAGCACGATGTCGGGCCCGGCCGGCAGGACCCCGCGGAACTGTTCGAGCGTATCGACCTCGACCTCGATCACCCGATCGGGCCAGGCCTGCCGGGCGCGAAGCACGGCGTCCGCGGGGGTGAGGCCGGCCTCGTCAGCAAGAGCCAGGTGGTTGTCCTTGATCATTACCGCGTCGTAGAGTCCGGTGCGGTGGTTCTGCCCCCCGCCGCAATGGACAGCGAACTTCTCTAGCAGCCGCCATCCCGGCGTTGTCTTGCGCGTGTCGTAGACCTTCGTCGGCGCGGGCCCGACCGCGGCCACATATCGCTCCGTCAGCGTCGCCACGCCGCACAGCCGGCTCATCAGGTTGAGCGTCACACGCTCGCAGCGCAGCAGGTCGCGGGCGTTGCCTTCAAGCTTCCCTACGACCGTACCGCGCTTGATCGGCTCGCCGTCTTCGACGGTTGTCAACCACGAAGCGTCGGCGTCCGCTTCCTCAAGCACGACGGTTGGCAGCCGGACACCCGCCGCGACGCCCACTTCGCGCGAGACGATCGCCGCATTGCCCCGCCGCTCGGCGGCGATGACCGCAAGGCTGGTGATGTCCCCGTCATCGCCCAAATCCTCGCGCAGCGCCATCCGCACCAGCTCGCGGCAATCGCGGGCAAGGTCATCGTCGCATACAACCGCTGGAAAATTCGCAGCCATTTTTGCCTTCAATAAATCTAGCCGCAGAAGAACGCGGATGGACACAGATGATCACTGCGCTGCCATGATCCTACTGAAAGCGAGCCAACACTTAGAACGCTGTTGTGTGAAAGTCATCCGCGTTTATCTGCGGCTACCGTCAGAGCCCCAAGAGTTGCTCGAACTCCTCCTCGGTCAGCACCTTCACGCCGAGCTTGGCCGCCTTGTCGAGTTTGCTGCCCGCTTTCTCACCGGCGACGAGGTAGTCGGTCGAGCCGCTAACGCTGCCGGCCGCTTTGCCTCCCGCCTTGCCGATGAGCTCGTGGGCGGCGCTGCGGCTGTGGCGCTGGAGCGTGCCGGTGACGACGAGCGTTTTCCCGGAGAGGGGGCCGCTGGCCGCCGCCTGCGGTTGGGCATCTTCGGTGAGCTTGACGCCTTCGTTGCGCAAGTCCTCGATGATCGCGTGCCCCGAGTCACTGTGCAAATAATCGTGCAGCGATTTGGCGATCTCGGGTCCGATGCCGGACTCGGCGCCGTTGATCTTGAAGTTCTCAAGCTCCGTGACGCTCGCCGCCGTGAGCGCGTCGATCGAGCGGTAATGCTCGGCGAGGATGCGTGATCCGCTCGAGCCGACGTGGCGGATCGCCAGCGCCGCCAGCACACGCGTCAGGCCACGGTCCTTTGACGCTTCGATGCCGGCGAGCAGATTATCGACCTTCTTCGCGCCCATTCGCTCGAGCGCCAGCAGCTCTTTACGCTTCGTGTGCAACCGGAAGAGGTCGCCGTACGAATGCACTAGCCCTACGTCGAGGAGTTGCTCGATCACTTTTTCGCCGAGCCCCTCGATGTCCATTTGCCCGCGGCCGGCGAAGTGGATCAGCCGTTCCTTGAGCTGCCCGGGGCACTCGGCGTTGGGGCAGTAGCGTCCCGACTCGTCGAGTTCGGTGAGCGGCGGCGGCTCGGGGATCGCTTCGGGTTCACGGCCGTCCTTTGCGGCAAGCTGCTTCTCGCGCTGGACCCGCTTCGACCATTGGGCGATGTCGTTCTGCCGCTTCTGGTCGTACTCCATCTCCAAGGCGTGGCCGCAGATCGGGCAACTCGTCGGCAGCACCACAGGGTCGTTGCGATCGGCGCGATCGGGGTCGAGCACACGCACCACCTGCGGGATGATCTCGCCCGCCTTCTCGATGATCACGGTGTCGCCGATACGCACGTCCTTGCGGCGCAACTCGCCGACGTTGTGCAGCGTGGCGTGCTGCACGGTGGTGCCGGCGACGAAGACCGGCGTCATCTTCGCCCGCGGGGTCAGCTTGCCAGTCTTGCCCATCTGCCACTCGATCTCCAGCAGTTCGGTGGCGGCCTGCTCGGTGGCGTACTTGTAGGCGAGCCGCCAACGCGGGAACTTGCTCGTAAAGCCGAGCCGCTCCTGCAGGTCGAATCGGTTCACGGTGACAACCACGCCGTCGACGTTGTAAGGCAGTCGGTCCTTCTCGTTCTCGAACCAGTCGACGTAGCCGACGATTTGTTTGATCGTGCCGAAGTGCTTCGATAGCGGGCTGGTGATCAGCCCGAGCCGCTGCGCTGTTTCGACGAGTTGGGTGTGCGAATCGATCGTCACGTCGGCCGACAGCTCGCCGTAGCCGTGCAGCACGAAGCGCAGGCCCCGACGTTCGACATTCTTTGGGTCGAGTTGCTTGAGGGTCCCCGCGGTGGCGTTGCGCGGATTGACGAACAGCTCTTGCCCCTCGGCCGCCAGCTCGCGGTTGATTCGGTCGAACTCTTCGCGCGGCATGTAGACTTCGCCGCGGACCTCCAAGACCTCCGGCGCGTCTCCCTCGAGCACCAGCGGCACGCTCCGGAGCGTCCGCAAATTGTGCGTGATGTCGTCGCCGCGGTAGCCGTCGCCGCGTGTTAGGCCCTGCACGAGCACGCCGCGCTCGTAGCGCAGGCTCGCCGCAACGCCATCGACCTTCGGCTCGGCGACGTAACCGCCGGGCAAGGGATAGCCTTCGGCCGCGGCGGCGGCGAGGCGGTCGGCTCGCTGCTGTTGGAGCCCTGTCCGGTCGCTCGCTAAAGCCTCACGGCTCTGTTTGGATTCCGCGTCGCGATTGCCTTTGAGTTTGCCTTCGCGTTCGTCGAGTTGTTTGAGGCGATCGTTAATCTGCTGAAGCTGCGGATCGAGCGCCTCAAAGCAGCGCTGGGCCCAGCGCGTCAGCTCTTCTTCATCATAAGAATTGTCGATCGAGTACATGCGCCGCGCATGGGCGACCGTCTGGAAGCCTGCAATCGGATCGCCGCCAACCCGCTGCGTCGGGCTATCGGGCGTGATCAGCTCGGGATGCTCTGCTTCCAGTGCGCGCAGGCGCTCCAAGAGGGCGTCGTACTCCCGGTCCGAAATACTCGGCGCCGCCTCGACGTAATAGCGCCGGTCGTGCTCACGAATCTCGCGGCGTAATCGCTCGATCTCTTCCACTTCTTTCTTTTCTTAGCCGCAGATAGTCGCAGATAGGAGCAGATGTCTTTAGTGCTTCGGGCCTAACCCGCCAAACCGCATCCGCGTTTATCCGCGTTCATCGGCGGCTAAAAAATGCGTAGGTGGCGGGCCGCTAGGCTGCCGGGTATCGTACGGGACTCCCCCGAAGACAGCCACGCCTGCTATGCCCGTCTCTCCCGAACCCGTCGCCCCCGAAACCGTGGAAACGGCCTCCCCCGGGGACGCGGAGGACGCCGTGATCCGGGTCCGGGGCGCCCGCACGCACAACCTCAAGGATGTCAACCTCGACCTGCCGCGCAGCGCGCTGATCGTCTTTTGCGGCGCCTCGGGGAGCGGCAAGACGTCGATGGCGATCGACACCCTCTACGCTGAGGGCCAGCGCCGTTACATCGAGAGCTTCAGCGCCTACACGCGGCAGTTCCTCGAGCAGCTCGACAAGCCCGACTGCGAGCGGATCGACGGCCTGCCGCCGGCGATCGCGGTGACGCGTTCCAGCGGCTCGCGGTCGAACAGGGCGACCGTGGCCACCGCGACCGAGGTCGCCGACCACCTGCGGGTGCTCTTTGCGAGGATCGGCCGGATCTTCTGCCCCGACTGCAGCACTCCCAGCAACCCCGTCGAGGTCCGCCGCGACTCGGTGGATTCGATCGTCGACGCGCTCGGCGCTCTCAGTGAGGGTCAGAAGGCGATGCTCGGCTTCGAGGCCACCCTCAGCGACCAACCGGCGTCCCGGCTCGCGGACCTGATCGAAGCGGGCTACGTACGGGCGCTCGTCGCGGACGAAGTCGTCTCGCTCGCCGATCTCGCCCACAGCGAGACGATCCCCGAGAAGCTGACGGTTGTCGTGGATCGCTTCGTCGGGGGTCGCGTCGATGCGGATCGGCTGGCGGAATCGATCGAGACAGCGATTGCGGGGGGTGACGGAGCGTGTGTGGTGGTCACTCCGGTCGCAAATGCTCCCGACTCGCCCCCGCTTCACTTCGATACGAGACTGCGCTGCAACGGATGTGCTCGCGAATTTGCTGCGCCCGAGCCGCCGCTGTTCAACTTCAACAGCCCGCTGGGGGCGTGCCCCGAGTGCGAAGGCTTCGGCAGCGTCGTCGAGACCGATATGGACCTCGTGGTCCCCGACAAGACGCTCTCGCTCCGCCAAGGCGCGGTCGCGCCGTGGCGGACGCCGGCGTACGCGCACGAGCTCGAAGAGCTGATCGCGCTGGCGCCCGACTTCGGCATCGACCTGGACGCGCCCTACGCGACGCTGCCACCCGAGACGATTCGTCTGGTGATCGAGGGCGTCCCCCAGCGCAACTTCGGCGGGCTCAACGGGTTCATGCAGTGGCTCGAACGCCGCAAGTACAAGATGCACTTGCGGGTGTTCCTCAGCCGCTGGCGGTCGTACCTGCCGTGCCCAGAGTGCGGCGGGGACCGTCTGCGGCCCGAGGCGCTGGCGGTGAAGATTGGCGGGAAGAACTTCGCCGACATCTGCCGACTGGAAGTGCGCGAGGCGACGCGCTGGTTCGATTCACTCGTACCGAACGACCCCCGCGCTATAAAAGACTCCGTGCGAGCCGGGAAGCGTCAGCTCCCGGAGGAACCCTTGGACCCACCGCAACTCCGGGAGCTTACGCTTCCCGGCTCGCAAGACGCAGGTATCGGTGGCCAGCGGCAACTCTCTGCTTCCGAAGCCGAGATCGCCCGCGCGGTGCTCACCGACGTCACATCGCGGCTGCGCTACCTTGAAGAGGTCGGCGTTGGGTATCTGACGCTCGATCGCACGTTGCGGACGCTCAGCACCGGCGAGGCGCAGCGCGTCGCGATGACGACCACGCTCGGGTCGAATCTCGTCGATATGCTTTATGTGCTCGACGAACCCTCGACGGGGTTGCATCCGGTTGACGTGGCGCCGCTGGTGAACGCGCTAAAGCGACTGCGTGACCGGGGCAACACCGTGCTAGTCGTGGAGCACGAAGAAGAAGCGATTCGGGCCGCCGATCATGCCGTCGAGTTTGGACCACTCGCCGGGATCGAGGGGGGCGAGATCGTCTTCGAAGGCCCGCCTCATCGTCTCGCCGAAGCGAAGCAGAGCCGCACCGGCGACTGGTTATCGGGGCGGCGGATGGTCTACCGCACCGCTGAGAACCGCCGGCCCACCGAGCAAGGCAAGCTGACGCTGCTCGGCGCGGCGGGCGCCAATCTCGTCGGGGCGAATGGCGCGGGCCTCGACGTCGAGTTTCCGCTGGGCGTGCTGACGGTCGTCACCGGCGTCAGCGGCGCCGGCAAGAGCAGCCTCGTGCGGCGGACGCTGTTCCCGGCGCTGGAGTCGCGGCTGCACGACGGCGCCAACGTCACCGAAGCGAAGCACGAGGCGGACCAGCCGCTCCCTTACGCCGATCTGTTGGGGTGGAAACAGCTGGACGATGTGGTCTTCGTCGATCAGGCGCCGATCAGCCGCTCGCCGCGCTCCAACCCGGTGACCTACGTCAAGGCGATGGACCCGATCCGGGCGCTGTTCGCCGAACTGCCCGACGCCAAGGCCCGCGGCTACACGGCGAGCCATTTCAGCTTCAACGTCGACGGCGGGCGTTGCGAGGCGTGCCAGGGCGCCGGCTACGTTAGCGTTGATATGCAGTTCCTAGCCGACGTGACGATGCGTTGCCACGAGTGCGAAGGCCGGCGTTTCCGCGACGAGGTGCTCGACATCCACTACCGCGATCGCGACATCTCCGAAGTCCTGGAAATGACCGTCCACGAAGCGATCCGCTTCTTCCGCGGCGAGACGAAGATCCAGCAGCGGCTGCGGCCGCTGGTCGATGTGGGCCTCGACTACCTCAAGCTCGGACAGCCTGCCAGCACGTTGTCGGGCGGCGAAGCGCAGCGGCTCAAACTCGCCGGCCGGCTGGCGACGAAGACCGCCGGGCGGACGCTATTCCTGCTCGACGAGCCGACGACCGGCCTGCACTTCTCGGACGTCGAGCAGCTCGTCGATTGCTTCAATGCTTTGGTGGATGTGGGCCACTCGCTGGTGGTCATCGAGCACAACGTGCCGATGATGATGGCCGCCGACTGGATCCTCGACCTGGGCCCCGGCGCCGCGGCGGACGGCGGACGCGTTGTCACGCAAGGGACGCCAGAGAGTGTCGCTGGTTGCGCCGCGTCGGCGACGGGGCGTGTGTTAGCCGAGGCCCTCGCGCGCCGCGACGCGGCGATGGCGGCGCTGGACGAGGAAGAGGATGCGGATGAAGAAGAGGATGATTTATCGTAGGGCTGCTCCGGGAGCTGACCCTTCACGGCTCGCAGGCGGCTCGTGCGAGCCGGAAAGCGTCAGCTCCCGGAGTGAACCACCCACACGCCATGCCCGCCGACCCTTTCTCACGCTACGCCAAACAAACCCGCTTCGCCCCCTTGGGTGAAGCGGGCCAAGCGAAGCTCGCCTCGAGCCACGTCCTCGTCTGCGGCTGCGGCGCGCTGGGTTCGGTGATCGCCTCGACGCTCTCCCGCGCTGGCGTGGGCAAGCTCACGATAGTTGATCGCGATTTTCTTGAAGTCTCGAACCTCCAGCGGCAGGTTCTCTACAACGAAAGCGATGTCGCTTCCGGTTTACCCAAAGCGATCGCGGCCGCCAGCCACCTGCGAGTCGTCAACTCGACCATCGATATCGAACCCGTCGTCGCGGACGTGACCGCCGCCAACCTGCCGTACCTCGCCGCGGGTTGCGACCTGCTGCTCGACGGGACCGACAACTTCGAGACGCGGCTGCTGCTCAACGACTACGCCGTCCGCGAAGGCGTGCCGTGGGTCTACGGCGGCGTCATCGGCGCCGAGGGGCGGGTGATGCCGATCGTCCCGGGCGAGACGGCG
>JBGSJY010000219.1:0-1731 GCA_041741515.1 Pirellulales bacterium | reverse complement strand
GCGTGCTCGTTCTTCATCCGCGCGTCGATCCGGGCGATCGACTCCGTCAGCACGTCGCGGAGCTCGATGACCTGGCCGTGCCCCTTCGATTCGAGGATGCCGAAGACCCGTTCCTCGGCCCGGCTCAGCAGCAGCCGCGGCTCCATCGTCGGGTCGTAGGCGTCGCGGAGTATGTCCGTCGAGGCCTCGATCAAGCCGCGGAGCGTCGATTTCTCGCGGACGATCTGCGCGTAGTGCTCGGCGTGGGCGGCGGTGGCGACCGCGTCGGAGAGCTCGGCCAGGTAGGTGGCGCCGCCGATCGCCTCGTACTCGCCCGCGTCGCGCAGCCGCTGGATGAGCAGCGTCACGTCGATCGCCGAGCCTAGCTCGTGCATCGCCGTTAAGTGCCGGTAGATCCGCCGATTGGCGTCGTCGAGGAAGTCGTCCGAGGTGAGCACCAGCGCGACGTCGTCGGCGACCTCCGGCAACAGCAACATGCTGCACAGCACGGCCCGTTCGGCCTCGAGGCTCTGCGGCAGTTGCCGCTCAAGCAAGCTCTCCGCCTTCGGCGGCGGAGCGTCGCGCCCGTCGCGCCGGAAGCGTCGACCTTCGCTACTCGAGTCGGCGCGGTCGCGCATTTCGCCGTTAGACATAAGAGTTCGCTCCTTCGAACATGGCGAGCCGGACGCCAATAGCGTCCGGTGCGTCGTAGGATGGCGCCGAAGGCCCATCGCATTCAGTCGAATGACCAATGACCAAGCCCTAATGACCCATGAGGAGCTGCCGCTCCACCAGCAGTGGTCATTGGGATTGGGTTCTTGGACGTTCCGCGTGAGTCGGCATCCTACGACAGCGAAGGCCGCCTCACAACAAAAAGCGAGGCAGCCGTTCCCTTGGAACGGCTGCCTCGTGCATCTAAACGCTAGCAGCGATTGAGTTTAAAATTTCCATCGCCGACGGCAGATTGAACCAGTCGCCGACAGCAGAATCGAACCAGTCGCCGACAGCAGAATCGAATCAGTCGCCGACGGCGGGGACGACCCACACCTTGAGCTCGCCCTCGACCTCGCTTGAGAAGCGGATCTTGACGGTGTAGAGGCCCAGCTCCTTGAGCACGCCCTCGAGCTTGATCTGTTCGGCGGCCATCGTGACGCCCTGCTTCTTGAGGGCGGCGATGATCTCCGTGCCGCCGACGCTGCCGTAGAGGTGACCTTCTTCGGTCGCCTTGGCCTCGATCGTGACGCTCTGCTTGGCGATCTCGGCGGCCTGCTTACGCAGCTCGGCCTGCCGCTCGCGCTCGATCTCGGCGAGCTTCGCCTTGTGCTTCTCGACCATCCGCCGGTGGTGATCGTTGGCGATCGCCGCGAGGCCCTCGGGGATGAGGTAGTTGAGCGCGTAGCCCGGCTTGACCTCAACGACCTCGCCCTGCTTGCCGAGGTGCTCGACCGACTGGATGAGCAGCAGCTGCACGCCGCCGTGCGGGCCCAGCGGCAGACGCTTGGCGCGGGTCGGGGTGCGCTTGAGTTTCTTTTGCTTGGTGGTGGCCATGGCTCTTACGTTAGCAGGCAGAGGGCAGCGGGCAGACGGCAGACGGCAGGCTTACTGCCTGCTGCCGGCTAAATCAAAATGGAATATCGTCTTCAGGGGGGGCCGACGGGGCGGACGAGTAGCTGTCGCCGTAGCCGCTGTCGTAACTGCCGTCGTCGTAACTGTCTTGTTGCGCCGGGCTGTTTTGCCGAGCGGGCGCCCGCG
>JBGSJY010000218.1:0-19652 GCA_041741515.1 Pirellulales bacterium | reverse complement strand
GGCGAGGGCCCCGGGTCCTCCCGCCACAAAGCCGGGCTGGGCCAGCGGCCCTTGGGCTGTCGCCACCGCCGCGAGGCCAGAGACCGTCGCCAGGCCCAAGACCGCCGTTGCGGCCGCACGAAGTGTCCTCATTGCTTCCCCCCCCAAACGGTGTCGCAGCGGCTGACGCTGCGGATGTTTTGCGATTCCCGCTCTTTGTTCGCGGGGACCGGCCTTCTCCCCCCGCCGTAGCGGTTCCCCCGGCAAATCCCCACGAAAGCCGCAAAAGCGGTTCGTCCGGGAATGTCTATCGGAGTGGCGCCATCGGTCGAACCAGTCGATTCGGCATAGGCGGCAAACTTTATCTAGTCGCCCTGACCCTCCCTTCGGCGGCCCCCCGCAGGGCATCTAAGGTCTTTCTGCGCCAAGAGTTTGACGCTCCCGCCGCCCGCGACTAGCCTGAGGGTTGCTGTCAAGAGAGGCGGTCTGCGCTGAATTTGGGTTTTCCCCGCGTGACAGCGAGCGGCCGCCTCGACCATTGAAGATGGGACAATCCGCGCACTGAACGCCCCTAACGGCGTTGTCCGGCGCGTCCCGGAAGAGTCACTCTGATCGGAATAATCGACACCACGGCTGGCGAAACGACTTCATTGGTAGTCGCTCCGCGCCTCTGCGACGCTCGCAGGTCTCGCCCCCATTGAATTAGCAGGAACGCCCGAAGTGCGCAAGAACCGTCCCTCCCGCCGGTCCGGCCGCAACGCCTTCACTCGTCTGTTCACCGGCGCCGGCCAGTCCGGTGTGGTGCGCAAGGCCCCGCGCCGTCGCGACGTCGAACGGCTCGAAGGCCGCGAGATGATGACGGCGACGCCCGGCACCAACGAGTACTTTGGCACGCAGTGGTACCTGTACGCCAACGGGCAGGTGACGGAGTTCGACCCGACCTCGCCGACGATCAATCAAACGTTGGCCGTCGCGGGTGAGGACATCAACGTCCTCCGCGCGTGGTCGCAGGGCGCCACCGGGGCGGGGACGCAGGTTGCGATCATCGATGGCGGCTTTGATCTGACGCACGAGGACCTGGTCTATATCACGTCGGGGCTGACGACCCAGCTCGACCTGCTGGACGGCGACAACGACCCCTCGGCCACGGACATCTCGGACTTCCTCGGCACCGCGCTGGCGGGCGTCGTTGGCGCGCGGGACAACGCGGTGGGCATCGTCGGCGTCGCCCACGGCGCCGATATTTTCCCAGTGCGGTTGACGCCGGGGGCCGGCGACACCGCCACGACGACGATTGACGCGATCAACGCCGCGTTCCGCTTCCAAGCCGGCTTCATCCAAGACAGCAACGGCGACGGCGTGCCCGACGCCCTGCTGGGCGGCGAGCTGGTGCCGTTCGACGTCGATGGCGACGGCATCGCCGATGGGCTCGCGCAGAACCCCAACCTCGTGACCGACGTCTTCCTGCACACGGGCGGGTTCCAGATCATCGGCGCGTCGAACCTCCAGCCACGCACGGCCCTCGCGTTGCCCACGGGCGCCTCGCTCGACGGCCGCACGATCTCGATCCTCGAGTCGATCAAGGACACTGCCATTGGCGGCCGCGCCACATGGGTTGACGACAACGGCGACGGCCTGATGACCGCCAGCGAGATCAAGTCGCTGGGGAGCATCCACATCGTCCCCGCGGGCAACTCGGGGGCGGGCGGACGTTCGACCCCGCCGTTCGACGAGCGGAACGTCGGCACCTACTCCAGCAGCCAGTACGACCAGCTCGCCAACAGCATCTATACGATCGCGGTCGGCGCGGTGGACTCCGACGGGAAGTTCGAGAACCCCGCCACCGGCGTGATCACGACCTACTCCGAGGGGGGCACGAACGTGCTGATCGTCGCCCCGTCGGGCAACTTCGGCAACGACATCTCGACCAACCCGACCCTCAACTCGGGCATCGTCACGACCGATCCAACGGGCGAGGCGGGGCGGAACGTCGGCCCGATCTTCAACTTCGAGTACGACGGCGATTACTTCGGCAACACCAATTACACCTCGGTCGCCAGCGGCACCGAGTACGCCGCCGCGCAGGTGGCGGGCGTCGTCTCGCTGATGCTCGAGATGAACCCGCGGCTCTCTTACCGCGACGTCCAGCAGATCCTGCTGATGTCGGCCCGGCAGAACGACCAGTTCGACGAGAGCTGGATCGTCAACCAGATGCAGGAGTTCCGGGATTTCGAGCCTCCGCAATGGGCGTCGTACGAGGTCGACACCGACGGTGACGGCGAAGCGGACGAGACCGCGATCCTCCCCAACAGCGAGTACATCGCGGGACTGAGATTCCCCAATGATGATTACGTCCCGGGGCTGAATGATTTCCTCGTCGAGCGCGGATTCTTCCTCAACGAGAACGCCAACATCGACCCGGGCCTGCCGTTCGTCTTCGCACCGATGCCGGCGACGACAATCGACCCGGACACGCTCGTCGAGAGCCCCGTCTACTTCCTGGACGCCAACGGCGATATCGCGCTTGACGTCTACGGTTATCCGATCCCGCGCTTTGCCGATGCTGATGGGAATCTGTTGGGGCTGGCAGTGATCGATCCCACGACGGGGGTCGCGATGGAGATCGCCAACGATTTCTACGGGGGGTCGACGCCTCCGGACGCCCGGCCGATCGTCCAGAAGTTCATGCAGACGTACATCTCATCGCCTCCGGACGTCGATCCGCCGGTGACCGCGATGCGGGAAGTGATCTCGCTCCTGTACGATCCGAACGGCAATCTGTTCCGGCCCCAGGCGCAGGCGCTCGACGATGAGGGCCGTCTGGCCTTCGTCGACGAGGCGCGGACGATTCCCCTTTACCAGCCCGCACCGGTGCGGCAGGGCGATCTCGACCTGCGTGGGGGGGGGCTCGTGATCGCGCCGCCCACGGTCGGCGTCTCTGGCAACCCGACGCCGAACCCCGTCATCATCTTCGCGCCGGACTCGGTGCCGACGCGGCCCGGCATCTTTGCGATCCAGCAGCCGATCATCGGCCGCGAGCTGATGACGGACCTGTTGTTCGAGAACGGCGCCGGCTTCACCGTCAGCCACGGCTACGGCAGCTACCTGGAAGACATCAGCTATGGTCACGGCGTGCTCGACGCGGGGCTGGCGGTCAAGCTCGCCATCGCCTGGGACACTTACGACCTCTATCTCGACGAGTCGATTACGCTGACCTCGGGCGTGCTTGGCGCCGGAGCGACGTTCCGTATCCAGCCCGCGGTCAACATCAACGCGCCCAACGGCGGCGGCGTGATTCTGACGGTCCCAGGCGGCATTGCGGGTGACACACAGAATATCAACGCCGGCTACTACGAGGAGTTCTTCAAGGAGTACGGAACGGTCGATATCGACTCCGGCGACGTGACGGTCGGCGAGATCATCACCGAGGCGCCCTTCTTCAACCTTGATGAAGACCCGGTCAGCGATCGCGGCGTTACCGAGATCCCGTTCTCGTTCGACCCGAGTACCCTCACCGACTTCATGTCGGTCGAATGGCTCGAGTTCACAACGAATATAGCCGCGGGCGACGTCGACAACCTCCGCCTGGCGATCCGCTCACCCGACGGCACCGTGTCGGAGTTGAGCGCCTTCCGTCCTGACGCGGGGACCGCCTTCAACCCGGAAAACCCGCAGGGCCAGCAGGGCCGGTTCACGCCGTTCGAGCAGTCGATCAGCCCCGAGTTTGGCGGCATCCCGCTGACTGGCGGCGGCGGCTTCATCGGCAACACGGTCCAGCAGCAGACGGGCGGGATCACCCTCGACGACGCTCTTCCCAACGCCCAGGGCTGGACCTGGACCACCAACCGCCACTGGGGCGAGCTGTTCAGCACGCTCGCCCAGGACACGACGACCGGCGGGTCCAACGGCGGCGCCTCGCTCACCGACGGCTGGACGTTGATCGTTGAGAATCACGGCTTCAGCGAGATTCGGATCGGCGGCCAGATCGAGTTCACGGTCCACGGCACGAAGGCGACCGGCAACCGGATTCAGGGCAAGGTCGGCATCGACGACAATAAGCAAGGGATCGTCGGCACCGAGAACGACGAGAACTTCAACTTCAATCGGTACCTCGATCTGGGCGTGATGAACATCCAGCTGACGGACGCCGACGGCAACGTCTTCAATCGTCAGCAGACGGTGGTGCTGGACGACCCGAACGACTCGGTGACCTACACCAATAGCAACACTCCCGCTCCCGGTCAGCCGAGCCTCAACAACGTCTACAAGACCGTGGCGCCGGAGACCGGCATCGAATTGTTCTATCCGGTCATCAATAAGGATCTTTACTTCGACATCCGCGACCCTGCCGATCCGCAGGCCACACGTGGGCCGATCGTTGAATCGCTTGAGGCGTTCTTCCGGACGACGCAGCACGACGATTCGCTGACGATCACCAATATCGAACTCGTCACGGCATACGACCGACACATCTCCCCGACCGATGACTTGGTGGTCGATCAGGCGGTCGATCTCGGCTTTTACGGCACGCTGCCGGTGGATTTCCGGGCCGACCCGCTGTCGTACCGCAACTTCGACTACAGCCAGGAGAACTTCGCCGGCGGCGTGACGGTCTCGTCCACGCAGTACGTCACGCAGCGTGACATCGACGGCAACATCGTCGACCGGACCGCGACGGGAAGCGTCAAGTACTTCACGACCGGCGCCGACGGCAACTACTACTTCGACGTCCTCGCCACGCCCGAAGCGCCGCAAGAGGACGACTTCGTTTCCAATGGCCAGTACTGGGCCGCGTACTATCAGTGGTTCGCCGATTACGGCGGTCTGACTTACGACTACGAGATCGCCGTCGTCGGCGACGACGTCGATCGCCTCATCACCAACGGCGGAGCGGGCTACTTCGACACGCCCGAAGCCGCCTCTTCGCATGGCAGCACCGTGGCGTTCGACGGCACGTCGAAATACACGGTGGAGATCTTTGCGTCGCCGCTGTTGCGGAACGGCCAGACCTCGAAGGTCACCAATGTCAATTTCTTGCTAGAGATCGACCCGGCTCTGACGAACGTGCCGGTCACCGGGACCGTGTTCCGCGACCGCAACAACGACGGGGTCCAGCAGCCCGGCATCGACGAGTCGGCGGCGGGCGTCACGGTCTTCATCGACGCCAACGGCAACTCGACCCTCGACGCCGGCGAGGTCTCGGCGGTAACGGACGCCAACGGCAACTACTCGCTGGTTGTGACGGGCCTGTTGTCGCCGACGTCGGTGACGATCGGCGTGGATGCTTCGACGATTCCCGCCGGCCTGGTGACGCAGAACCCGCTCAGCGGATTCCGGTCGGTCACAGTTACGCCCGGTCAGGCGGTGGACGTCGATTTCACGCTCCGCTTGGGCGTCGGTGAGCCCGCGATCGCCGTGGGCACGGTCTTCGAGGACGCCAACCAAAACGGCGTCCGCGACGCCGGCGAAGGCCCCTTCACCGATTCGGTGCAGGTCAACGGCCAGGACGTCTTCATCTCGGCCTACGTTGACATCAACGGCGACGGCCTGTACGACCCGAGCGAGCCCTCGGCGACGGTCCGGCAAGACGGCACGTTCTTGATCGAGACCAGCGCCACGGGGACGTACAACGTCCGCCTCAACCTGCCCTCGACGCAGTTGAAACAGACGAGGCCGACCAACGGCGCCGGCGTCGCGGTGAACCTCGTCGCCGGGCAGCAGTCGACGCTTTCTTCGCAGTTCGGCGTCTACGACGGTCGGATCTTCGACTTCGGCGACCTGTATGTCGACGCCAACCACAACTACCCGACGCTGCTCGCCAACAACGGCGCCCGCCACGTCGTCATCCCGGGCGTCCGCTTGGGCATGGGCAACGACGTCGATAGCGACGGCTTCCAGAGCGCGGTCCGCAATCCGGCCATCGATGGCTTGGGAGACGATTACAACGGCATCGACGACGAGGACGGCGTCCGGCTGGTGTCGACCACGATCACGCCCGGCGGCACGATCCAGTTCGACATCATGGCGTTCGGCGCCGGGGCCGTGCTCAACGCCTGGTTCGACTTCAACAACGACGGCGACTGGGACGACGCGGGCGAGAAGATCTTCAACAACGTTGAAGACATGCAGGTGCTCGACCCGCTGAACCCGAAGTTCCGGCGGTTCACGGTGGCCGTGCCCGCGAACGTCGCTACGTCGGCCACGTTCTACGCGGCCCGGTTCCGCTGGGGATCGGCCGGCCTGGGCTACGCGGGCGTCGCCAACTCGGGTGAGGTCGAGGATTACCTGTTCGCAGCCACCACGCCGATCGTTGTCTCCGGCAATGTCCGCAACGACATCAACGGTGACGGCGTCTTCCAGCCGAGCGACCCCGCCGTGCCCGGCGTGCGCGTCTATTTCGACCGCAACCTGAACGGCATGCTCGACGCGGACGAGCCGCGCTCGATCACCGACGCCGGTGGCGCGTACCGCATCGAGATCCCGGCGACGACCGCGCAGAACGTCACGCTGCGGCTCGACACCTCGACCGTCCCCGTGGGGCTTGGCCCGCTGGTGCCGATCGGCGGCATCTTCAACCAGACGATCGCGCCGAGCACCGCGGTGACCTCGAACTTCCTCGTCGGAGCCCCGCAGGGCCTGACGGGAGTTGTCTTCAGCGACCTCGACAATGACGGCGTCCGCGACTCGGGCGAGGGCGGGTTCGCCAACGTCGTCGTGGAGGTCTTCCGCGACGCCGACAACAACGGCTCGTTCGAGACGCTGGTTCAGACAACGACGACCAACGCCCAAGGCGCCTACACGGTGCCGGTGACGTCGGTCGGCCAGTACCAGGTCCGCGTCAACCTGGGCACGCAGCAGTTCGTGACCCAGACGACGCCGGGCAACAACGCCGGGCGGACGGTCAGCGTCCTCAGCGGCGCGTTCGCAACGGTCGGCGACTTTGGGCTGCACGACGCCGTACCGACGTTCACGCTCGACTACGGCGACTTGATTGTCGGCGGAGGGCTAAACTACCCGACGCGGCTGACGGACAACGGCGCCCGCCACACGATCGTCAGCGGTTCGTACTTGGGAACCGTCCGGCCGGACGCCGACCCGGGCACCCTGCAGTCGGTCAACGCCCAGGCCGACGATACCCTCTTCTCGCCCGACGATGAAGACGGCGTGGTGATGCGTAGCGACATCGCCCCCAATTCAGTGGTGCTGATCGACGTCACCGCCACCGGCAGCGCGGGCGACCGCCTGCACGCCTGGATCGACTTCAACAACGACGGCGACTGGGACGACGCGGGCGAGAGGATTACTGATCCTGCGGGACTCGGTCTGACCTCGGGTCAAACGACCCAGCTGGTCATCAACACGACGGGCATCGTGGTGGATGGCTCAGCGGCGAGTTTTGCCGCCCGCTTCCGCTGGGGTCAGGGGATCACCGGTTACACGGGCCTGGCCTCCACGGGCGAGGTCGAGGACTACCGCCTGTCGCGGAGCCTCACCACGAGCGGCGCGCTGGTCGATGGCGACTTCAACGGCGATGGCCAGGTGACCCTCGCCGACCGCGCCATCTGGCGGGCGGCTTACGGGTCGACAACCAACCTCGCCGCCGACGGCAACCGTGACGGCGTGGTCAACTCGGCCGACTACGCCCTCTGGCGTGACGCCTTCGACGCGAGCATCGTGAGCCCGCCGCTGATCGTCGCCGGCAGCCAGCCGGACGAGTACGCTTACCTCAATCCGTTCGCGGTCCCCGCGCTGCTGACGATGCCGATCGTCGAGGACGTCCTGGAGCCGGCTGTCTACGACGCCAACGCCTTCGCCCCGATGTTCCTGATGAACCCGAAGGTCACGTCGGTCCTCGACGAGTCGCTAGCGATTGAGGAAGAGGCCGTTGATAGTGACAACGCCTTCGACGCGGCCCTGCTGCAGTGGGCCCTCGGCTCGGCCGCAGCGGACGAGCAGGCGCCCAGCGTCTACTCGCACGAGGAGGCCGAACAGGTCGAGGCTGAGGAGTTCGAGGAAGCGTTCGCCTCGGCCTTCGCCTTCTGACTCGCTGCGGACCTAGCAAGACGACCCCGACGGCCCCCCGCCCCGAGCGGAGGGGCCGTCGGCCTTTTGGGCTCCTCCCCAATCGGCGCCCGTCACAAGCCGCGCCACCGGCAAACCCTGCGGTTTCGGAGAGGCCAGTCGGGCCAGCGGCCGCCGGCGCCGATCAAAGCAGGGAGAGGCGGCGGATTCGCCGCGAACTCGACTGTCATTCGTGAGGGCCGCTGAGGGAGGACCACCCGCGATGGATCTCAACCGCAACCAGTTCTTTTTTATCGCCATCTTCCTGTTGCTGTTGGGCATGCAGCTGAGGATGGTGAACTCGTACGTGCTCAGCGGCGAGACCACGCGGTTCCTCGCGAAACGGGCGATGGCGACGGCCGACCCGGTCGGCGCCATGGCGGGGACCACCCCCGAGCTGCCCGCGAACCTCCCCGCGAAAGTGGTGTCGCCGCCGGACTGGCTGGGCTGGTGCCTGCTGTCGGTGGGGGCGGTGCTGTTCTTCCACAGCATGACGATGTCGAAACCGGGCGGCTGACGGAGGGCTTGCGGCGGCGGCAGGTTGACACGGGGCCGCCGAGCGTTAGCATCGGCCAGACGCCGATTGTTTTTTGCGTCTGTCCCCCGTGGCCCCCCCGGGCCGAGAATCTGAACGCTATGAGCACGCCCCAGCGGATCGCCCTTTCCGAGTCAGGCGACGTCACCGTGGTGACCTTTAACGACTCGAAGATCATCGACGACCTGTCGATCCAAGAGCTCGGTCAAGAACTGGCAAATCTGGTCGAGCGGGAAGACCGACATAAGATCGTGCTGAACTTCGGCGCCGTCGAGTTCCTCTCCAGCGCCGCGTTGGGCAAGCTGATCAGCTTCGAGAAGAAGGTGCGTGCGAAAAAGGTGAAGCTGATCCTCACCAACATCCGCCCGGAGATCTACGAGGTCTTCGCGATCACCAAGCTGACGAAGCTGTTCACGATCAAGGACGACGAGGCCGACGCCCTGGCGGTACTCTGATCCCTCCTCTTGGGTCGCGGACCGTCCGTGACGCGTCTCCCCCCGAAGTCCCCTCTCACCAGCGCGAGGCGGCTCTGTGACCGCACAGTGGGACTGGACCGGCGAGGCGACGATCCCCAGTAGGCTCGGTGCGCACATGCCGTTCCTCGAGGAAGTGCTCGCCCGCGTCGAGGCCCTCGGCTGGGGAGGTCGGGATGTCTTCGGCGTGCAGATGACGCTCGAAGAGACGCTCACCAACGCCATCCGTCACGGCAACCACTGCGACGAGTCGAAGGTGGTGCGGGCCGCCTGCAAGGTGAGTAGCGACCGCTTCTGGCTCAGCGTCGAAGATGAGGGCGAGGGCTTCTGCCGCGAGGACGTGGCCGACTGCACCGCGGACGAGAACCTCGGCGCCTTCGGCGGCCGCGGCATGGCGCTGATCGACGCCTATATGGAAGAGGTGACCTTCAACGAACGCGGCAACCGGATCACGGTGGCGACGCGCCGCGGCTACCGCCCGCCGGTGGACGGGGGTTGAGCCGGACCCGGCGGCGCCCCCCCCGATGGCCGAAGGACTCCACGCCATTCGGCGCGGCGATCGAGTCGCCCAGCGCCTGAGCCAAGTCAGTGCTGACGATAGGCCAAGTCGTGACGAGGACGTCGAGGATCGATCGGCCCGTCGGAGATCGTTACAACTTGCAAGCGGTTGCTGCTCTGGCTCTCTCTCGCTCTTGAATCCGCTTCAATGAATCTTGCGATCTACTCGTGGCTTCCCGTCGCAGCGCATGTCGCGACGTCGGCGGTAATCGCCTATCGCGTGATCATGCGTAAGCCGGCCGTTGGCGTGGCGCTTGCCTGGCTGTTTTTGGTGGTTTCGGTGCCCCTGCTGGGCGCTGGGTTCTACCTGCTCGTGGGCGAACGTCGGGTGGGGCTGCGGCGAGCGCGGCGGATCGCGAATCTGCACACGGACTACGAGTTGCTCGCCAACCGGTTCGTCGAAGACGCCATCACCCATGTCGATTGGTCCGTCCATTGTCAGGCGGCGCAGGGGATGGATCGCCTCGGAAAGACCCTCGTGGGAGTGCCAACCGTCCGCGGGAGTAAGGGGCGGCTGTGGACGGACTCCACGGAGATCCTCGGTCAGCTGGCCTCCGACATCGACGCCGCAGAATCCAGCGTGCTGATGGAGTTCTACATCTGGAACGAAGGAGGCCTTGCCGATCGCGTCGTCGAATCGCTGGTGCGCGCGGCTCGCCGCGGGGTTTCGTGCCGCGTGCTGGTTGACGCCGTCGGCGCCCGGCCGTGGTGGCGAGGCGCGCAACCGAAACGGCTGCGCGAAGCCGGCGTGAGGGTGCTGCCGGCCTTTCCGGCCGGCATCTGGCAGGCCATGTTCTCTCGTAACGACCTACGGCTTCATCGCAAGATCGTCATCCTTGATGGTAAGATCGCCTGGACCGGGAGCATGAATCTCGTCGATCCCCGCTTCTTCAAGCAAAGTTCCCATGTCGGCGAGTGGGTCGATGCGATGGTCCGTAGCGAAGGCGCCGTGGTCGCGCCGCTGGCGATGACGATGATCGGCGACTGGATTGTGGCCACCGGCGAGTCGGCCGAAGAAATCCTTGAAGCCGACCTGTTGGGTCGCATCAATCCGGTTGGCGCCGAGGACGCCCAGGTGATCCCGTCGGGTCCCGTCGAGACCTCCGACGGCCTGCTGCAGATGCTCCTTGCCTTGATCAATTCGGCGCAGGAAGAACTCGTGCTGACGACGCCCTACTTCGTTCCGGACGAGTCCCTGTTGCGGGCGATCCGCGGCGCCGCCGGCCGGGGCGTTGACGTCCATCTCATCGTTCCGGAAAGGGTGGACTCGATGCTGACGCGGTTCGCCAGTCGCTCTTACCTCGAGGAGTTGATGGAACTCGGGGTGCACGTGCATCTCTTTCAGGCGGGGCTCCTCCATACCAAGTCGATCACGGCCGACCGCTCGATATCGATGTTTGGGACCGTCAACCTCGACATGCGTAGTATTTGGCTCAATTACGAAGTCTCCCTGTTTGTTTATGGGACCGCTTTCGGCGACCAGCTGCGGGCGTTGCAACAGACCTACATCCAGCAGAGCCGAGAGCTCGATCCAGCGAAGTGGCGGACACGCCCAGTTCACGAAAAAGTCCTGGAGAATACGCTCCGTCTCTTCAGCCCGGTGCTGTAGAGATCGACTCCCGGCGTAACGATTGCGACGAGTTTCCCCGCGGGGCAGACGGGCTGAGAAGCGCTTCTGGCGATGTCCGATAACGAGCCGGTGTAACGATGAGGCTCAAGCTGCTGACCTACAACATCCACAAGGGGATCGGGGGCGTTGACCGCCGCTACCGGCTCGACCGAGTTGTCGAGGTCATTTCGCACTACGATCCCGACATCGCTCTGCTGCAAGAAGTGGATGACGGCGTTCCCCGCTCCCGTGGCGATCACCAGGTCGACGTCCTGGCGAGGGAGCTGGGGTTTGAGCACTCACTCTTCCAGCCAAACGTCAAGCTCCGCCAAGGCGCCTACGGCAACGCGATACTGAGTCGATTCCCCTTCCGCGAAAGCGTCGACCTTGAGCTGACGGTCGGCCCAAAGAAGCGACGCCGAGCGCAAGTTGTCCGTGTCCAACTGAATGGCCGGGGCCATAGCCGTACGCTCGTGGTAGCGAATATCCACTTGGGTCTCGCTGGCTTTGAGCGTCGCATCCAACTCCGCCGATTGCTCACGAACCACTCGATTGCGGGGCTCTCTGGCGCGACTCCGTGCGTGATCGGCGGCGACTTCAACGACGTTTGGGGGGCGATCGACCGCCGCATCATGGCGCCCGCGGGCTTCCTCTCCGCGGCCAAGAACCAACGGACTTTTCCGGCGCGGGCCCCGCTCCGTTCGCTCGACGGGATCTACTACCGCGGCGACTGCCACGTTCAGACGGCCTTCGCCGGGCGTGTGGACCTGGCGCGTCACGCGTCGGACCACTTGCCACTGATTGGCGAGTTGACCGTGTCGGTAGAGGGTTGATCGCTCGACGTCACTCCGGGCCTCACGCCGCGGGCTCACAAAGCGCCGGCAGCCGCGGCAAGGCAGGCGCTCACGGCGTCAGAAGGAGTGCGAGCATCCCCAGCGCCATCGCGAGCATGACGCTGTTCTCGACGATTGTCACCATCGACATCGGCAGGTTGAAGACCGTGCCGAGGCACGCGCACTGGATCGTCTGCTTACGGAATACGGCGCCGACGACGCCTACCAGTCCCACCGCCATAATCACCGCGGTGACGCTGTTGGCGACGACGGGCAACGATTCGCTGACGAACAGTAGACCGAGGCCCAACTCGATCCACGGGTACGCAAGCCCGTACCCGCGCGACCGCTTAGCGACAATGTCATAACTAGCGAACGCGTCGGCGAACGCGGTGATGTCGAGCAGCTTGAAGAACGCGAAGCCCAGGAAGAAGAAGCCCATGAAGTAGCTCATCGCCCGCGGCCAAACGAAATCGCCGTGGATCGACTCGGCAATAGCTGTCATCCCAACTACATAGGCAAGCACCAGCAACAGCGGCTTGTAGTTGGAGAGCTGGAAGCCCCCTTCGTCGCCGGTGGAGGCGTTTGGAGTCGGGGCAGCGTCGCGGGGGCCGGCGCTGGGGACAGGGGTCGCTTGGTAGCCGGCCTCGCTCATCAGTTCGACGACGCGATCGCCGTCCGCCGGATCCGCTAACTCGACCCTCAGCGGCTTCTTGGGCTGGTCGAGTTCTACCGACCAATCGAGCACCCGCTCCTCGGCGTCGAGCAACGGCCCGATGGTCGCCAAGCATTTTTGGCAACGCAAGTTTGTCTCGTAAGTCTGTTGCATCGCGTGAACTCCTCGCCTATTGCCGGCCGTGGCCGCCCCGGCGCTGAAAAATCGAATCACCCTCACCGCTATTGGCCTTGCGCAGCGATAGGCCCCTTGGTTCGCGCAAGTGCACCTATCCGGCGATTTCGGCCGCGGACGCTAGGCTTCAGGGCTAATGCGTTCGGGTGACGCGGGAAACCATCCCACGGTCCGATTAGCAACGGCCACGAGCGCCAGCATCACTGGGACTTCCACCAAGACGCCCACCACTGTCGCCAGCACAACAGGCGACGAAGGGCCGAAAAGTGTGATGGCGACTGCGACCGCTAGTTCAAAGAAGTTGGACGCGCCGATCATCCCCGCCGGCGCCGCGATGTTGTGGGGACACCGCATCTTCTGGCACGCCAGATAAGCGACGAAGAAAATCAGGACCGTTTGAATCACTAGCGGGACTGCGATCAGCAGGATGTGCAGCGGGTTGTCGAGGATGACACGTCCCTGGAACGAAAAAATTAGGACCAGCGTTAGCAGCAACCCGACGATGGTCACGTTGCTGAATCGGGCCAGGAATTTATTGTTGAAGTAGTCGAGCCCGTGCCGCTTGCTGACAGCGACACGCGTGGCGACGCCGGCGATTAGCGGTATCACGACGAAGAGCAGCACCGACAGCAGCAGCGTTCCCCACGGGATCGTCACCCCGCTCACCCCCAGCAGCAGCGCCACGATCGGGGTGAACGCGACCAAGATAATTAAGTCGTTGGTGGCGACCTGCACCACCGTGTACGCCGCATTGCCGCGCGTCAGATGACTCCAGACAAAGACCATCGCCGTGCAAGGCGCCGCTCCGAGCAGAATGGCGCCTGCAAGGTAGTCCTTCGCGAGATCGTGCGGGATTCGTGACTTGAAGACGACGAAGAAAAAGAACGCGGCGATCGCGAACATGGTGAAGGGCTTGATCAACCAATTGACCACCCACGTCACGAAAAGCCCCTTCGGGTTGGCGCCGACATAGCGGACGCTGGCGAAATCGACCTTCATCATCATCGGGAAGATCATCAACCAGATCAGCACCGCGATCGGGATCGAGACCCGCTCATACTCGAATCGCCCGAGAAACGCAGGGATCGTGGGGAGGTACTTCCCGATCAGCGTCCCCGCCACCATGCATAGCGCGACCCAGTAGGTCAGATTCTTTTCGAAGAAGCCAATTCCGGCTTTTCGCTGTTGCATATAAATCTCCTGAAGCGGCGGGACGTCCTCCGATGACTAGCTCTTTAACGCCTGAGGTAGCGTCGCCACGTAGTCGCGGATCTCATCGCGAACCCGTCGGTAATGGCCCAGAGCCTCTTCTTCATCGGCCGCATCCCGAGCCAGCCGCGGCGGGTCGTCGAAGGGGCGGTGCACCACCTTCGCGGCGCCGCGGAAGATCGGGCACGACTCGGCCGCGTTGTCGCAGACCGTGACGACATAGTCGAACTCGACGTCCGCCAGTTCATCAATGTGCTTGCTGCGCTGCAGCGTGATATCGACGCCGGCCTCGGCCATGACAGTCACAGCGTGGGGGTTCATGCCGTGGGTGGCGACGCCGGCCGAGTAGGCTTCGATCTCATCTGACTTCAGATGGCGGGCCCAACCCTCGGCCATTTGGCTGCGGCAGGAGTTGCCCGTGCAGAGGAAGAGCACCTTTAGCATTTGCAGACCGCCTGCTGGCGGCAGAGTTCTTCGGGGGGCGTCTTGAGGACCGCCTTGAGCGTTCGCTGATCCGCCTGTGCCTGCTTGTCACGGGCGAGGCTGGACAGCACCAACTCCAGAGCCTGCTTGGACTCGGCCGGAGAGTCCTCATCCGCAAGACGGAAGTAAGCCCAGCGGCCTTCTTTGCGTGATTCAACGAGGCGGGCTTGGTGCAGCACCGACATGTGCTTAGAGACCGTCGATGGGGCAAGCCCGAGGACTTCGATGATCTGGCAAAGGCACAGCTCACGGTCGCGCAGCAGCCCTAGCGCGCGGACACGATTTTCATCCGAGAGGGCTTTGGTGACGGCGAGGAGGGCTCTCATTGCAGATGTATTCATATCTATATTTCGCCAAGTAACGAAATATAGAGGGCAGCAGAGGAATCGTCAACCAACGCTTTGGGAGCGAACGACCGCATCGCTTATCACGACCCGGATGGGTCTGAGCTGTAGGCGGTAGCGCCCGGCGGGACGTTGGCGCCCGGGTCCACGAGGGCTAAGACCCACGGCTCAGACGCGTTCTACTGAGGCGAGCTTCTGCTTTACTCCGCGATGTGCTCGAGGACCGCATAGCAGCCCGGGTTCCAGCCGTAACACAGCACGAACAGCTTGCCATCGACAACGACGCCGGCAGCGTTGTGGACGTGCTGGAACGCCTCGATGCCAAGATCGACCTTCGGCTTGAGCGTCGAGACCACCTTGCCGTCGCGGAGGATCGCGACAAAGCCGGGCTCGGCGCCGGGCTGATCGGGGGCGCCGCTCTTCAGGCACCCCGCCACCATTAGGCGCTCGCCTTGCCACTCGACGAAATCGACGTCGCAGACGTCGCCCCCCGCGGTGTCGAAGCCCTCGACGAACTCGCCGGTGAGGGTCATCCGCTGGATCCACTGCCGTTCGCGGTCGGCGATCAGCAGCGTGGCGTCGTGGGGATCGAAGGTGACGCCGTGGTTGGTGGAGTACCGACCCTCCTGCCGGCCTTCGCCCTCGACGGCGCCGCCGTAATAACGGTCGAAGAATTGTTGCTCCTCGAGGTCGGCCGCCAGGACGTACTTGCCCGGCGAGTAGCCATCGCAGATGTAGAGCGCGTCGTCGTTGGCCAAGTCGGCGTCGGTCGGACGATAGGGGTTGTCGGCGTTCCTGTAGTAGTCGTTGACTTGGGGGCGGCCGATCGTGGCGACCGTCTTGCCTTCGACCGTGACGGCGTAGACGCGGCCGCGGGCCGGGTCGGGAAGGATCAGCAGGCCGCCGTCCTTCTTGATGTAAGTCGTGTTATGGAGCGAGCCTCCCTTCATGTCGTCCGAGTCGGAGACGAGCGTCTTCGTCTTTAGGTCGGCGGAGAGGCGGATAAGCCCGGTTCCCTCCAAGCCGAAGTAGATGTCCCCGCTGGGCGTCTTGGCGAAGCCGCCGTGGGCTTTCTTGATCCCGTTGGCGATGCTTTCTGGCAGTTCGCTCAGGTCGGCGCGGTAGCGGAACCGCAGGTCGCCCGAGCCGGTGGTCGCGTCGTCCATGGGAGCGGACCCCGTGAGTGTGGAGGGTGGAGCGACTTCCTGAGCGACGAGCTGGTCGTGATGGTCGTGTCCCGGATGGCCACCGGCGGCGAGTGGGGCAAGAGCGATTGGGGAGGCGACAAGGGCCGCTAAGAGTTGGCGGTGACGGGACATGCGTCGAATCTCGGAGGAGGGAAACCGGCCCCAGTTTACCCCAGATGGGGCCCTCGGGGGCGGTGGTTGTGAGCCGGGCCGGCCAGCACTATAACTACAGCCTTAGTAAGGGTTTTTAAGCCTTTCGCCGGTTGCAGCCGGGCCCCTTGGGGGGCCCCGACAGACCCCCAGGGGCGGGCCAGCCGGACCCACTAGAAGACGTTTTGCCAGGAGAGACAAGACCGTGGCCATTAAAGTCGCCATCAACGGCTTCGGACGCATCGGCCGTCTGACGTTCCGCGGCCTCGCCGCGCGGCCGGACGAGTTCGAGGTCGTCGCTATCAATGACCTGACCGACAACGGCATGCTGGCGACGCTGCTCAAGTACGACAGCACGCACCGCCGCTTCCCCGGGACGGTCTCGCACGACGACGAGCACCTGATCGTTAACGGCAAGAAGATTAAGGCCCTCGCGATCCGCAATCCGGCCGAAGCCCCTTGGGGCGAGCTAGGCGTTGACGTCGTCGTCGAATCGACGGGCGTGTTCTCCGGCCGCGCCGCGAACGGCAAGCCGGGCTACGACAGCCACATCGAGGCCGGCGCCAAGCGCGTCGTTCTGTCGGCCCCCGCGAAGGATGGCGCTGACCTGACGTGCGTACTGGGCGTCAACGACGACAAGCTCACGGCCGACCTCAAGTGCATCTCCAACGCGAGCTGCACGACCAACTGCCTGGCGCCAGTCGCCAAGGTGTTGCACGAGACCTTCGGCATCAAGGACGGCTTGATGACGACCATCCACGCCTACACCAACGACCAAAACGTCCAAGACTTGCCGCACGCCGACCCCTACCGGGCCCGCGCCGCGGCGATGAACATCATCCCCACCAGCACCGGCGCCGCCAAGGCCGTCGGTCTGGTGATCCCCGAACTGCAGGGCAAGCTCACGGGCTACGCCTTGCGGGTGCCGGTGGTCACGGGCTCGGTGGTGGACCTGACGGTCAACCTCAACAAGAAGGCGAGCCCCTCCGAGGTGAACGCCGCGATCAAGGCCGCCGCCGAAGGACCGCTCAAGGGCATCCTGGCCTACACCGAGGACCCGATCGTCTCGACCGATATCATCGGCGACCCCCACAGCTCGATCTTCGTCGGGCCGTGGACCACGTCGATCGGCGACAGCCTAGTGAAGGTCGTCAGCTGGTACGACAACGAGTGGGGCTACAGCTGCCGCACCGTCGATCTGATCTCGCGGATCGGCAAGCTGTAGACCGATATCTGCGTGATTGCTATCTGCGTGATTGCACAACGCCCTGGGCCGCGACGCCCCACGTCGCGGCCCAGGGTTTTTTGTTGGAAAATAGCCTAACGTTTTGGCCCCCAACGGATTACAACTGGAGATAGCGGGCGGGAGACAGCTCCCTGCCCCAACGGGCCACGCGAAGGCTGGCTTCTTTTCATACGAGCGAGAATCACGATGCGAATGGCCGTCGGAGCGCTATTGGGTTTGGTTCTCGGGACGGCTGCCGTGGCGGCGACCGGCTTGGCCTTCAACACGTACGCCTTTGTCGGCGCCTTGATCGCGGGCGTATTGGCAGGCACGGTGATGCGGGTGATCGTCGGGCCGGGTGGCGCCGTGTACGCGAAGGGCGCTTTGGCGGCGATGGCGACGGTGGCAGCGGCGATCCTGGGGCCATTCGTTCAGACGCAGTGGTTCCGCGCCCAAGCGACGGCGACCGCCCCGGCACCGATAAGCGTCGTTCGCCAAGATGACGCCGACGCCCCGAAGCCCGTCGGCGAAGGCGACGCCGACATCGTCCCGGTCGTCGACGATCGCTCAGCCGCGTTCGGTAGCGGCGCGCTAGGGGGGCCGCTCCGCGCCCCCAGCCGCGACCCCTTCGCCATGGCGGACGTGGCCTGTCTGGTGATCGGCTGTTTAGCGGCCTATCAGATCGGCAAGTCCGAGGCGCCGATGTCCCTGGGAGAAGACGCCGAAGACGACGCCCCGCACAACGAGGCTTCGCCGTTACCCCCCGTCGATTGACCCCGATCGATAAACCCCTGTCAGTTGAGGGTGTGGATGGAAGGACTTAAGGCGTCTTTCTACGCGGCCTGACGGTTCCATCGGTCCGGGTGTGTGTCGGCTAACCGATGCGGGGCGGGATCTCGTCTAACCTGCGGGGGAAGTCATACCATTCCCCCGGACCGTACGCACCGATGTCCGCCGCCGCTAATCGGGCCTGCGACGGTAAAGACCCAGCGCCTGCGGGCGACATGCTTGGTGACCCCGACTCTTGGGTCGGGGCGTACGGCGAGGCCCTGTTTCGTTTCGCGGTCCTGAGAGTTGGGGACGTCGCCGCGGCGGAGGATCTTGTCCAAGAGACTTTCCTAGCGGCGTGGAAGGGGAGAGACCGCTTTTCTGGGGAGTGTTCGCCCCAGACGTGGCTGGTCGCCATCCTCAAGCGGCGGATCGCCGACCACTACCGCCAGCAAGGGCGCCGTTTGGACCTGAAGCCGGCCGCCGCGGTACGCACTCCTGGGGCGGACCGGCCTGAGGCCGAGCAGGCGGAGTTCTGGAACGTTGTCAGTGGCTGTACCGGCGATCTCCCGGGCCATCTCGCTCGGGCGTTCCAACTACGCACCTTCGCGGACGAGACCCCCGAAGCGATCTGCGGCGCCGAAGGGATTAGCCGCAAAAACCTCTCCGTCCGCCTGCATCGCGCCAGGCAACTGCTGCGGCGGTGTCTCGAGACACGCTGGTTCGGTGGCGACGACGGGGAAGCCCGCTGATGCGATTGCCGCTGCGGAATTGGCGGCTGTTGCTCTTCGCTCGCTGTGAGCACGCGTCGCAGACCGAGTCGGATGAGTGGGACGGCCCCGTCGAACGCGACCGCTGGTGGGCCGCGCGGCTGCACCGGTTGGCTTGTGGCTCGTGCCGGCGCGAGGCGAAGCAGATGCGCTGGTTGCGGCGCATGCTTTCCTCGGCGCCCGATGAGGTACGCGCCGCGATGATGGCGGAACCCACCACGCCGCCCCTCAGTCCGCAGGCGGCGGAACGCATCCGCCAGTCGCTGCTGGATCTCCGGGATTCGGAACAGGCCTGATCGCCACGGCGTTGCGGCACTTTGAGATTCTTGCGGAGAATCCGTGTAATCGTTGTCGTGCCCGAGCGACCAACTCTTCAACGCTGGCCCGAGACGCCGGCGTCCGACGACCGCTACCCACCACAAATAAACCTCGTTGCGCGCCGAGGGGGTGGCCGGTCGTGGAGAGCACAGCGGTCCTGGTAACCCCTCACCCACCTGAAGTGGTCTAGCGCCCTAGCTTGCGTTTGGTTATGCCATGGGCATGGCCGAGTTGTCGAGAGAAGCGGGTGAGCTGCGGAGGGTCGTCGAGTCGATCCGTCGGGGGACGTTCGGCGAGGCG
>JBGSJY010000217.1:0-3851 GCA_041741515.1 Pirellulales bacterium | reverse complement strand
CCGTGCCGCCCGGGGCGCCGTCGTGGTTCGCGCCCCCGGGGGCGGCTAGCGGCGGCTTCGCCCCCAACCGCAGCGCCTCATCGACCGGGGCGTTCAATCGATAAAGCCCCGCACGAGAGCTCGCGCTCCGGTTCACGGGATGTCCGTTCATTGAGGCACGTTAGTAAGACCCACGACGGACACAAAGAGCACGACGGCCGGCCTCGAAAGTTGACGGCGCCTCGGCAAACGGGCCGTCGTGCCCGTCGTGGTGCGAATCTCTGGAAGACGCCGCATCGATCGTCCTACCCCTGCGGCGGCGATTCGACGAGGATCGTCACCGGCCCCTCGTTTACCAGGGCGACCTTCATCTCGGTGCGGAACCGCCCGGTAGCCGTCGTGACGCCCGCCTCAGTGACAAGGGCGACAAAGCGCTCATAGAGCTCGTTGGCGATCTCGGGCGCCGCCGCGCCGATGAAGCTCGGGCGTTTCCCTTTGCGGCAGTCGCCAAGCAGCGTGAATTGGCTGACGACGAGCATCGCGCCGCCCGTGTCGAGCAACGAGCGGTTCATCTTGCCGTCGTCGTCCTCGAAGATCCGGAGACCCACGAGTTTCTCTGCCATCCAGAGGGTTTCGCGCTCGGTGTCACCGTCGGCGACGCCGAGCAGCACCATCAAGCCCGGCCCGATCTGGCCGACGACCTGCCCCTCGACGGTGACGCTCGCTTGGCTCACACGTTGAACTACTGCTTTCATAGATCAAAGAGAAGCGCCAAGACGCCAAGAGCGCCAAGGAACGCCAGAAAGAGGATGGGTAGATGTGAGCAGACCCTAGCGGCCTAGCGCCCCGCAAACGATCCTTTGTCATTTGTAAAGTTTCAACCGTCCCACTCCTTGGCGATCCCTGGCGTCTTGGCGTCTTGGCGGTTCCCCTCCTGTCGGAATCTCAGTGTTGTCCACGGACTACGTCCTCCTGACCTACTACTGCGTCGCGATTGTCGCCGCGTCGATCGCCGGGGGGTTGTTGCCGCGCTGGCTGCGGCTGTCGCACCGACGGACGGAGATGGTCGTGAGCTTCGTGGCGGGGACGATGCTCGGCGTCGCCATGCTGCACATGCTGCCGCACGCGATGGCGGCCTCGCCGCCCGGCCCGGGAGCGACGCTGAGCGTGTTCCGCTGGACCATCGCCGGCTTTCTGGTGATGTTCCTTATCGAGCGGTTCTTCTGTTTCCACCACCACGAGGCCGACGAGGACCCCGCAGCGCTTCACCACAACAACCAAGGGCATCAGGACTGCGGGCATGAGCACGCGCACAGCGAGCACCAGCCAGAGATGACGTGGAGCGGCGCCGCGATGGGGCTGACGTTGCACACGCTGTTGGCGGGGGTCGCCCTGGCGGCGAGCGTCCGCCATACGCCGGACGGGGTCTGGTTGCCGGGGGTAGGGGCCTTCATCGCCATCGTGCTGCATAAGCCGCTCGACGCGATGACGATCGCCGTGCTGATGGGCAAAGGGAACTGGAGCCCTGCGGCGCAGGCCCTGGTGAACGGCCTGTTCGCCCTGGCGGTGCCGGCGGGGGTGGTGCTCTACCTGCTCGGCCTTTCGCCGATGGGCGAGGCGGGCCCGTCGGCCGGCGTCGCCGCGGGGGTCGCCTTTTCCGCCGGCGTCTTTTTATGCGTGGCGATGAGCGATTTGCTCCCCGAGCTGCAGTTCCATCACCACGACCGTATCGCCCTCTCGGCGGCGGTCCTGGCCGGGCTCGGCGTCGCGGAACTGGCGCGGCAGCTCGAGACCCACACGCACGCCCCCGCGCCGACGACGGTTGTTGCGCCGCTCAACCCGACTGCCACGACTTCTGATTGACCACCGAGCCACGGAGGGCACGGAGGACGCGCTGAGCCATCGGCAATTCTGTGCCTTCCTCCGTGGCACGGCAGTTTGGCTTTTTTTGCTCTATCAAGCCGCGTCGTCTCGCGTCAATTCGACGAGCGGAACGCGTCCCAGGACATGTAGCCGAGGATCGCCGCGCAGACGGCGAATCCGATGTCCATCACGATATTGGCGCCCCCAAAGGGGATACCCAGGATCGGATCCAGGCCAAACGCCAGTAGCAGCAACGCCGCCACGGCCATGCCGAAGATCGACATTGCTTTGGCCATGCAGAGAGGGGGGTCCGAAGGGGAACGAGCGTAGACAGCGCCCTCGAGGGCTGTCGGCCACTATAGTCAACCAATTTTGCCCGTTACAGCCATCCCCCCCAATCCATCGGGTTGAACTTCGAAGTTCACGGGATTCGGCGGCGGCTGGCGCGGGTTGGGCGGGTTGAGAGGTCTCAGCGGACGAGTAAAACCCCCGGCCGCTGGACCATCTTCCCCGGCCCCGGCTCGCTTGGCGCCGATGTGGCCGGCTGGCGTTGTCCGTCGGCGGCCCACAGCGACCACTCTCCAGCCGGCCTTCCTTTTTCGTATCGGCAGGAGGCCGCCTTCAGTCCGCTCTCACGCCACCAGTTCCATTGTCCACTGGCAAGGCCCTCGTCGTAACCGCCACAGAGGGCGAGCTGGCCGTTTTCATGCCACCAGCGGGCCGCGCCGACCGCTTTGCCCAGGCGGTACTCGACCCGTAACTTGGGCCGCCCGTTGGGCCACCAAGCCTCGCGTAGCCCGCTGCGCAGCTCGTCGCCCGACGCTTCGAACCGGGCCAGCCGCAGCCGCCGCGGGTCGTCCGACTCGACCGGCCGCTGCACCCCGCCGAGCCATTCCACCCGGCTCTTGAGACGACCGTTCTCGTAGTGCTCGGACCGCTGGATGACCTCACGGCCGGACTCGAATCGCGCGGCGGTGACGAGGCCGCCTCGCTCCGAAAGGGTCTGCAGTTCGCCGCTAGGCCTCCCCCGTTCGAAATGCCAGCGGCGGCAGATTTGACCGGCGGGTGTCCAATCGATCGTGGCGCCGTCCCGCAGCCCTTCACGGAATCGCACCTCGCTGACAAGCCGACTTTCGGCGTCGTAAATCGACCAGACGCCCTCGAGGCGCCCGTCACAGTAGTTGGCCTGCGACAGGAAGGGCCCGGTAAAGCCCGCCACACGCTCTGCCAACGGGGGCGACAGGTCCTCGACTGCGGCCCACCGCATCCACGGGCCGGTCGGCTTGCCCGATTCGTAGCGGCCCTGGCCGATGAGCCGCCCCGCGTCGTCCCACTCCCGCCAGACGCCGTGATTGACGTAGTCGCCCTGGGCGTTCTGATGGACTTCGCGTTGGACCCTGACCCGGCCATCGGCGTCGCGTTGCAGAACGCATTCGGGCGCGGTTTCGCTGCTCCTCACCGCCACCGGCGCGACGACAATCTCGGCACGCCCGACGAGCGCGACGGCGAAGATCGACAGCAGGCAGAGGAACGTTTTCACAACCCGTTGACGGAGCGGGGGGAGACGGCTTCCCCAGCGCCATCGGCGGTTCCGGCCCACGAGTTCGGGGCAACCGTTTCGCTCGGAGCAAGCGGCAAGACGGGGATGGTTTCGCCAGACGGCCCATCCGGACCCCCGCTGTGTGGGATCATGTCGTCTCCTGACCCGACGGCTTACAATCCACCCCCTGCCCTGGCGTAGGCGACTTTGCCGCGGCCCCACGTGCCTCTGGTCAGCCCGATGTCTTGCCCGACCCCATCGACGACCCGCCTCGTGCTGACGATGGGAGACCCCGCGGGGGTCGGCCCCGAGGTCATCGCCGCCGTCTGGAGTGACCAGCGTGTCTGGCGTTCCTGCCGGCCGGTGGTCTACGGCGACGTTTCGGTCATGCGACGTGCTGCCGGGTTGCGGGGCGTGCCCGCCGAGGTCGTCGCCGCGACGCCCGACGAGGGCTTTGCGCTCGCCGCCC
>JBGSJY010000216.1:0-4148 GCA_041741515.1 Pirellulales bacterium | reverse complement strand
GCAGCGATCGGGATGTCGGGAGGGCGTGGAGGGGCCGACCTGCCGTTCTGGGCCCTGGCGGCCACCCTGCCGACGGCGGCGGGCTTCGCCTCGCTGCTGCCGGCGGGGATCGGAGTCCGCGAGGCCGTCTCTCTGGCCGTCCTGGCGCCCGTTTTAGGGGACGGGGGGGCTGTAGCGGTCACCGCCGCGTCGCGTTTGGTCGGGGTTGCCACGGAGGTCGTCGTCTGTGTTAGCCTGCTACTGGGGGAATCCCTCCGCCAACGTCGCCCCCACGACCATCCCGGCCCCCCCATCGACACGAATTGAGCGACTCCACCGGTCAGCACCGCCCCGCGGACGCCCTCGCCGTTTCGGTGATCGTGCCCCTGTTGGACGAGGCGGCCACCCTCGTCGAGCTCCACCGCCAGCTCCGCGCCGTCGCCGAGCGTGAGCGCTACGCGATGCAGATCGTCTTCGTCGATGACGGCTCGCAAGACGGCTCATGGCGCGTGATCGGCGACCTCGCCGCGATCGACCCGCAGGTGGTCGGCGTCCGCTTCCGCCGCAACTTCGGCAAGGCCGACGCCCTCGACGCCGGCTTCCGCGCTTCGACGGCGCCCTACGTCGTGACGATCGACGCCGACCTGCAAGATGACCCCAACGAGATCCCCGCCCTCCTGGCGAAGCTCCTCCCCGCTGGGGGCGGCTACGATGTCGTCAGCGGCTGGAAGATCGACCGCCAGGACCCCTGGCACAAACGCTGGCCGTCGCTCGGCTTCAACGCCCTCGCGAGCTGGCTCACCGGCGTCCACCTCCACGACCACAACTGCGGCCTTAAGGCCTACCGCCGCGAAGCCCTCGCCGATGTCAACCTCTACGGCGAGCTGCACCGCTTTGTGCCGGTCCTCGCCGCCGCACGCGGTTATCGCATCACGGAGGCGCCGGTCCACCACCGCCCGCGTGAGTTTGGCGTATCGAAGTATGGCGTCTCGCGGATCCTCAAGGGCCTGATGGACCTGATCACGATCAAGTTCCTCACCGGCTACGGCGACCGCCCCCAACACGCACTGGGGGGCTTTGGCTTGGTGACCTTCGGGCTCGGCAGCTTCGGGCTTATCTACCTGGCCCTCCGCTGGGTCGTCTCACGACTCGTGGAGGGCATTCAGCCCCTTCACCTCCACGAAACGGCCGCCCTCTACTACAGCCTCGCCCTCTGCTTGGTTGGCGCGCAGTTTCTCGCCGTCGGCCTCCTCGGCGCCATGATCACCGCCTCCCTCTCACGGCACCAACCCGGCTACTCCGTGGCCGAAAAGATTGGCGACGGTTTGCAGAAGGAGATAAGGGGATGAATGGAGACAAGGGAGATCGCAAGCGGCCGGCGACGCGTTAATTAGCAACACGGTTCAATCTCGCAGTCAGCTTTCTTTGATGGTTTTTCTTGCCCGCGAGTAACGCGAAAGGGCGTGAACGGCTTTTAATGACAGTTTGTTCACGCCCATTCGAGTAGTTCGCGGGCTCTGGAAAGCCATACCGACAGATCATCCGCATCGAACGACCATATCCCTGATCTCCATCCATCCCCCTATCTCCTTTCTTTGACTCGACCCAGTCGCCAAGCATGGATGCCTCCCAACGCTGGATTCTTTACACGCTGCTGATCGCCGCGGCCTTTGGGCAGGCGGCTGGAAAGATCCTGTCGGTCAACTCGGTCGATCTGGCGCGGCTGGAGAAGTACCGCGTCGATGCCGCCCTGAAAGGCGAGCGGGCGAAGCTCGAGAAGCAGGGTCTGACCGCGCCGGAAGTCGAAGCCTCGCTCGCTGAGCGTCGCGTAGGAGTAGAAAGTAGACTTCGGCTCCAACGGCCCTTCCTCAGCGCCAACGATCGCAGCCGTTGGATGGCGGTCCGCGCGATCGCCGAGAACGGCAACCACGAGATCGATCCGTTTCTCGAGGAGCCGACGTGGGACACCATCGACATGGTGCAGCACCTCGGCCGCGACGGCGAGCCGCACCAGTACTCGAGCAAGCCGCCACTGCTGATGGTGCTGATCGCCGGCCCCTACTGGGTACTGATGCAACTCACCGGCACGACGCTCGGCGAGTCGCCTTACGAACTCGGCCGCACGCTGCTGCTGTTGCTCAACGGCGGGTCGCTGGTGGCGATGCTCGTCGCGATTGGCCGGATCATCGAACGCACCGGCACGGGCGACATCGACCGCCTGTTCGCGATGGGGACGGCTTGCTTCGCCACACAGCTGCTGGCGTTCACTCCGGTGCTCAACAATCACCTCTTCGGCGCGGCGGCCGCCGCGGTGACGTGCGACCTGTGGCAAACGCTGCTTCGCTCGCATAACCCGCGGCCCGGCCTGTCGCTCGTCACCGGGCTCGTCGCCGCCTTCATGGTGACCTGCGAACTGCCCGCCCTCGCGCTGGCGATGCTCGTGGCTGTGTCGCTGCTGTACGCGCGGACGGGAGAGACTCTCAAGGGGTTTGCCGTTGGAGCGGCGATAGTCACGGTCGCCTTCTTCGCCACGAACTACTGGGCCCACAACAGCCTCAGGCCCCCTTATGCCCACCGCAGCCAGACCGACCCCGACGACAACTGGTACGACTACGAGTACACCGTGGGCGGCAAGATGCGCGAGAGCTACTGGCGCGACCGCCAGGGGATTGATCGTGGCGAACCCAGCAAGGGCGTCTACGCGGTGCATACTCTCGTCGGCCATCACGGCATCTTCTCGCTCACGCCTGTGTGGCTGCTGAGCTTCGCCGGCATGGGCCTCCTGATGGGCGCCGCTGACCCTATCAACCGCAAGCTCGCCTGGGCGACGTTCCTCACGACCGCGGCGTGCCTCGTCTTCTTTATCCTCTTGCGGCCGCAGGACGACCGCAACTACGGCGGCATGACCAATGGCTTCCGCTGGGTCTTCTGGCTGGCGCCGCTCTGGATCGCGACGCTCCCCCGAGCCATCGAACCCCTCCGCCGCAGCCGGCTGGGCATGGGCCTTGCCGCCGCGCTGCTAGCGTGGTCCGCCATGTCCGCCAGCTACCCCACCTGGAACCCCTGGTCGAGCCCCTGGATCCACCGCTGGATGGACCACCTCGGCTTCACCCTCCTCTAACCTGCGGCCGTAGGAAGGGAGATGTGGGGGATAGAATCGGGGACGGGGGGATGGACTCTCCTAACGGAAAAACGACCGGGAAAGCTGCCGACTTGTAAAGGAATAAGTAAGGGAAGGGCATGCTTCGCCGACAAGATTCTGCGGTCTGTTGGACGCCCTCAGCCGCTTGCGATCCCCCTATCTCCAAGTCATCCCCCCATCTCCCTTCCGAACCTCGGCACGGTAAACTAGCCGGACTATGAGCAATCCGCAGAAGCCGGCTGAGCGCCGCGTTGTCATCACTGGTGTTGGCCTGGTTTCGCCCCTCGGCTCGTCGCCGGGCGAGTTCGCCGCCGCGCTCGCGGAAGGCCGCAGCGGGGTGACGCTCCGAGAAGGGTCGGAGATGGCGCCTCGGATCGGCGGTTTCGCGACGGGCTTCACTGGCGCGATCGACGATTTCGGCCCGCTCGAAGGGGACGCTAAGAAGGCGATCCGCAAGGGCCTCAAGCTCATGTGCCGCGAGACCCAAATGGCCGTCGCCGCCGCTCAGCACGCGCTGGCGGACGCTGGCGGGATGGCCGGCACGGACCCCGAGCGCTTCGGCGTCGTCCTCGGCAGCGACTACATGCTCACGCTGCCCGAAGATTACGTTGACGCCATCCAGAAGTGTTCCCGGGGAGAAGGGGGCGCAGACGTGGGCGAGTTCGACTACGAGCGTTGGGGCGGCGACGGGCTCGACCAGATGCAGCCGCTGTGGATGCTCAAGTACCTGCCGAACATGCCGGCCAGCCACATCGCGATCTACAACGACCTCCGCGGCCCGAACAACTCGCTGACGATGCGCGAATCGGGCGGCCTCGTGGCGATCGGCGAGGCGTTCCGCATCGTTGCCCGCGGCGACGCCGACCGGATGATCGCCGGCGCCACCGGCACACGCGTGCTGCCGATGCAGGCGATTCATGCTCTCCAAGCCTACGACGTACCTGTTACCGATCACGCTACGGCCGACCCCGCCACGCAGTCGAGGCCGTTCGACCGCACGCGGCAGGGGATGGTCTGCGGCGAGGGC
>JBGSJY010000215.1:0-4606 GCA_041741515.1 Pirellulales bacterium | reverse complement strand
GAATTACAGGCGTCCTTGTAAGGGCCATGCGTCCACCTCCGTGCTAGGAATGCTGCCGCCGCCCCGATCCCCACGGGACGCTTCACTCCCAGCTCTACGAAGCGATAATCAACTTCGATCGATTAGATGCGATTGCCCTGCCGATAGTAGATTCAGGAAGGGAGATGGTGGAGATAAGGGGGGGGATAGGGGGATGGCGGCAACCGACTGCCGCCGGCCTCTGAATTCAGAACTCAAGATTGAGTATGAAACCTTCCCTACTTATTTCTTAACAGGCTTCCTTCCTATTCGAGTTGACCTATCGAACAGCCATCCCCCTATCCCCATCCATCCCCTTTATCTCCCTTCCTAAAGCGTCCTTCCCTTAAGGCGTTCCCACGAGGTTTTCATGGCTCGCGATTCTAAGCAGAAAGTCGCCCTCATCACCGGCATCACCGGGCAGGACGGCTCGTACCTCGCCGAGCTACTCCTCGAGAAGGGCTACGAGGTTTGGGGCATCATCCGCCGCAGCTCCTCCTTCAATACGGGCCGCATCGACCACCTCTACCAAGACCCCCACGTCGAGGACCGCAAGCTCAAGCTCTGTTACGGCGACCTCGCCGACAGCTCGTCGCTGCAGCGCGTCCTCAGCCAGTCGCAGCCTGACGAGGTTTATAACCTCGGCGCGCAGTCGCACGTGAAGGTGTCATTCGACATCCCCGAGTACACCGGGGACGTCACCGGCCTCGGCACCGCGCGGCTGCTGGGCGCGATCTACGAACTCGGCATGCACGAGTGCCGCTTCTACCAAGCCTCCAGCAGCGAGCTGTACGGCAAGGTTCTCGAGACGCCGCAGACCGAGACCACCCCCTTCTGGCCCCGCAGCCCGTACGCCGCCGCCAAAGCCTACGCCTTCCACATCACGCGCAACTACCGCGAGTCGTACGGCCTGTTCGCCGTCAACGGCATCCTGTTCAACCACGAATCGCCCCGCCGCGGCGAGACTTTCGTTACCCGCAAGATCAGCCGCGCCGCGGCCCGCATCAAGGTGGGCCTGCAAGAGCGGCTCTACCTGGGGAATCTCGACGCCAAACGCGACTGGGGCTTCGCCGGCGACTACGTCGAAGGGATGTGGCGGATGCTGCAGTCCGACGTGCCGGATGACTACATCCTCGCGACCGGCGAGACCCACTCGGTCCGCGACTTCTGCGACTTCTGCTTCAACGACGTCGGCCTGCCGCTCGAGTGGCGGGGCGAGGGCGTCGATGAGGTGGGCGTCGGCCCCGACGGCCGCGTGCTGGTGCAGGTCGATCCCAACTACTTCCGCCCCGCCGAAGTCGATCTCCTCTTGGGCGACCCCTCGAAGGCGAAGCGCGAACTCGGCTGGGAGCCAACGGTGACGGTCGAAGAGCTCGCCCGCATGATGGTTGAGAACGACCTGACGCTCGCCAGCAAAGAGGCCGCGTCCCACGCCGCGAGCCCCGTGACGTGAGCCGCGAAGCGTCGCCGCCGGGCGGACGTCCGCGTATCCTCGTCCTTTCGCAGGTCTACGTCCCCGACCCGACCGCCGTCGGGCAGTACCTGGCCGACGCGGCCGAGGCGCTCGTCGAGCGCGGCTACGACGTCCGTGTTATCACCTCCGCCCGGGGCTTCGACGACCCCAGCCAGAAGTACCCGCTGCGCGAGACGCTCCACGGCGTCGAGATCGTGCGTATGCCGTTCGCATCGTTCGGCAAGAAGACGATCGCCCACCGGCTCGCCGGAATGGTCGTGTTCCTCGCCCAGGCGCTGGTGCGGGGTCTCTTCACGCCGCGTCTCGGCGCGATCCTCGTCAGCACGTCGCCACCGCTGGCGTCGTTCGTCGCGGTGCTCATTGGCTTCGTGCGGCGGGCCCCCATCACCTACTGGGCGATGGACCTCAACCCGGACCAAATGATCCAGCTAGGCAGGATCAAGGAGACGGCGCTCTCGGCGCGCGTCTTCGACTGGTTCAACCGCCGGATCCTCAAGAACGCCGCCCACGTTGTCGCGCTCGATCGCTTCATGGGCGAGCGGCTTTGCCGCAAGCACGATGTCACTGGCAAACTGACGGTGATGCCCCCCTGGCCGCACGCCGAGCACGACGGCGGCGTCCCCCACGGCGAGAATCCCTTCCGCCACGAGCACGGCCTCGAGGGGAAGTTCGTCGTCATGTACAGCGGTAACCATGCGCTCACCAACCCGATCGAGACGGTCCTCGACGCGGCTGTGCGGATGCAGGACCGCAGCGACCTCGTTTTCATGTTCATCGGCGGCGGCGTCCGGAAGAAGTCGGTCGAGGAGACCATCGCCAAGCACAAGCCGACCAATGTCATCAGCCTGCCGTACCAGCCGCTCGAGACGATCCGCTACTCGCTTTCCGCTGCCGACGTGCACCTGGTGACGCTAGGTCAGGAGGTCGTCGGCTGCGTCCACCCGTGCAAGGTGTACGGCGCGCTGGCGCTGGGTCGACCGATCCTGTACGCCGGCCCGCGACCGAGCCACGTGACCGACCTCTTGAGCGAAGACGACCCCGCCCAGCAGGTTGGCTGGAGCATCGAGCACGGCGACACCGAGGGCGCGATCCGCGCGATCGACGAGATCCGCGCCCTGCCGCCGGCCGAGCTGGCCGCGATGGGCGTCCGCGCTGCGGCGCTCGTGCATGAACGTTTCGACACCCGCCAGATGATCGACCGCTTCTGCGACGTGATCGTAGCGACGATGAAAAAGTAGAACCGCCAAGACGCCAAGAGCGCCAAGGATCGCCAAGAAAGAGAAACTAGACAAGATTTACAGGATTGACGGGATAAGAATCCATCCTGTCGATCCTGTTAATCCTGTCAAAAGAATTCTTGGCGTTCTCCGGCGCTCCTGGCGTCTTGGCGGTTCCCCTACAATCGCCCCCATGGACGGACAGCATTGGCGGATCGGTATTGACGAGGCAGGGTATGGGCCCAATTTGGGGCCGCTCGTTGTCGCCGCTACCGGATGGTGGACGACTACCCACGCGGATCTCTACGAGACGCTAGCGGATGCGGTGACGGCAAAAGCGACGCGCGGAGACAAGCGTCTGCTCATCGCCGACTCCAAAGTCGTCTATTCTCCGGGCGCTGGGCTCGCCCAGTTGGAGCGGGCTGTTTACTCCATGTACGGCCATGTCAGCACATGGCAGAGATTCGTTTGCTCACTCGGGGCAGACCCTCAGCAAGCGATGCCAAGGATTGCTTGGCACGAAACGTTCGATCCTCAACTCCCCCTTGACGCCGAAGTCGCTGACATCCAGGCCGTTCGTCGCGTGGTCGAAACGTCCTGCCTAACAAATGGTTCGGGAGCGACGCCGCTCGCCGCGCGGATGGTGCATCCCGAAGAGTTTAATCGCCTTGTCGCCGAGTACGGCACCAAAGGCGCCGCGTTGTCTCATGTCTCAGTAGGACTTGCGCGACGTCTCTACGAGGAATACCTCGCCAACGTTGACGAGCCTGTCGTGTTCACGTTCGACAAGCACGGCGGGCGCAATCGTTATGGCGCTTTGCTGCAAGAGCACTTCCCCGAGGGCTGGATCGAGACCCGCGACGAATCCCGCGCGGTGAGTCGCTACCGGCAAGGCGAACGCCTATCGTTCACGTTCCGCACCAAGGGCGAAGCCGAGCTGCCGGTGGCGCTGGCGTCGATGACCGCCAAGCTACTGCGCGAGCTGTCGATGAAAGCCTTTAACGATTATTGGGCGAGGCACGTCCCCGGTATCCGGCCCACCGCGGGGTATCCTCTCGATGCGAAGCGTTTCAAACAAGAGATTGCAGCCAAACAGTTAGAACTTGGAATCGACGACGACATCCTCTGGCGGAGTCGATAAAGCGGGAATAACCAATGAACAAGCTCCTATGACCAATGACGCGCTGCCGCACGGTTGAGGTTACAATCCTGCATTGGTCATTGGAGCTTAGACATTGGTCATTCTCAAATAATGCTTATCTACATCGCTCGTCATGCCTGGGCTGGTAACTATGGCGATCCCAACTGGCCCGACGATTCGCAGCGGCCGCTGACCGCCGAGGGGATCGAGCGCTACCGCGATGTCGTCGCCGCCCTTGCCGCTCGTGACTTCGCGCCCGAACGGATTGCGACGAGCCCTTACGTCCGCTGCGTGCAGACGGCGGAGTTGATCGCGGCGGGGCTCGAGCATTCGCCCCCGATCGAAGAGTTAAACGCGTTGGCGGTCGGCGCTGAGCTTGAGTTGCTCCTGGAATGGTCCGCGGCGGCGGGCGTCGAGCGTGTCTGCTGGGTCGGCCACAACCCCGATGTCGAGCGGCTGACGGCAGTGCTTGTAGGCGACGGCGACGCGTCGGTGCGATTCGCCAAAGGTTCCGTCGCCGCGATTCGGTTCGACGAAGAGACGCCCCGCGCCGGCGAGGGGACCCTCCTCTGGCACACAACGGCGAAGCTGCTGGGCGTTTGACGCATTCGCTATTGAGCCCGCGATCGGCCGTCGGCTACCGTCGCATTCCATGGACAGCTCCGCCGCTAGCAGCGCCTCCGACGCGCCCGCGACGCTCCCGATGTCGCGTCTGCGGGCGGCGTTCGCGCGGATGCTCGACAAGCCCGCGGCGGC
>JBGSJY010000214.1:0-9640 GCA_041741515.1 Pirellulales bacterium | reverse complement strand
CGGCGGCGCCACGCCGGCCACTGAGTTTGACGTACTTGAGATCGGCGGCGCTGCGACTCTCGATGGATTACTCGGCATCGACTTTATCGATGACTTTATTCCGACCGACGACGACGAGTTTGAGATCATCGATATCGCCGGCGCGGTTTCAGGGAGCTTGTTCGGACTGGACGAGGGGGCTTTCCTGGGCACATATGGCGACATCGACCTGTTCATCACGTTCCTAGGGGGCGACGGCAACGATGTGGTGCTCTACACCGAACTTACGCCGCCACTCGTGGGCGACTACAACGACGACGGCCGGATCGACGCGGCGGACTACACGGTCTGGCGCGACTACGAGGGCGCCCCAGCCGGGACCCTGCCGAATGACGCCGACGGCGGCGTCATCGGGTCGGCACAGTACACGACGTGGGCCGCCAACTTCGGCTTGGTCTCAGTTGCGAACACTGCCGCTGTTCCTGAGCCCGGCGCCATTCTCGTTGCCGTGATAGGCTTAGTTTTGAGTCGTGGTTCGCGTCGCCATCAACGATAAGGCGGATTGCCAGGGTTTCCGCCGCCGAAGCTTCGCTACTGGCTAGGCACTCGTACTCACGATCGGTCAACAGCTCTCTGGATTCACAAGAGTCAGGGCCGGCCTGGGCAGATTTCCGAATCCACGTTCCGTCCCGAAGAGAGTCTTCCATCGCTCTGGCATGCCTCAATTCGGCCTTTCCAAATCCGCGGAGAACGATGAAGCCTCCGCAGGTTTGGCGTAGGCCGTAAGCAGCTTGGGCGATTAATGCCTCGGCAAGTACTGAGCGTCAAACGGCTGGCTTTTCGCCCACCATGCGGTACTGCGATCCGAAGGTTAGTCGCCGCCGTTTGTATCGACTGCTCTCGTCAGATGGTGGCCGCCACCCGTCTAGCAAAACCAAGCGTGGCTCGCGCGCCGACGGGGAAGTGTCCCCCCTGCGTTGCCCGCGTGCTCAACCCGCCTACAAGGACGGCGTCGACAACGCCGGCGGGGGTAGCCCGCGAACGGTGTTGACGATGCGCTCGTCCTTGAGATGGACGCCGCTAATCTTTCGAGAACGTGAATGCGTCAGCAAGTAGAGAAGCGTCTCCGCTGCCGCCTCAAAGGACAGCCCTTCAGGACGAACGTTTGAGACACAGTTGCGATTGGCGTCGGTGTTGCCGGCACGCGGCGTATGCACTAAGTAGGCGCCCAAACTGTCGGGGGAACCAAGGCCGGGACGCTCCCCAATCAGAATCAGGCCGATCCGTGCCTGCAGCACGCTGCCGACGTCGTCTTGCAACGCCACTCGGCCAAATCGGGCGACGACCAGGGGCGCGATCGTCCATTGTTCGGCAACCAACAGTGGAATGAGGATCGTCAGCAGAGGCATTGCCTGCCGCTCCGCAGCGAGTGCCGACAAGCCGTCGCTTACCGTAATTGACAGGTCGTACCCCGACTCGGGCCTACGCAGCCCACGCAATAAGTCACGCGACGCATTGTCGAGACAGCGGCCTTGGTCGGGATATTGCAGATAGGATCGCTTATCGGCAGCCTCTGTCTTCAAGATGATCGATGACAATCCCAGGGGCACAAGAGACGACGCAAGCCCTTCGGCATCGAACGGAGTCTGGACGGCGTCCCGAGCAGCGGCATGAGCGAGTCGGAAAGATAAGAGTTCGCTGGTAGGAATGCTTCCCCCGGCGCGTCCTAAACCGATACGCGCCGTGGTATGCGCCCGAAGCATACGGCACGCGTCGCTCGTGACTATTGGTGGCCGATCCATGCAGCAGGAGGGTTCGCTAAGGTGTGATAGCGGCTCGAATCTTTGTTGAGGCGGCGATCAATTGATGGTTGCTGCCTGTAGGCATGAGACGGTTCTCTTGGTCCGCGATCCCCATCTTGTGGAGCCATTCTTCGAACTCTGGCGCCGGGCGTAAGCCCAAAAGCTGCCTCAAGAATTGACTGTCATGGAAGGAGGTGGACTGGTAGTTGAGCATGACATCGTCAGCGCCGGGGACTCCCATGAAGTAGTTGCAACCCGCCGCCGCGAGCAGTGTCAAGAGCGTGTCCATGTCGTCCTGATCCGCCTGAGCGTGGTTGGTGTAGCAAACGTCACACCCCATCGGCAGGCCGAGCAACTTCCCGCAGAAATGGTCTTCGAGCCCCGCGCGGATGATCTGCTTTCCATCGTACAGGTACTCGGGGCCGATGAAGCCCACCACCGTGTTGACAAGGAGGGGATCGTACCGGCGAGCCACGGCGTAAGAACGGGCCTCAAGCGTTTGTTGATCCACCCCATGGTGGGCGCCTGCCGAGAGGCAGGAGCCCTGACCCGTCTCGAAGTACATCACGTTATCGCCGACCTCGCCGTGGGGGACCGACAACGCCGCCTCGCGAGCCTCATCTAGCAACGCTAAGTTGACTCCAAAGCTCGTATTGGCTGCCTCAGTGCCGGCGATGGATTGAAAAACGAGATCGACCGGGGCGCCCATTTCAATCGCCTTCAGCTGGGTCGTTACGTGGGCGAGAACGCAAGATTGCGTTGGGATCTGGTAGGCGTCAATCAGATCGGCAAGCATGTGCTGAAGCCGGATCACCCCTTGCAATGAGTCCGTTGCCGGATTGACGCCGATGACCGCATCCCCGCATCCATAAAGCAAGCCGTCAAGGATCGAGATGCCGATCCCTGTGGGGTCGTCCGTGGGGTGATTGGGTTGCAGCCGAATCGAAAGCCTTCCGGGCAAACCGAGCGTGTTCCGGAAGCGAGTGATCACGCGACACTTGCTAGCGACCAGAATGAGGTCCTGGTTTCTCATTAGCTTGCTGACGGCGGCCACCATCTCAGGTGTCAGGCCCGGGGCGAGAGACGTGAGAGACTCGGCAGTGGACTCGTATCGAAGTAGCCAATCACGGAACTCACCGACTGTCAGGCCACGGACGGGGGCGAACGCCTCAGTGTCGTGTTCGTCGAGAATCAATCGAGTGACCTCGTCGCTTTCGTAGGGAACGACAGGCTCTTGGAGGAACAGTGTGAGAGGGACATCCGCCAGAGCGAGCTGCGCGGCGGCTCGCTCCAAATCGTCTTCAGCCGCGACGCCGGCGAGACAATCTCCGCTACGATGCGGAGAGGCTTTGGCAAGCAAGGTCTTCAAGTCTTGGAAGACGTGTTGGCGACCGCCGTAAGTACTGCTGAATCGGGGCATTCGCACGGAACCAAGAACGGAAGCTCAAAGCGGATTGGCTGTTGTTGCGTTAGCTGGTCCGTCCTAGATAACCTCTAAGGCGGCGCCGGGCGCAACAAAGATCGCCGTCAACAAAAGAGCAACGAGACTTGCGGAGGTAATGGCGAGGCGCGTCGATCATTCCCCATTTGCAGGTTCCCATGATGGGTTACGTGCGTACGTGTCACGACCGCGAGAGGGTACAAGACCGCCAGCAATAGCACCAGTCTCGCGGCTGTTGCTGGCTCGGGCGACTGACTCGCCTGCAGTCGGAAGCTCGTTAAGGGTTCTCGCCGCCTCCCACAGCCGCTGCGACTCTTTTCGCGAGACAAGCCCGTTGCGGAGCTTCTTCTCGTCGACGTCGGCCATCCGGCAGAGCCATTTGTCGATCAGCTCACGCGAGTACGCTTGCTTGAGGATGTACCGCCGTCCGCGCTGGCCGCCGCTGACCACCAGGGAATACAGAAATCGGTCGGCTTGCTGCATGGGAGGTGACCGCTGTGATCGCCTAGAGTTCCCAGGGTTGTTGACACGGGGCGTGGACGAGTCCGTGCTCGGACGTGAACCGCATACTTCAGCGCCTCGAAACGATCACCCGAAGCGTTTCACGGTGACGCTCTACGGCGATGGGTTTGTCAGCGACTCCTTAGCCGCATCCAGCATCCTTCGGTCAAACGGGCGCAGATCAACGGCTGCCGTCGACTCGAACCACCCGCGGACCAGGACGAGCAGGCGAACGGCCCGGCTGGGCTCGCGGAGCTTGGCCTTGTCGGCAGCGACCCAGTTCATCAGGTAGCCGACCCTAACGGTGTTCGCATGCCGGCCTGCCGTGACCGTCAGTGTGGACTCGCTGCCGCCGGGGAGCTTCTGCCCATACTCGCCGCTCAATTCGAAAAACCGCTCCGCGGTAAGGGCGGTGCGGAACTCGTCTAACTGCTCCTGAGACAACTGGAATCGTTTGGACGTCCGGTCGGGGAACGTATCGATCGTCAGCTCAGCCTGCCCGGCCGAGTTAACGATGAGATGCCAAGACGAGCCGCTGGAGAACTGGCCTACCGTGCTGACGGAGATGGTGAGCGGGGCCTCTTTGAATGGGGTGTCCGCTGCGGCGAGCTGGCCGGGTTGGGCGGCGGCCGCCGCGAGGACGGCGCCCATCGTGATGGTGAGCAGGACGAAGCCGGAAACAGCATAGGTTCGCATGATCGTCCTCCCCGAGTGCAAACGCCCGACACGGATCCAGCACTCTACTAGACCATAACTTAATGGGCACACCCAAGCTACTTCGGGCAACTTCCCGAATCGGCCGCCCGCGGTGGTGGGTCGGAGTACGCTGCGAGCTGTCTGCTCAAGCAGCCTCCGTGAGGCTCAGCCGACGTAGGGACCACGCGGAGCTCATACGTTTCGCCCGCCAATGTTTACTCGTCGAGAAGCTCGGGCCTCAGGAGGTCCTCCCCCCACTCGCAGGCCTCAACTCGACATCTTCAAATCTGCTGAGAACGATGAAGCCTCCGCAGGTTTGGTGCCGGTCGGATTTCGAGGCGGCGTTTACGTCCTGCTTAGCTTCGCGCGAGCGCGGTACCCTCCGATGTCGGTCAGACCGACGACGATCCTCGGCGTCGCTTTTTACTATCTGGTTCGAAGCCACCCCTGGGGGTTTGAACCACTCCGGGGCCGCTGAAGTCGATTCGGTCGTAGGCAGGTAGTCTGTCGCGAGCGTCCTAAACCGAGTTATCTCCCTCACTGGCGATCGTCCTTTGGGGTAGGACCCATGATTCACCGCAGGGGCTGCTCCCTGCTCTCAAATGCTTGCTCTTGCGCGACGCTTCCACTCAAGACCACCCTAGTTCTCTTGCATGTCGCGCTATCACCAATTAGTTTGACGGACTTACGCGGCCTCATTGCTAAAACTCGTGCTCCGCAATGCGTATCACCATCGCTGTTGTCGGAGCTTCTGCCGCGACGCTTGTCTTGTTACTCGCCGCCGAGTCCGTGGCACAGCCCACGAATTACTTACCTAGCGGCGTCACCAATGCGCCGCCTACCGTCGTCGGCAATCTCAGAGGGCTGCGCAACGGCAGCACGCTGAATGTGTCGAACGGCGGCGTTGTCGGCAACGATTTCCGTACCGGCGCGGGTACCCTAAACGTCACGGGGGGAACGGTCGGCTCCGATCTTTCGGTGGACGGCGGCCTTGTCCAGATCAGCGGCGGGACCGTCGGGAGCCGGTTCGACGCGAGACCCGGCAGCCGAGTTACGATCAGCGGCGGGTCGGTGGGGAGCTTCTTCGAGGCCGGCAACTACTTTGGCAGCGAAGAGACAACCGTTATCAACATCACCGGCGGCTCACTCGGCTCCTACGGCGAGGCGAACGACAAGGCGATCATCAACATCTCTGGAGGATCGATCGGGTCTGGGTTCGAGGCCAACGAAGGGAGCCAAGTGAACCTCACGGGCGGCTCGATCAGTGGGTTCGAAGCCCGCAGTGGTAGCGAACTGAACATAGCCGGCGGAAGGGCCAGCCACGTCTCGGTCGAATCCGGCAGCGTCGTGAACATCTCGGGCGGAGTTGTCGAGTCTACGTTCCTGGGTGGCGTGGGAAGCACGGTGGATGTTTCGGGCGGCATTATCGCCGGACATTTCATCGGCAGCCACGTCGATATCCGAGGAGGACGCTTTGAAGCCGGAATCAACGCTAGTGTTGCGACACTAGTCGGCAGCGAGTTCCGGGTGAATGGCCTGCCAACGACTGCGTCTGGCTTCCGACTCGGTCCAACCGATGTGCTGACCGGAACGCTCCAAGACGGATCACCTTTCGTCTTCTCACCGTTGGTGGGGGACGACGCGTTCTATGCCCTCACCGCATCGACCGTGCCCACCTATGGAGTTACGCCGATCATCACCGCTGCGCCGAGCAATCTCCGAGGCGTAAGACCTGGACAGATGGTGACCGTAATCGAGGGTGGACGGCTCGGCAGGACCTTGTCGGTCGTCGATGCCGCGTTGACGATCTCAGGAGGCACAGTCGAACGCGGCCTGGAAACGTACAACTCGACCGTCGTTGTAGAATCAGGGTACCTAGGGGGCGAAGCTGGCACGCCTTGGATGCTCTCGGAGGCTCGATTCATCGGCTCGGATGTGCGTGTTATGGGAGGGATGATCGGAAACGACATACGCCTTATCGCGGGCAGTACCCTGGAAATGTCCGGGGGGGAACTGGGCAGTGATGTTAGGGTCGGCGCCGGCAGTGTGCTCGACCTCTCCGGCGGAAGAATCGCCGAAAACCTGCTGGCTGAGTCGGGCGGCCAAGCGCGCTTGTCGGGAGGTGTGGTTGGGAGGCGTTTTCGCTCGCTACCGGGCAGCGTAGCGACCCTCATCGGCGGAGAGTTCTTGCTCAACGGCGTCGCGCCAACAGGACCGACAGTTGCAGTCGGCGAAGGGGACATCCTGACAGGAACGTTCGCGGACGGTTCGGCTTTTGTATTCTCCGCCGCGGCAGCCGACTCGATCGCCGAAGTCGAATTGCTCGCGGCGCCGCTGCCCGCCATCGACACGACGCCGATTGTCGTCGCCGGAGGGGGCGGACCGACCAGCATCCGGGCCGCACAAACCGTGATCGCTCGAGACGGGGGAGTGTTGGAACCCGACTTCGCGGCGATCCACGCAACCGTCGTGATCGACGGTGGGGAGCTGGCGAGTTCGGCTGAGTTGTACGGTTCCACCCTCTCCGTGTCTCGTGGGTCGGTCGCCTATGGGTTGCACGCGCACTCCGGAAGTCTGCTTTCAGTGAGCGGAGGATACGTTGGGAACGACGCACTGGTGAACTCCGGGAGTGTCCTCAATGTGACAGGAGGGCAGGTCGGAGAAGGGCTTGTTGTACGAGGCGGGAGCGTCCTGAACGTCATCGGTGGGACTGTGAGCGAGCGATTCCGCGACATCAGAATCGAACAAGGAAGCGTCGCCAACTTCACCGGCGGGCGTGTTGATGGCGCTATCGAAGCCTTCGACTCCGTGCTCAACGTCGGGGGCGGGAGTCTGGAAGAGGTGGTGGCTCACTCGGGCGTCTCGCTCTCCATGACATCGGGCGGCATCGGCAAAATCGAGGCCGAGGACGGGAGCGATCTTTACCTGGCTGGGGGATCCGTCCAATCACTTCAAACGGCGGCCGGTTCCACGACGGACATTGCCGGTGGAGTCGTCACTGAACTGCGCTCCGCGGGCCGTGTGCAGATCAGCAGCGGTTCCGTTGGCTTCAGCTTCTCCGCGTCGTATGCCAGCGCTGGCGGACACGTTGAGGTTTCCGGTGGGAGCATCGGAAGCCGCTTTGCCGCTAACGCGGGAAGCACGATTGACGTCTCAGGTGGCGACTTTGGAGCAGAATTCAACGCCAAGCTGGGCAGCACAGTCATCGTGTCCGGAGGGTCGATCGGCGAGCGGTTTGGGGCGCAATCTGGCAGCGAGGTCAGTATCTCGGGTGGGCGCTTCGGGCGATGGTTCTCTGCGAGGCCGGGCAGTCACGTGACGCTCTCGGGCGGTGAGTTCGTCGTTAATGGTTCGGAGATTACCGACAACTTCGTGACGCTCGCTCCTTCCGACGTATTGAGCGGCACTCTGGAAGACGGGTCGGTTTTTGTCTTTTCCCCGCTTCTAGGCGACAGCCTGTCGGAGGTGAGACTGCATTCGACCGCTGTCCCGACCTACTCAATTTCTCCCCTCACTATCAGCACCGAATATGCTCGCTCGGCCTTACGCGCCGGGCAGTCTCTCACGCTCATTGAAGGCGGGCAACTAAGGGATCGATTCTTCGTAGTCGATGCGACTCTCAATATGCTTGGAGGCGATGCTGGCGACGGGCTTCGCATCGTTGACTCTTCGGTAAAAGTCGCCGGCGGCGCCTTGGGATCAGGTGTGAGCGTTCTCGGAGCCAGTGAATTAGATGTTTCCGCTGGCTCGATTGGTGACAACCTCGCTGTGTACGGGGGAATGGTGAACGTATCGGGTGGCGCCATCGGGGACGGTCTTTCTGGGTACGACCAGTCGATGCTAAGCATCTCGGGCGGATCGGTAGGATCCGTACTGACCGCGCATTCGTCGGTTGAGATGACGGGAGGCGTTGTGGCGAGGGTGTCCGCAACAGACGGCAGCGTCGGCAGAATAACCGGGGGGACAGTCGCCGGCAGATTAAGTGTTGTTGGCGGCTCAAGAGTCGAGATTGGGGGGAATGCAGAACTTTCAAACACTCTGTATCTCGACTCGGTTGGCGAGGCCCTCCTAACAGGCGGCACTGTCGTCGGGGCCGTCGAGGTCGTTAACGGTACGCTGACGATTACCGGCGGTGCGGTTCAGGGGGCCGTGATTGCGAGACATGACGGCGTCGTGCAAGTGCACGGAACTTCGTTTGCTATCGACGGTGTCGAGATCGACTTTCTCGAGTTGTACACGGCCTTCGAGCTCACCGACCGGAACGTGACGTTATCGGGCATGCTGACTGACGGTTCGGCGTTTAGCTTCGACTTGAACGGCGCGTACTCGCCTGGGAATGACTACTTCGATTCAACGGCAACGCTGACCTTGGTGCGGGATTTGCCAGGGGACTTCAACGGTGACGGGCTTATCAACGCGGCGGACTACACCGTATGGCGGGACAACCTCAATGGTTCGGAGGCTCTGCTCGGATACCGGGGTAACGGTGACAGCGTCGTCGGGCCCGCCGACTACGACTTGTGGGCGGCAAAGTATGGCTTCTTGAGCAACGTTGAGAATCTTGGAACCGAAGTGCCCGAGCCCAACGCATTACTGCTCGCACTCACTGGACTGATCATTTTCGCCAGACGGAAGGCTTCATCCCTGGCAAGCTGCTGACGTTGGTCCATCCGGAGCACTCACGCTGACTTACGATCGTCAGTGTCGGATCGACCTCTGCGGATACCCGGCCGGCGTAACCTGCGTCGAACCGACATGCCAAGGGTTATTTTTGGCGCTGCAAAATCAGGTGAGAAGTGAAACGTCTCGGCGTGGAGAACGATGAAGCCTCCGCAGGTTTGACGGGGGTCAGTAGCCGCGCTGGCACCTCCCCAAGAGCTTCGACGGTTCACCTAAGGACTCGCTTGCAACCCACCGCTGGAACTTTGCAGCCCCTGCGAGAAAGGCGTTGAAGCCAACATGGAGCAACGATCGAACCGAAGGGCATATGAGTCGGCTCAAGTTGTCCAAAATCCGAATAGACGGCCGGGCCGGGTTCGAGCTGCTGCGGGTCCGCTTCCTGAAATCCGTCAGGGACTTCTTATGCTGGACCGCTTGCTCCTTTACGGCATCCATGGATTCGGCTCATCACAGTTGCTCTCGCCTTACGTACCCGTCAGGTAGGGCGAGAACGATGCATCGCATGCATTCCCATTGCAAATAGCAAGAGCCTTGCAGCGTT
>JBGSJY010000213.1:0-1803 GCA_041741515.1 Pirellulales bacterium | reverse complement strand
CTGCCTCTTCGGCAATGCCGCGATCGCCGCCCGGGTCGCCGCCGATGAACTCGGCCTCGACCGCGTGTTGGTCGTCGATTGGGACGTCCACCACGGCAACGGCACGCAGGCCGAGTTCTATGGCGACCCACGCGTCGGCTTCTTGTCGATTCACCGCTGGCCGTTCTACCCCGGCACCGGCGCCGCCGACGAGACCGGAACGGGCGACGGCCTCGGCACGACGGTCAACCTGCCGGTCTCGATGGGCACGTCGCGCGACCGCTGCACGAGTCTCTTCGCCCGCGAGTTAGGCGACCTCGCCGACAAGCTGCGCCCGCAACTGGTGATCGTCAGCGCTGGCTTCGACGCCCACCGCACCGATCCCGTCGGTTCGCTCGGCTGGGAAGTCGAGGACTTCGTCAGCCTCACCCAGACCGTTATCGACATCGCAGCCGCCCACTGCGACGGACGGCTCGTGAGCCTGCTCGAAGGGGGCTACAACCCGCCGGTGCTCGCCGAGTGCGTCGCGGCGCACCTCGACGAGCTGCTGGATCGGGATGAAGCGGAAGCAAGCGATGCTACCATGTGAGACCGGTGCTGAGCGCCAGGCCGATCAGCCGGGTGTCGCCCAGGCCCGCCGAGGCGAACGAGTTGGTCGTCAGGTCGCCGATGGTGCCGCCGAAGCCGGCGCCGCCGGTTGGCCGGCCGTTGAGCTCCCAGTACTGGTACTCGCCCGCGACGCGGAAGAACGCCTTGGCGCGACAGCAGCGGAGCTGGTGCTCGATGTCGAGGCCGATCTGGGTTTCGATGATCTCCATCCGTGCGTCGGCGTTGTTGCGAGTCACCGTTGCGGCGCCCACCAGCGGCGCGCTCGGTGAGCTTGCTACGGCTCCCGCTGCGCGACCGAACGAGTCGGTTGTGCCGTAGGCGTTGGTCCCGCGGATGCTCGCGAAGAAGTAAATCGGCGAGCGGCCGATCTGGCGCCGGCCGGTCAGGCTGAACGTGACGCCGGTCCCCTCGAACTGGTCGCCGTTGGCGAGCAAGAGGTTCACGAAATTGCCCGAAGTGATCACGCCGAAGGAGTGCAACTGCGACTCGGTCGTCATCGACAGGTGCCGCGCCCCGAGCGTGGTGTCAAACTTCCACTTCCCGGGCCGGAACGTGCGGATCCCCTCGACATCGACGGTGTAGGCCTCGACGCGGTCGCGCTCCTCGTACGTGCCGAACGTCGGGAGCGGCGTCGTGACGAGGGCCGTGTTGAGGTTGGGCCGGATCTGCTCGGTGTCTTCCAGCCGCCAGTAGCGACCGACGACTCCCCACTTCTCGCCGAACTGACGCCCCAGCCAGAACCGCGGCGCGAGGGTCGTGCTTTCAATGCCGTCTCCGTCGCGGAAGGCGATCTCCGTGCCGGCCGTGGTGTTGTCGTCGAACGACGCCGTGATGCGTCCCCCCGTGCGTGAGCGGACGTCCATGAACGTCGCCTCGACTCCCGCGAACCAGATCGAATCGCGATCGGCGAATCGCTCGCAGAAGTCGATCGAGCAATCCTCCAGGAGGCAACACTCTTCGACGGCGGGAGCGACTTCGAGATCGCCTAGCAGCAGGTCGATCTCTTCCGCAGCGTTACAAGCGCCGGCCACCGCGAAGGCGCAGCCGAGCGCCAATCCTTTGGCGAACATGATTCGTAACCCCTCACCCACCTGAAGTGGTCTAGCGCCCTAGCTTGCGTTTGGTTATGCCATGGGCATGGCCGAGTTGTCGAGAGAAGCGGGTGAGCTGCGGAGGGTCGTCGAGTCGATCCGTCGGGGGACGTTCGGCGAGGCG
>JBGSJY010000212.1:0-2268 GCA_041741515.1 Pirellulales bacterium | reverse complement strand
CGCCTCGCCGAACGTCCCCCGACGGATCGACTCGACGACCCTCCGCAGCTCACCCGCTTCTCTCGACAACTCGGCCATGCCCATGGCATAACCAAACGCAAGCTAGGGCGCTAGACCACTTCAGGTGGGTGAGGGGTTACTCCGTGGTTTGCCTTGACTGCACAAGAGCAAGGCCAGACTAGCAACAACAAGTGTGCTTGTCCCAGGCTCCGGCACTAGCATCACAACCCAACTGGTTCGCTTTCCACTAGTCAGATTGCGGCCCTCGCCAACGAAAACCCGTCCATCGGCAGATACCGAGTACACACGTCCCAGATCTATCTGAGAAACGATCTCCGAAAGACCAAGTTCGTCGCGGAAATAGTCTTCCATACTCATGCTGCCGATGCCACGTCTCCAAATACATCCCCCATCGCAATAACCGACTGCCGTGCTGCCGTCATCCGAAATGTCCTCAACATCGAATTCCACGGAGCCAGCTAGAGGCTCAATCTCCACAAGTCCATCACCTTGGGACCACAGGAATCGCTGCCTGATGGAGCCGCCAAAGTCTCCTGTCCTTACTAGAACGAAATTCCCATCGGATGTAATTAGCTCTCCGACGGATTCGGGTGGCCCGATAGGCATTACACCAGCTTCCGTAAAAAGAGCGGCACGACCTTCATATCTCCCTGCTGCGACGCTGCCATCGTAGTTTAGGCTACGCCTTCCATCATTCCGCGGCTGCAATCCATCGCTTACTGTCCACTGAAAGGGGCCACTGAATCCCGGTGGGTCATTCGTCGCGCCGATAACGGTTCGTCCGTCTCCAGACAGTGAATCGGCTAGTGTCCAGGGAGTTAGGTAGTAGCCAGCCGACAGACTTCCAAGCCCTTCGGGCCCTCCAGCTTCTGTCCATCGAAAAGGTTCCTCCGTCGAATTCGGCAACTCGGAATTCCAATGGCTAACAAATGCCGATCCATCATCTGCTACCCCAATGATGCCCGCGAGTGCAATTCCATCGAAGAACGTGTCGTCGTCCGTAAACAGCGTTTCGGGAAGCTCTCCCGGTCGCCATCTAAAGGCGAAGTGCCCTACTCTCGGCTGCGGCGACCACTGACCGAATACGGTCGATCCGTCGGATGAAACGCCAATCGGTGGATAGGCAAGAGACACGCCGCTCGAACCGCTGAAGAAGTCGCTAAAGTCCACGAAGATTGCCGGTGCGGCTTGTAGAGGGCCACAGGCGACGCCCAAGAAACACCCGAGAAGCAACAAAAGATTTCTGCGACCAACGCTATGCATCGGATATCCCCCGAAAGGCTATATGTATAGCCGCAGTTTACGCCAGTAGCTGCGTTCTTGCAAACGCAGCGACCCCACTTGGTAGCATCTGGTCGCCGTGGATTTGCGTCGACGGCATCAGCCACGGCGGCTACGAGACCCGGCAAATTCGCCGTAGTTGAAATCACCTCGGCGAGACACGCCCGGGGTCTACGACGCGTCGGCGTGCAACTTCTCAGCGTAACTGATTTCGAGGTGCGATGCCGTAACGGCAGAGGGCAGCTTCGGGGCGTGGTGTGCGGCGGTGTCGTTCAAGGTCGATGATTTGGATGCGACACTGGCGACGAACGTTTAGCCTTCTCGACGTTCGCCGGTGGTTCGCTCCTCTCAGTGTGACTCGCACAAGCGTCCCGCAGCTCCCTGGCGATGTCTTCGGCCCGTAAGCCCACGTAGTACCGCATCGTCGTCTCAATCGCTTGGTGTCGCATAAGTTCACGGAGCAGCGCCGGCTGCACTCGTGTGGACCAACGGGTCCCGAACGCTCTGCGGAAGTCGTGAGCCGAGGTTCGCAGCCGTTTCGTAGCGAGAGACTGACATGCGGCGATCAGTGATCGCTCTCCGCCAAATACTCATCCACCATCCGCAGCATCTTTTCCATTTCGATCGGCTTGCTCAGGTAGGCGTTGCAGCCGCTCTTGAGGCAGCGATCCATGTCGCCTTGCATGGCGTCGGCCGTCAGCGCGATAATCGGGCGCTGGTAGCCCATCGAGCGGAGGCGGGTGGCGGCCTGGTAACCGTCCATCGTCGGCATCTGCATGTCGAGCAGGATCAAGTCGGGCGGCGTGTGCGTCGCCAGGTGGCGCTCGACGAGCTCGGCCGCTTCGAGCCCGTTCTCGGCGTACTCGACGTTGGCGCCGGCGTTCGAGAGGATGCGGCCGGCGAGGAAACGGATGTCGCGGCGGTCGTCGACCACCAGCACGCGACAGTCGCGCCGCAGGCTCGCGG
>JBGSJY010000211.1:0-13163 GCA_041741515.1 Pirellulales bacterium | reverse complement strand
TGCCCGGCCCGCCGCAGCACCCCGCCCTCTTTGGCCACCAGGGGAAAAACGTGTCCCGGGCGAACGAAGTCGCTCGGCTTGCTCTGAGGGTCAATCACCTCGCGGATCGTCAAAGCCCGCTCGGGCGCGGTGATCCCCGTGCGACCCGAGCGGTGGTCGATCGGTCGCCGACCCCGGCAACGAGCCTTACGCCGAAGCCGCTCGAGCGGTCGCCACCGAAGAGGAAATCGCGATGGTGGACCTCAGCAAGCTCACCCTGAAGCTGTTAGACGGACTCGGCCAAGCGTCGAGCGATTCGCTACAAGTCGCCGGCGACACGACCCACTTCAGCCCCAGCGGCGCGCGGCGCCTCGCGGCGCTGGTGCTCAACGATCTGGTGGAGCAAGGCTCGCCCCTGAAGAGCTATGTCCTCGTGGACAAGCTCGAAAAACCTTAGTCGCTGTAAGAAACGGTGGGAGGGGTCCCCAGACCCCGATTCCGGTCACTTGGCCGAACTCGGCGTGGTGCGTGAAATCGGCGTCGGAGACGCCTCCTACATTTCTTCGTCGAGACGCTCCAGCAGGTCGCCGATCACGTCGATGTGCGACTGCTGAGCGTACCGCAGCGCGGCGACGGACGCCTGCGTGAGCACCTGACCTTGGACGAGGTTGGAGGACTCCTCGGCGAAGTCGGCGTCCTCGATCATGCTCAGGGTCTCGGTCGTGATGACGACCTGGTCTTGAATCGCCTGCTGCTCGTAATTGATGGCCCGCGAGTCCGCCGCAAGTCCGGCCCGGCCCTGCAGCATGCTCTCGTTGGCGTCGTCGATGATCTGCTCGGCGAGGGTCGCGTCACCGTCGATGAGGTTGGCGTCGCCCCCTTCGGCGAGTGAGTAAAGCCCTCTGGGCGACTCCCTCGGTGCAAATCGATCCAACGACTCGATCGTCGCATTGGCCGATTGCTGCAGCGCCTGCCGTTGCAACTCGTCCGCCAATGAACCGGCCGACTCCAACGCGGCGCCACGAAGGTCGTTAAGGCTGCGCTGCACGACCGATAACCGCGACTCGTGCTGACGCAGCGACAACTGATCGAGCCGCGACGTCTTCAGCTGGGCTTTCTTGTCCGTGAGCTCGCCGCGGAGTTGCTCGGCCGCGATCAGCCCCGCCGGGTCGTCCTTGGCGTGGTTGATCCGCTTGCCGGTCGAGAGCCGTTCGAGCGACCGCGCCACCATACTGAGGCCGCGCTTATTCTGGGACACCAGCGATGTCGTGAGGCCGGCGCTGGGAGAGACCGAGAGCATCCGCGAACCGCCGGGCCGAGGGGGGGGAGCGTCGAAAGCCGCATCTCAAGGTTACTTCGTCGCGGCTCGGAAGCGACTTGCGTCGGCTGCAGGTGGGCGCGATGGATCGGTGCGACGCCGGCCCCCTGCGCGGATTGAGGCGGATGTGCGGGGCGCCATTTCACAAAAACCCCTCGGCCACGACGAGGTCGACCTCAACCTCGACGGCCTCGGCGCGACGATCGACCGCTCCGAGGGTGAAATCTTGACGAGCCAATAGGCTATGCTGGTAGGATGAGGATTCGCGAACGCGGGGAGTGGATCGATGGCTGCCGATCGAGAGGCCACCCCGCCCGCCGCTGAGCCAGTCGCCCCGCTGACGGCTGCGCAGCAGCATGAACTCGAAGAAGCCGCCCGCCGGGCCAAGCCGATCCGCCGCGCCGCGGGCGTGGCGGCGTTCAACGGCTGGTCGATGGCGATCCTCGCGGTTTTGTCGGCGCCGTTCGCAATCGGCAGCCTCGTCGGCTTGATTATCGCGGTGGCGCTGGCGGCGCTAGCCTGGAACGAGCTGCGCGGCCGACGCCGTCTGCTGGAGTTAGATCCTCAGGCGCCGGCGCTTCTCGGTTGGAACCAAGTCGCACTGCTGGCGCTGGTTAGTGGCTACTGCCTCTGGCAAATCGCGACGTCGCTCTTTGGCGACAGCGCGGTCGCGGCGGAGTTCACTGCCCATCCCGAGCTCCGCGAGCTGTTGGGGTCGGGCGAGGAGTTCGAGGCGATGCTCCGTCCGCTCGTGGCGATGTTCTATGGGCTGGTGATCCTCGTGAGCGTGGCGGCCCAGGGCCTCAATGCGTGGTATTACTTCAGCCGCAGCAAGCACGTCGAGGCGTACCTGCGCGAGACGCCCGCATGGGCGGTTGAACTCCAGCGTCTTGCGTCTAAGTCCTAGACGCCGGGTTGCCTAGCGGATTCACGCTTCGGTTTTCGCGGCTCTATCCGCCCCGCCGGCTCGGAGAGCAAGTTGGGATTGCCGTAGACCTTCTGCTGGTCCCCCTGGCTCTGCATCCAGGCTTCGAGCCGCGCCCGCATCGCCGCGAGGCGCTCGGCGTGGTCGGGCTCATCCGCGAGGTTGTTCTGCTCGTGCGGGTCGCTTTCTAAATCGTAGAACTCAATGGCGGGACGCTCCTGATAGCGCCGCACCTTATCGGCGGCGTCGGCGTCGCCGCGCTCGGCTTTGTTGACCCAGCTCCGCCAGTAGCCGCCGTCCTTCTCGACGAGCGTCACGTGCGACTGAAAGCGGAACTCGGGGTGCAGGTTGACGATCAGCTTGTAACGTGCGTCGCGGACGCTGCGCGAGGGGTACGCATTGAATTTCCGTCGCCGCTGTGGGTGGTATAGATCGCATCACGGTGCGTGTCGGTCTCGCCCCGCAGCACGGGGAGGAATGACTTGCCGTCAAGCGAGGTAGGCGTTTCACCACCGGCGGCTTCGATCAGCGTTGGCAGGATATCGACCCACGACACCATTGCATTGATCCGCACCCCCTCGGCGACGCGGCCCTTCCACGACACAATCAGCGGCGTGCGGATGCCGTCGTCGTAGAGCGTCCACTTGCCGAACGGCCACTGCGCGCCGTGGTCGCTGGTGTGGACGAACAGCGTCTCTTCGCCGAGCTTCGCAAGCGCAGCGTCGTAGACCTTGCCGAGGTCGTTGTCCATCCGACGGACGGCCTGCAGGTACTTGGCGCGGGCCTGGCGAGTCTTGGGCGTATCGACGTGCCAGTCGGGGACTTGGGTGTCCTGTGGATTGAACTCTTGCGGCTTCGGCCAGGGGACGTGGGGCCAGTTGGTGCCGACGAACAGACAGAGCGGCTTATCACTATCACGCGCTTCGAGCCACTCGATCGCGTCATCGACGCACTTGTCCTCGTGGTAGTTGAAGTCGCGGGCCAGGTCGAAGCCGTACTCGAGCACCTGGTTGTAGTGCGCGACTTTGCCGAACGACACAACCTCGTAGCCCAGCTCTTTCAGGTACGCCGGCAGCGTTTTGATGTCTTTACGCAGCCGCGAGTGATTCGGCTCGGCCCCGTTGCGAGAGGGCATCAGCCCCGTCAGCAACGCCGCCCGGCTCGGCGCGCACGACGGCGACGCCACGAACGCCCGATCAAAGGTCATCCCCGCCGCCGCCAGCCGCTCCATATTCGGCGTGCGGATCTCCTCCGACCCATAGACCGACGAGTCGAGCAGCGTGTGGTCATCCGAAAGGAACACCACAATCGGCGGCTGCGCGGTCTCCGCGGCGGAAGCCATCGCGGAGACTACGAGAATCAAAGCAAAGGTGGCGAAGCAGCGAGACAGCATGGACAAGGGCATTCGTGAAAGGACGATTGAGCGCACGGAGGGCGTGATCAATTAACCCCCGAATCGACCCGGCAACTGAGTCATAAACCGCTCATCTTGCATGAAACGCCTCGGCCGACAACGGAAGGCCCCGGCCCCCACCTAAAAAAGAAGCCGCCGGCACAACGCCGGCGGCTTCCCAAGTATTAGGCAGCTAACAGAACGTCCGACACTTACTTACGACGACGCGCCCCAACCAGCAAACAACACGCCGCGGCGAGCACGGCGCTTGTCGGTTCGGGAATCGTCTGGAAGTCGAAGGTAGTCGCTAGGCCACCGGGGACGTTGATGCTGACGTTGTCGAAGTAACCGACCTGGCCCTGATTGTAGGTGCCCACCCCCATCGAGAGGCTCACAATCCGGGCGTTGGCGAAGTCCGTCGGGTCGGACGTAGCGAAGGCGGTCGCCCACTCGGCGAGCGAACGGAGCGGCGGGCCGCCGGCGCCGTTGGCGAGCTCAAAGCCACCCGTCCAGAACCAACCGCCCGACGCGTCGCTGCCGGAGCCGGTGTTGGCGTCGATGCTCACTGCTTGCCAGGCGTCAGCCGGGACCAGCTGCGAGCCGCCACCGGGCTGGTTCCAGTTCGGCTCGTAAACCAGTTGGCCGTAGTTGTCGCCCGTGCCGGTCGCCGAAAAGACACCGATCTTCATTGACGGGGCGGCAAAAGCATTGCCGCCGGCGACCGTTTGCTTGTAATAGTCGTAGCCGAAGATGGCGGTGCTGAGGACGGTGGCCGCATCGCCGAAGTCGGCGTAGGTGGCGACTTCCGCCTTGTCGTTGTTGGCCAAGCCGGTGGTCAGCTTAGCGGCGCCTGTCGGGAGCGGCTGATTCGATTCGAGGTTACCACTCAACCCGGTCAGATCGACAACTGAGGCGGTCCCGCCATCACGGATGTCGGCGCCGTACCAAAGGCCGGCGCTGGGCATGGCGACAGGGGCTTCAAAGCCCGTGACGACGACCGTGGCCGCCGATGCGCCGGTAGCAAGGGCGATGTAGCCGAAGGCCGCCGCGACGCCGGCGAGAAAACGCGAGACAGAAAGCTTCATTAGGTGCAACTCGGAGAAGAAGGAGAGACAGCAACCGCCGAGAAGGACGCCCACGTTACGCGAAGACGGTTACAAGAACCCTACTTCCCACGCTAATCACGCCGAGTTGGTTGACAACAAACTGCACAGGGCTGTGGAGGAAATGATCTCAAACCCATAGCGATTATCGCGGTCGTAACGAATGTACGGAGCGGACGGACTTAGAGCTCGGCGCCCCTCCGGGGTTGATTAGCTGCGGTCCTGGGCGGTGTGTAAGCGGAGGGCAGCGCCACCACAAAAAAAGCCGCCGGCTTTCGCCGGCGGCTTCGTCGTTTCTTCTCAAGCCTGAGGCCTCACGCCTCAAGCCTCGCGGCCGCAGGCCGCATCAATACATATCGTCCATGCCCGGGGCCGCCGCAGCGCCCTTGCCCTTCTTTGGGGCCTCGGCGATCAACGCGTCGGACGTGAGCAGCAGCGTCGCGACGCTCGCGGCGTTTTGCAGCGCCGTGCGCGTCACCTTGACCGGGTCGATGACGCCCGTCTTCACGAGGTCCTCGTACTTATCGGTCGCGGCGTTGTAGCCCTCGCCGCCCTTCATGTCGGCGACCTTCTCGCAGACCACTCCACCGTCCTTGCCGGCGTTGGCGGCGATCGCCTTCAGCGGCGACTGCGACGCGCGGACGACGATCTGGTAGCCGACCTCTTGGTCGTGGGTCAGGCCCGTGGGCTTGACCTTGGCCGAGCAGCGGACCAGGGCGACGCCGCCGCCGGGAAGAATGCCCTCTTCGACGGCCGCACGCGTCGCGTGCAGGGCGTCTTCGACGCGGGCCTTCTTCTCCTTCATCTCGCTCTCGGTCGCGGCGCCGACATTGACTTTCGCCACACCGCCCGACAGCTTTGCGAGCCGCTCTTCGAGCTTCTCACGGTCGTAGTCGCTGGTGCAGTTTTCAATCTCCCGGCGGATCTGGTCGATCCGGCCCTTGATGTCGCTCGACTTGCCGGCGCCCTCGATGAGCGTCGTGTTGTCCTTCGAGATGATGACCTTCTTGGCGCGGCCCAGCTCGGCCAGCCCGATCGAGTCGAGCTTGATGCCCAGGTCGTCGAAGATCGCCTGGCCGCCGGTGAGGATCGCGATGTCCTCGAGCATCGCCTTGCGACGATCGCCGAAGCCTGGGGCCTTCACCGCGGCGACGGGGAACGTGCCGCGCAGCTTGTTGATGACCAGCGTGGCAAGCGCCTCGCCCTCGATGTCCTCGGCGACGATCAGCAGCGGCTTGCCGCTGTTGACGACGGCCTCGAGCACGGGGACGAGGTCCTTGATGCTGCTGATCTTCTTCTCGTGGACCAGGATGTAGCAGTCCTCCAGGACGCACTCCATCAGTTGCTGGTCGGTAACGAAGTAGGGCGAGAGGTAGCCGCGGTCGAACTGCATGCCCTCGACCCACTCGACCTCGGTAGCGAGCGACTTGCCCTCGTCGACGGTGATCACGCCGTCCTTGCCGACCTTTTCCATCGCCTTACTGAGCATCTCGCCGATCTCGGTGTCGCCGTTGCTGGCGACCGTGCCGACCTGGGCCATCTCTTGGGTCGACTTGACCTTGATCGACATCTTCTTAAGTTCGGCCGTGATGTCTTCGACGGCCTTCTCGATGCCCTGCTTCATCTGCACCGGGTTGACGCCGGCGACGACGGCCTTGAGGCCTTCGATGAAGATCGCTTCGGCGAGCACGGTGGCGGTGGTGGTGCCGTCACCGGCGACGTCGGAAGTCTTAGCGGCGACCTCCTTCACCATCTGCGCGCCCATGTTCTCGTAGGTGTCTTCCAGCTCGATCTCCTTAGCGACCGAGACGCCGTCCTTGGTGACGGTCGGCGAGCCGAACGACTTCTGGAGGATGACGTTGCGGCCCTTGGGGCCGAGGGTGACCTTCACGGCGCGGGCCAGCTTCTGCACGCCACGACGCATCGCGTCGCGGGCTTCTTGATCGAAGGCGATCATTTTCGCCATGGGAGAACTCCGGTGTGAGTTGGGTGGTCGCTCGGATGGGAGCGGTAGTTGGCTTCGGTGACGATGGGATGAGGCTTGAGTCCTGAGGGGACAGGGCTCGTGGGGTTGAGCCCGAACCCACAACCCTCGTTGCTCAAGCCTCAAGCCTCACTCCACGACGGCAAGGATGTCGCTCTCGCTCATGAGGAGGAACTCCTCGTCGTCGATCTCGATGGTCTCGGGGGCGTAGGTCGTGAAGAGGACCTCGTCGCCGACCTTCACCTGCATCTCGCCTCGCTTGCCGTCATCGAGCAGCTTGCCGGGGCCAACGGCGACGATCTTGCCGCGGTTGGGCTTCTCCTTGGATGAGTCGGGCAGAAAGATGCCGCCGGCGGTCTTGTCGGACGATTCGACACGCTCGACGACAACCTTGTCGCCCATCGGCTCGAGCTTGACCTTGCCTTTCTTACTAGACACGGGCTTCTTGGCAGCGGTCGCCATCGGCGAACTCCTCACAACTAGGGTGGATGATGGAATTGCGTTCGGAACAATCGAGCCGGGGACGAAGGCCGCCCGGCCCGTTGGGAGCGTGTTAATGACGGCGTCGCGGCGCACCGGTGACCCAATCGCCCTCCCAGTGAGCAAGTCGGGCGCCAATGCCAGCGAATAACTCTAAGCTGTTTTGTACCAGCAGTTTGCGACCCGTGGCAGGGCCCCACCAACCGCCGCCAGTCTGTCATTCTGGCCACTTCGGCACGACGGAAAGCCGAGCCGTCGCGGCGAACTGCCGATTTGGCGCCTTTGGGGCGGCGTTAGCACGCCCCCCCACGATTGAGGGGTGTTCCGTGAGGACGCCGCAGTAAAATCGGAGTGTTCCTGCACCACATGTCCCCTTCGATCTGGTTGCCCAGCGACCAACGCGAGAGGGGACCTGGACCTGCAGAATCGAAATCCGCCCCGGCTGTCGGGACGCGGTCGGGCATTACGAAGGGGCCCGTTGTGCTGGCGCCATAATGACGACCCCGAAGCCCAAACTGAGGCCACGATGCTGCGAGCAAAGAAACGAACCGCCGCCGTTCTAGCAATCCTAGCCGTCGGGTTTGCCGTGCCGGACCGCGCAGAGGCCCGTCGCTTCTATCGCCCCGTGGTCCGCAGGGGGCCGGTGGTTGTCGCGCCGGTAGTCCGCCGCAGACCCGTAGTAGTCGCTGCGCCTCGCGTCGGCGTCGGCTACGGCCGTGTCCGTGTCGCGGCGCCGGGTGTGGGAGTCTTCGTCGGCTGCTGAGTCCCCCGACAGCCCTCGACAAAGTGCTAGCGAGTTGGCACATCGAAAAACGCACGAGCCGTCCCCAATCTTGGGGGCGGCTCTTTTTTGTTTGGCGCGCGGCGTGCTCTCACTCATTCGCGGGTGGCCGTTGCAGTCCGCCGGTCACCCGACAACGGCTCCAGCGCACCGGCCTGTCCATCCCAGTAGGGAACCAGGTTGTGATGGATCACCGAACAAATCAAACCACCATCGGATAAGGAGAAGCGACATGTTCCGCAAGCGAGGCCTTTCTATTGCAGCAACGGCGCTGGGCGCTGTCGCAATGATCTTTGCCACCAGCGGTGAAGCCGATGCTCGGCTGAGCATCTTCCGACGCGCACGGGTCGGCTATAACGCGGGCTATAGCAATCGCTACTACAGCCCGCGCGTTTATGGCTCGGGCTATCGCGGATACAGCCCCTACGGCTACAGCCGTTACGGGGGGTACGGCGGTTACGGCGGCTATAACGGGTATGGCTACAACGGCTACGGCGGTGGTGTGCGCATCGGCGCGCCGGGCGTAGGCGTTTCGGTTGGCTGGTAGTCTTCTCATGGAGGTCAGCCATCTTTCCGGGAGGATGATTCTCCTTTAGGAGCAAACCCTCAGACGAGGCAAAGGTCAGCCGCGACGGACAAATACGCTACGGCCTTAGGCAGAACGTTGCGTGCTTGTTCCCGTCGTGGCTTTCCTATTGGTGATGAGCAAGAATTAAGCCGGCTCGCTCGAGCGATTGCCGCCCCAGGGAAAGGCGAGGCGAAAGACTTCGGGTTTTCTGAGCCCCAGCGATACCCAGACCAGCACTCCCATGATGATTGGCATGTAGAAGGCCTCTTCGAGACGGACATGGGTCGCGGTAGCGCCGCCCAGGTAAGCGGTCAGCAGGATCGCGCCGACGAACGCTGTCGGTGGGAAGAGGAATAGCAGCGTCACGGCGATCTCGACCACGCCGATCCATTTAATCAGAGGGATGGAGTACCCAATGTGGTCCATCATCTCGGCTTTGCCGTCCCACTCGGTGAACTTTCCCGCGGCGCTAAGGCCGCAAAGGAACAGGGCGAGCAGCCCGCTTAACGCCCAGCCGGCGATCAACGTCCCTTTCGAGGGAATGTTCATAGCAGCGTTGTTGTTGGATTGAACTGTCGGAAGCGGCGCCCGACGCCGGTCACGGCGTTCATGCGCTGCGGAGAGGGCGAGTGTCTTCGGCGACTGGCGTTACTCTTCCGCCGCGGGGGTCATCCACTCTTGGTAGGCGTCCTCAAGAAAGCCTTCGCCGTGGATCATCTCACCGCCGAGATGGCCCTCCCAGGCGACGGCCAGCGCTAGCCCGATCAGCCCGAGTCGCCAGATCACGCCGAGCCCCGTGCTCCGCCGCGCCTGGCTGATGAGGGCGATGATCGATAGCGCGATCGAGATGGCCGCGAGGCCGAAGCCGTACCAGCGGTGTTGCACGAGGTGCTCGGACCAGTCGCCAAAGCCGTCGCCCCACGCCCAAGGCTCGCCGTAGTCGAACTCGGCATACCACCAGCCGCTGGCGACCGCGGCTACGGAAGTCAGCGTCCCGCCGATCAGGCAGGCCAGCGGGATCTGCGTCCGCCAAGAAGGGATCACCGCCCCGATCACAACAAAGAGGGCGCCGAACACCCACAACGCGATCGGCAGGTGTACCACCGCGTGGTGCGTCTTAGCGAAGAACGCCGGAGCGCGCGAGACGATCCCGCTCCAGTCGGACTTGGGGGCGACCGGCTCATCAGCTTCGGTTGGTTCCGCAGCCTCTTCCTCAAGGGCGTCGGAGTCGTCGGCCGGCTCCTCTACTTCTATTTCTTGGGCGGTGGGCTCGGTTTCGCCGAGGGGCGTCGGTTCTTCTGGCTCAAGGGGGGCGGGCTCTTCGGCATCGTCCATCGCCGGCTCTTCAGCAGCAGAATCGACAGCAGTGGGCTGATCCGCGGGGTTGTCCGGCGTCGCCGTCTCCACCTCCGTCGTCGGGGTGTCGAGCACCTCATCAATGGGGTCCTGCGCCACGGCGACAACCGATGCCAGTGCCAAGGCGAAAAGACAAAACACGAAGCCGGTGCGTCGCAAGGTACTGCTCTCCGCCAGAGGTGGATTTTGCCGAGGTCGGGCCGCGGCCGTCGGCATTCTAGCTGGCGGCGGCGGAGGATGGCAGACGAAGCCTTCGGAGGACGGGCTCCGCCCCGGGGGACGAGGGCTGCTGGCCCGGGTATCCTTGGGAAGTGAATCCATCGGAACCCCTCAACCCCGTCGGCCGCGACGAAGCGACGCTCGCAGTCGCCCTCGCTGGCGACGCCGCCGCGGAGGCGGCAGGCTACACCTGCGTGCTGGAAATCTCGCCCCATAGCGAGTCGCGTTACCTTCACGTCCTGCGGGGCGACGTCTGGTACGGCGTCCGCATCTCCTGCCACCCCGCGGTGTACGACTGCTGCCGAGATTACCAGCAGCTGCGGATCGAAGAGCCGCCGACGCCGCAGGTCATTGCGGACGCTTGCTACGCGGTGCGCCAAATGGTTCTCAGCGGCGGCGAGGTCGTCGCTGACCCGGCGGCCGTCGCGGTGGCGATCGAAAAAATCGCCGCCGTCCTTTGTGATGGGCGCACCTGCCGCGACGACGAGGGCCTCCGCTGGCGCTGGATCGCCGACGAAGAGCGGTGGGACCTGGCGTGCCGCTATTGGGGCGACGAAGGCGCGTTGACGCCGCCCGCGCATCGCCCCAGTTCCGTGGTCACCGCCCGCATCCGCTGCCAAGTCCGCCACACCCAGAACGTCACCGCCCGATGGGCCGTCGAAGCCGCCCGCGAAGTTGATTCAAAGTAATTAACCACAAAGGAACAAAGTAACAGAGGAAGCAGAGCAAACGGTCGCTACTTACTTGCATCATTTGTTTCTTCGCTACTTGGTGGTGAATCTTCTCGAACCAATCTCGCCGTGCTAGCAGCGATTCCTTTTGCCTAACCGGCAGAATCCCTCAGGCGACGCGCCCCCGCTGGTCGATCCCTCTGACGAAGCGCCGGAGTTTTTGCCGCGACTCGTCGAGGTCCGCCCACGTGCCACTCCAAACCGCCACCGGCCTCCACAAGGCCGCCGTCGTGCTGATGAGCCTGCCCGAAGAGCAGGCCTCGGAAGTCATGAAGCGTTTCTCGCCGCGCGAGGTCGAGCAGGTCTCGATCGAGATCGCGCGGCTCGAGCGCGTCAGCGCTGAGGAGCAGGAGGAGGCGATCCGCGAGTTTTCGGAGACGAACCCCGTCTCGGGCGACGCCGGCGGCCTCGAGTTCGCCAAGAAACTCGTCAAAGGCGCGATGGGGTCCGACGCCACCGACACGATCGACCGACTCCGCCAGTCGATCGAGGCTTTGCCGTTCGGCTTCCTCCGTAACGTCGACACACAAAACATCGCGACCTATCTGGTCGATGAGCACCCGCAAACAATCGCCCTGATCCTCGCCCACCTGCCGGCGTCGTTCAGCGCGGCGATTCTCGGTGGCATGCCGCAGGACCGTCAGCTCGCGGTGGTCCGGCGGATGGCCACCATGGGGCAGACCAATCCCGAGATCGTCCGCGAAGTCGAGGCGGGCCTCGAACGCCGCATGGCGAACGTGATGAGCCATAGCTTCCAGGTCGCCGGCGGCGTCGAGGCCGTCGCCGCCATGCTCAACGTCATCGACCGCGCGACCGAGCGGGCGCTGTTAGAAGGCATCTCGGCGGACGACCCCGACTTGGTGGAAGAGATCCGCCACCTCATGTTCGTCTTCGACGACATCGGCAAGCTCAGCCAGAAGGACATCCAGCAGGTCCTCAAGGCGGTCGAGACCTCGCAATGGGCGCTGGCTCTGAAGGGCGCGAGCCCGGAGCTGAAGGACAAGATCCTCAGCAATATCTCTCAGCGGGCCGGCGACATGCTCCGCGAAGAAATGGAGTTCCTCGGCGCCGTAAAGGTCTCGGCGGTCGAGGAGGTCCAGCAGAAGATCGTCGATATCGTCCGCGGCCTCGAGGACTCCGGCGTGATCGAGCTTAACGCCGCGGGAGAAGAAGAGCAGTTGGTGCAGTGAGGAGAGGCTAGAGGTTAGGGAGCCCTAAGCGCCAGCGCCGGGAGTGGGCCGGGCACACGATCGCTGTGCGAGTAGACCCGAGGCCCGAGGCCCGAGGCTTGAGACTTGAGAGCGCCTGCGCCAAGCTTTTCGCTTTGCCGACCGAGCCCTCAAGTCTCAGGCCCCGCAACTCACGCCTCAAGCCTCGATGTCTCAGCTCTCCCCCATGATGCAGCAGTACCACGAGGCCAAAGCGGTCTCTGGGGACGCGTTGCTGCTCTTTCGCATGGGGGACTTCTACGAGTTGTTCTACGAGGACGCCAAGGAAGCCGGGCGCCTGCTGGGCATCACGGTCACGACGCGCGACAAGGACAAGGGTGCGAAGGCCGTGCCGATGGCGGGCTTCCCGCACCACCAGCTCGACGCCTATCTGGCGAAGATCCTCCGCTGCGGTCGGCGCGCAGCGGTCTGCGACCAGATGGCCGATCCGACGGAGAAGGGCCCCACCGAGGCCAAGGGTATCGTCCGCCGCGAGGTGACGCGGATCGTCTCCGCCGGCACGGTCACCGACGACGGGTTGCTCGATCCGCAATCGAGCAACTACCTGGCGGCGGTCGCGTTCGACGGCAAAGCGCCGAAAGGCGACCATCGACCGCTCGTTGGCTTAGCTTGGATCGAAGTCTCGACGGGAGAGTTCACCGCCACCGCGATCGACGAACGCCGCCTCGCCGACGAGTTGTCGCGCCTCGAGCCCGCCGAGTGCCTTGTCGCCGAAGGAAGCGACGCCCTCTTGCCGCCCGAGGCGTCCGACCGCGCGGCCGTTACCCGCCGGCCCACGTGGTCGTTTGGCGTGCAGATGGCGATGGAGTCGCTCCGCAAACATTTCGGGACGCAATCGCTCGAGGGATTTGGCTTCGACTCCGCGTCGCACGCCGACGCCCTCGCCCTGTCGGCCGCCGGCGCGATCCTTGGCTACCTCCACGAGACGCAGAAGGCGTCGCTCGCTCATATCGACTGTCTGCGCTCGTTCCAAGCCGACTCCTCGCTGCAGATCGATGTCGCCACGTGGCGGAGCCTTGAGGTGACGCAGACGCTCCGCGACGGCCGTCGCGGCGGCGCGCTGCTGGGCGTGATCGACCGGACCGTGACCGGCGCCG
>JBGSJY010000210.1:0-2447 GCA_041741515.1 Pirellulales bacterium | reverse complement strand
CCCGCCGCCGCATCACGACAGGCCCGCCCCTCGTCCGCCGAAGGAACTGCTCCAAGACACGGCTTTCGATCTCGAACGAATGGCCCACGAGCTCGAGCGGGCCGACCTGTACGGCGAAGCCGACTCGCTTCGCGAAGCGTCCGATCGGCTCCGCCAGTCGGCCCGCGCCCAGAAGCAGTCGGCCCGTGAGCAGAAGAGGCCCGACGACCGCTCGCCGAAGCCGGCCGTGTATGGCGCCCCTTCCAGCGATCAACGCCCAGCGGCCGAAGGCGCCCCAATGGCGGAGCGAGCTCGCCGGGCGGTCGAAGAGGCGAACAACCGCGCCAAGCGCTTCGAACGTCAGGTCGCGGAAGCCGAGTCCCGGCTCCAGCGGCAAGCGGCGGCCATGGCCCAGCTGATGGAGCAGCGGCAGCGGGAGGAGCGGCAGCGGATGGATCGGCGGCGCGAGGATGGCGAGAAATCGCGGGAAAAGCAGCGTGAACGCCCCCGGGAGGCCCTAACTCGGGAGGAGCGCCCGGAAGTCGAGGTCGATCCGTCGGAGGTGAATCCAGAGATTCCTCACCCCTCGTACGACCTAGTCGCCCCACCCGAAGCAGGCAAAGCGGACGCGCCGGCTGGGGGCGATGGCGACGGGCCGAGCAACCCGCAGAACTAACCCAGCTGTCCCCCTGCGGCGCCCCGGCTGGTCCCCGCGGGTTCCGCAGTTTGACACCCCCGCTGGCCGCCATTAGTCTGTAACTAGCAAGGGTTTACGACGCTCCCACCCGGAGGCGACAGCCAACGGAGCAGGGGAATTGTCGGCCCAGTCGGCCGCGGGCTTCCGCCCTCGGCTGAGGCCTCCTTGGTTTGATCGTTAGGTTTCGCGCCTCTCGATTCTCGACCCGCTCCTTCTGCGCGCTCCCCATGACGAAGCTCGGCAAGTTCCTGATCGAAAAGCGGGTCATCGGTCCCGACCAATGGACCGAGGCCGAGGCCTCCGCCAAGAAGAGCGGCAAGAAGCCCGAAGAGGTGCTGATCGACCTCGGTTACGCCTCCGCCGAACAGATCACCCAGGCCCGGGCCGACCTCAACGGCTTCGCGTTCATCAACCTGCAAGACGTGCCGATCCCGCCGGCGGTGGTCGAGCTCGTGCCCGAGTCGGTCGCGCGCGAGAACGCGGTCATCCCGATCGAAGAAAAGGAAGACTCGCTGGTGGTCTGCGTCAGCGACCCGGACGACTTCGAGACGATCGAGAAGCTGCAGTTCAACCTCAACCGCAAGATCGAGATCGCGCTGGCGACCAAGGAGCACATCCTCGAGGCGATCAACCGCAACTACGGCCAGATGGGCGACGAGTCGGCCGACTCGATGCTGCAAGAGTTCACGGACACGGCGATCGACTTCACCGAGACCGAGAACGACGACACCGAGGATGACAACGACGTCGATGAGGCGTCCGCGCCGGTCGTGAAGCTGGTGCAACTGATGATCGGCGAGGCGGTGCAGCTCCGCGCGTCGGACATCCATGTCGAGCCGTTCGAGGACCGCATCCGCATCCGCTACCGGATCGACGGCGTGCTGGTCGAGCGCGACAGCCCGCCGCGGCGGCTGTTGGGAGCGCTGCTCTCGCGCATCAAGATCCTCGCCAAGATGGACATCAGCGAGCGCCGCCGCTGCCAGGACGGCCGCATCAAGATCACCGCGGGCGGCAAAGAGCTCGACCTGCGGGTGAGCATGCTGCCGACCAACCACGGCCAGAGCTGCGTGATGCGGCTCTTGGACAAGGACAACATCAAGGTCGGCGTCCGCCAGCTCGGCCTCTCGGAGCGTGACTTCAAGGTCTTCAACCAGATCATCAAGCGCCCCAACGGCATCTTCCTGGTCACGGGGCCGACGGGCTCGGGCAAGACCACGACGCTGTACGCCTCGCTCAACGAGCTGAACCGCCCCGACCGCAAGATCATCACGGCCGAGGACCCCGTCGAGTACTACCTGCCGGGAATTAACCAGGTCGAGGTCAAGCACTCGATCGGCCTGGACTTCGCCCTGATCATTCGCGCGATGCTCCGCCAGGCGCCGAACGTGATCCTCGTCGGCGAGATGCGTGACTACGAGACCGCGTCGATGGGCATCCAGGCGTCGCTGACCGGTCACCTCGTGTTCAGCACGCTGCACACCAACGACGCCCCCGGCGCGGTGACGCGGATGATCGACATGGGCGTGCCGGCTTACCTCGTGGCCGGCTCGGTCATCGGCATCCTCGCGCAGCGGCTGGTGCGGGTGAACTGCTCCAAGTGCAAGGCGCCCTACGAGTACAAGCAGAGCGAGCTTGACGCCGCGGGGATCACGCCGGAGCAGGCCGCCGCCGCCACCTTCATGCGGGGCCGCGGCTGCAACAACTGCGGCGGCAGCGGCTACCGCGGCCGCCTCGGCGTGTTCGAGCTGATGACGATGAACAGCCGCGTCCG
>JBGSJY010000209.1:0-9109 GCA_041741515.1 Pirellulales bacterium | reverse complement strand
ACGTGCAGGAAGAGCTGTGCCGCGACTTTGCGTTCCCGGTGTTGCAGTTCCAGGCGAAGTACGAGGGCATTTACCTGCTGGGCACGTCGATCGCCCGGCCGATCATCGCCAAGGCGTGTCTGCAAGTGGCCCGCGAAGTGGGCGCCGAGGCGTTCGCCCACGGCGCCACCGGCAAGGGGAACGATCAGTGCCGCTTCCAGTTGGCGGCCGAGGCGCTCGACCCGAACGTCAAGATCATCGCCCCCTGGCGGATGAAGTCGTTCCGCGACAACTTCCCCGGCCGCACCGAGATGATCGCCTACTGCGCCGAGAAGAACATCCCGGTGAAGGCGTCGACTTCGAAGCCGTACAGCTCGGACGAGAACTGCCTGCACATCAGCTACGAGGCGGGCGAGCTCGAAGAAGTCGATAACTGCGGCGTCAACGTCCCCGACTTCGGCATGACGGTCTCGCCGCAAGAGGCGCCGGACAAGATCGAAGAAGTCTCGATCGGCTTCGAATCGGGCGTCCCGGTGAGCGTCAACGGCAAGAAGCTTTCAGCCTTGGAAGTGGTGCAAGAGCTGAACACGATCGCAGGCCGCAACGGCGTCGGGCGGATCGACATCGTCGAGAACCGCTTCGTCGGCATGAAGAGCCGTGGCGTGTACGAGGCGCCGGGCATCACCGTTCTCTACGCCGCCCACTTGCAGCTCGAGCAACTGACGCTCGACCGCGACCTCGTGAACCTCCGCGACCGCATCGCGCCGGAAGTCGCGCGCGATGTCTATTACGGCTTCTGGTACACGGCGAAGATGGACGCGCTCTTGGCGTTCATCAAGGAAGCGCAGAAGCCGGTGACCGGCGAGATCAAGCTCGGCCTCTACAAGGGCAACATCCAGGTCCACGGCCGCACCAGCCCGCAGAGCCTCTACGACGCGGCGGTGGCGAGCATGGAAGGCGGCGGCAGCTACGACCAAACCGACGCCGAAGGCTTCCTGCGCTTGCAAGGCCTCCCGGGCCGCGTCCAGGGGACCGTGCGGCCGCGCGCGTATTGAACGGTTAGGAAGGGAGATGATGGGGATGAATGGAGATAAGGGGATCGCAAGCGGATGCTTCGTTCTGGCGAACTGCTAAGCTGGCTCTCTGCGCGAAGTGATGCGTAGTTTCATTTTTTTTGATTTTGTAAACAGTCGCGAAGCGACTGACCGCTCAATCTCCTTAAGGCGTGTCGCTGGACTCAATACGTCGAAAAGTGTTGACCCGCGTAAATACTTGCCCGACCGCTTGCGATCCCCCCATCTCCATTCATCCCCATCATCTCCCTTCCAAACGCCAGCCCCTTCCTAACGCCCGCCCGTGTACCTGACGCAGAACCCCGTCCTGCAGCATGAGTTGTTGGCGAATTTGCGCCGGCCGCGGGCGTTTTTGTTGTTGGCGGCTTATGTGGCGCTGCTCGGGGGGATCGTGCTGTTGGCTTGGCCGCAGCAGCGCGTCCTTGATATGGCGCAGCCGGCCGAGGCGCAACGGCTGGTCAATCTGTTCTTTCTTGGGCAGTACCTGCTCGCTTCGCTGATGGCGCCGAGCTTTGCCGCGGGGGCGATCACCGGCGAGAAGGAGCGGTTGTCTTTTGAGCAACTGGTGGCGTCGCCGCTGCGGCCGGGGGCGGTGGTGCTCGGCAAGCTGCTGGCTTCGCTGACGCACTTGGCGGTACTGATCTTCTGTTCGCTGCCGATCGTGATGCTCTGCCTGCCGTTGGGGGGCGTTGGCTTCTACGACGTGGCGGCGGCTTACGTGGCGATGCTATCGTCGATCGTGCTGTTCGGCATGGTCAGCCTGTGGGCGAGCAGCCTGTTCGGCCGCACCACCGCGGCGCTGGTGGTGTCGTACCTGATGATCCTGCCGCTGGCGCTGGTGGGCGTGCTGGTGTGGATCGAGCTGCAGCAGCTCGGCACCGAGCGGTTTTGGATCGCGATGACCTTCGTGCCCGCGTTCTGTTTGGCGGGGTCGGCGCTGCTGTGGGACATGGCCCGCAAGCGGCTGCTCTACCCGCCCGACCTCGGGTCGGGCGGGCAGGACGTGGTCGATGTCGAGAGTGAGTCGACCAAGGCCGTCGGCCTCTATATCGACCGCGACGCCTTCCCCGATCGGCTGTTCGCCCCACCCAAACGGACTGACTTCCTGCCGGAGGGCGCCAACCCGATCTACGACAAGGAGATGCGCAGCGAGATCTTCAGCGGCGGAACGCTGATGCTGCGGATCGTGATCCAGATCTCGATGGTGCTGGCGATCCCGATTATGGGCTACTGCCTGTACGTCGCGCCGTGGCTGGCGCCGTGGCACATCGCCTACGTACTGCTGTTCAACATGCTGTGCGGGCCCGTCTTCTCGGCCGGCAGTGTCGCCAGCGAGCGCGAGCGGCAGACGCTCGACCTGTTGCTGACGACGCTGATCACCCCGTGGCAAATCCTCTGGGGCAAGCTGCTCGCCGGGCTGCGCGTTTCGACGGTGCTGACGGGCTTCTTGATGTGGCCCGTCTTGCTGGCCTGCGTGATGCCCTTGTACTGGTACCAGAACCCGCTCAACCTGCTGACACTCGGCGGTTACTTTCTGATCTTCCTGCTGGCGTGCTTGACGACGTCGCTGACGGGGCTCGTTTGTTCGACGATGTCGTCGAAGACCTCGACCGCCCTGGTGGCGAGCTACTTGGTAATCATCACGCTGTTCCTCGCGCCGCTGGCTGGGAAGTACTTCGCGGACACCTTCTATCGCGGCACGCCGGCGGGCGAAGCGGTCGCCGCGGCGAGCGCGGTGAGCCCCTTCGCGGCGGCGTTCGCGTTGCCGCTCGATTACGACCGCGAGAAGGGCAACGACGACCCCGCGGCCGAGGCCGCCCAGGCCAAGGGCGAGCCCGTCCTGTTCTTCGCCCACGTGGCGTGGTCGGTGGCCTACAACCTGGCCCTGCTGGGCCTGTTGATGTGGCTCTTCAAGACGCGGTGGCGCGTCGCGGACTAGAAGAAAGGAAAACACGGATGACACGCAGGGCTACGAACCACGTGGCCTTCAACCGACGGGGTTAATGCGCGCTGTGTCTACCCGTGCGGCCGAGTCGTGGGCGTAAACCCTCGGCGGGATCCCGCCAGTTCGCCGAAGATTTTGTTGACGGACGTTTCTGGCGGCGATAGGGTAAGGCGACTGACTTATTTTGTTCAGATTCTGGCCATCTCGCCGGGATGGTGTCCGAATGTTGCACAACGGTCTGTGTTCTGTGGTCTGTGGCTGATTTCTAGCATGTCTGCCATCGCGCAGCCGCAGATGGATGTCCTGCCGATCAGCGCGGCAGTGCCGGCGGAGTATCTCGTGCCATTCATGGCGGAGGAAATTTGCCAAGACGACACGAGCCTGTTCACGCTGGTCACTGGCTCCGCGAGTCGCGAGATCAATGACGGAAACGGCACGTTGACCGACGCCCGCTCGATGGGCTTCTTCAATCAGGGCAACGTCACGCCGGGCACGAGCCTGAACGACGCGGTCGATCCAGCGGCGGTATTTGCTGGTGGAGTCGGGTTTGCCGAGGGCATCTGCCTTTGCACGGGGCTGCTAGACGACAGCGAAATCGATGTCCCCGGTTCGCCCTTTGTAACATCGGGACTCGCCATCGGTGTGCAAGGGCCCAACAATGGCTTTCCAATCGACGAAGCGTTCGACGCGGTTGAGCCGGTCGATGAAGGCGAGGTCAGTGTCATTATGACGACCTCAGGAGTACGCGACGCCGATTTCGACGATGTGCATGGCGCCTCTGGCGGTGGAGACCCAGCGGTGATTGAGTTCCAGATCACGCTTGTCCAGCCGGGATTCTTACAGGCGACCTTCGTATTCGGGTCCGATGAGCACCCCCATTGGACAAGTGAAATCAATGACTCGCTAGCGATCTTGATCCGGAACGACTCTTCCAGTTGTTCTCAATTCGTGAACATCGCTACGCTCACAGTGAATGACAACGGCAGCGTCAGCGAAGTTCCCTTTTCATTGCAACAGATAAGGCAATGCCCGGTTCAGTTCTTGGAGAACCGAGTCGCGCCATCGGTCAGAGCGGCTTTCCCGGATCCTCGACATGACATTCCGGGGGCGCCGTACTACGACCACGAATTCGGCGGCGCAAGCCGGCCGCTGACACGTGAGTCAATCGCACTTCCTCCGGGGACCTATACGGTCAAGTTCGTCGTTCAAGACGTCACCGACAGGAAAGTCGATAGCGCACTCTTCATCAAACGTAATAGTCTGACGCTCTTTCCAGTTAGCCATGGCGACTACAACCTCGACGGGGTCGTCGATAGCGCGGATTACACCGTCTGGGCGAGCAACTACACCCTAACGTGTGCAACGTTTGAAGACGGGGACGGCAATGGCAACGGCGTCGTCGATCTCGCTGACTATAACGTCTGGCGAGACAACCTTGGCGCGAGCGGCAATGGTGACTTTACCGCCGACTTCAATCGCGACGGTGTCGTCGATGCCGCCGACTACACCATCTGGCAAGATAACGACGGGATCGCGACCTGCGCATCCCGCTACGAGGGCGACGCGGATGGCGATGGGGACGTGGACGACGATGACTACGACATCTGGGTGTCCCAGTACGGGGCGGGGTCGAGCCTGATGAGCCTGATGGGATCGTCCGCCACGGCGCCAAACTTTGCGTCCGGCGCGCAGATGACGATGGAGGTGCTCACCAAGGCGGCAAAGACCGTCGGCGCCGTCGCCGCCAAGTCCGCTGTGCCAGAAAACCCCGATCTCGATGGCGACGGCGTTCTCGACGAGGAGGAACTCGCGACCCTCGACGCAGCGATTCTCGGCCTGCGTTAACCTCTTCCTTTCTATCTCTGCACTAAGCCAAGGTTCTGCATGGGCTGGCATCGAATATTTACTTTGCTCGTTCTCGGTGTCGGGTCGGCGACGCAAGCACAATTCCGGCCCACTGACCTCGTCATCGACGAGTTCGGCGAGCCGGTGTCGATATCGCTCCCCGCGTCACGGGAAACGCGCGAAGTTAACCAGACGGGCATCGGCCTCTGGTCGATTGATCGACAGATCAGCCTCGATGACGCTAACATTCGTGCAAGGGGAGTGTATGGAACGGAGGATTCGGCTCTCGCTGTCAATGTCACCGGCGCCACGCCAGTGCCCCAGGCAGGAATCAGCCTGCTGAGCCTTTCTTTTGCTGGACATTACGAGCTATCGGCTCCGTTCAACTTACCCGAACTCGGCTACGACGCGCTGGCGATCGACTTCCGGTCGATGGATTCGTGGCTGGGCTACGTGCCGCGTGTCGATGCATTTCTGCGAACAACCCAGCAAGCGAGCCTTTTCTTTTCCAGTCAGTACGACCTTCCGTTAAACGACTCACCATTCACGCTGCTTTTCCCACTCGACTCTTTCACCGATCGAGGCGCCGGCCTGGGCGATGACTTCAACGACGTCGTCTCAATATGGTTCAGGGTTTACTCGGTTTATCTCACCGGCGCCGCGCCCGACATGACGTTCTCGATGGAAATTGACCGCATCCGCTTCACGACGCTGGCCGTCCCCGAGCCGACGGCGCTGGCGCTCCTACCGACGGCCGTCCTCGCGGCAAGCTCCCGGCGCCGCGTTTGACTGCGCGTCTCCACCCCCGTCTGAGCCGTGGGCGCGAGCCCTCGGAGGCGCGCGCGAACTCGTGCCGCCACTCCCATGGCTAGCGCCCACGGCTCAGGTTTCCTCGGCGCCCCGAGTCATCCGGGCGCGCGGGTTGTTTGACGGCGATTGGAGGAGTGGGCAAACTGAAGTGGCCACGGCGGAGCCGGCGCCCCAGCCCCTCGATCTGCACCTTCTGACGCCGAGCAGACCTCCATGCCTTCGCACCGCTGCCTGCCCTGGGGAGAGGGTGCGCTATCGGTCTGCCTGTTTCTCGGCGCCGTCTTCTATGCGGCGGCCGTCTCGGGCGCCTGCGGTTGTTATTCGTGCTTGGCGGGTAGGGCCTGCGCCCTCCGCACCGAGGCAACGGGGGACGCCTTCACGACTTTCGACTCGGCCCTCGCGGGAGAGGAGGATGAGACCGTCGTCCCCTACGCCGAGTTCCGCATCCAGAACCGCTGGACGTCGACGGGCTCGACGCCTTCGGTCGGCGGACGCGGTAATCCGATCACGGTCACGTGGGGCATTGTCGCTGACGGCACGCCGATCTCGGGCGACAGCGCCGCGCCGAGCAGCCTGATCGCGATGCTCAACAGTCAGTACGGCGCCGGACCCGGTGGCCTCGAGAACGCCCCGTGGATGCGGTTCTTCTACTCCGCGTTTGGGCGCTGGAGCGAGCTTTCGGGCGTCGCCTACCGCTACGAGCCCTTCGATGGCGGCGCGGCGATCGACGGCACAACGGCGCCCGCGGGCCGACCGGGCGTCTACCCCGACGTGCGGATTGGCGGCCATTCGCTCGACGGCGCCAGCGGCGCGAATACCCTCGCTTACAACTACTTCCCGAGCCACTCGGACATGGTGATCGACACCGACAACTTCGCCTTCTACGGCAATCCGGAATTCGATTCGCGGCGGCTGCGGAACGTGCTGATGCACGAGGCGGGCCACGGGCTCGGCTTGAATCACCTTGATTCCAACAACTCGTCGCAGCTCATGGAGCCTTTCATTTCCACGGCGTTCGATGGGCCGCAGATCGACGACATTCTCGCGATTCATCGCAACTACGGCGATGTGCTGGAGAAAAACGGCGGCAACGACACGTTCGCGCTCGCCACGCCGATCGGCGCGAAAGGCGCCGGCGACGCCTGGGCGATCGGAACCAACGGCAGCGCGCAGGTGGTCGCGTCCAACATGACCGACTTCGTCAGCATCGACGGCAGCTCGGACCGCGACTATTACAAGTTCTCCGTCATCGAGCGCGTCTCGGCGCGGGTGGTGATGAGCCAGGTCGGACGCACCTACAACGAAGGGCCGCAGGACGGCGAGCAGACGCCCCTCGTCACCTCGCAACTCAACCCGCTGAACCTCTCGCTCTACCGCAGCTCGGCCACCGACGGGATCGCGGTGCTCGCGGAAGCCGAGGCGAGCAGCCTCACGCAAAAGCTGATTGAGGGCCTCGTCCTCGAGCCGGGCCCCGACTACGTTCTTGATTTGCGGGGGACGATCGACAACGTGCAGCTCTACCGGTTGGATTTGTTGCTGACCGCTGTGGCCGTTCCCGAGCCATTTGCTTTAGCGACCGTTGTGACAGGCCTTGCCGCGGCCGCGGCGTCGCGACGGTCCGCCGCTTGACGCTCGGCTTTCGGCTGTGCCATAACCGGTGTTTGCGGGCGGCAGAGGGGTCGCCCGTGCGTGGCCCCCCGCTGGCGGGACCGCGGACGCCTCGCCCCGCATGCGGACTCCCCGTCCGGACAGGAAGGCCATGACCGATCCCACGGTCCCGCCGACACGCGACGAACTCGACCTCCGCGCCTACGAGAGCCGTCTCGGGCGGCCCATCCGTGAGAAGGCGGCCGAGCTGCAAGAAGGGACGCGGCTGCGGCACGTGATCTTCGCGGGTCAGTTCTGGCCCGCCCTACTGGAGAATCTGGCCGAGACCGCCGACCAGATCCGGGTGATGTCGAAGACTCGGCCCGGGCAGGACTTCCTGCGCGACTTGCTGGCCAACAAGCGGGTCATGCTGTACTTCACGCAGCCCTCAACGCGGACCTTTCTGTCCTTCACCGCGGCGTGCCAGATCCTCGGCATGGTCTGCAACGAGGTCCGCGACCCGCGGACCTCCAGCGAGGCGAAGGGCGAGACGCGGTTCGACTCGATCCGCATGTTCAGCAGCTACTTCGACCTGATCATCATGCGGTCGCCGCTGGCGCGGCTGGCGGAGTCGTGCGCGTACCTGATGAACGACCTCGAGCGCAGCGGCCAGCGGAGCGTGCCGATCGTCAACGCCGGCTCGGGCGCCGACGAGCACCCAACGCAGGCCCTGCTCGACGTTTACACGCTGCAACGGACGTTCCAGTTCGAAAACCCGAAGGACTCGCCCGTCAGCCGCCTCGACGAGCTGCGCAGCTCCTACGGTTACGCCGACCTGACCAAGGGCTTGGCGGACAAGACCTACTGCTTCTGCGGCGACATCGGCCGCGGACGGACCGTGCGGTCGCTGGCGATGCTGCTGGCGGAGTACCCGGGGGTGCGGCTGGTGTTCGTCACGCCTGACCACGAGAAGCTGCGGATGCGCGACGACCTCCGGCAACGGCTCTTGCAGAAAGGGGCGCCGATCTTCGAGGTTGATTCGCTCGAGGCCACGATCGACGGCGCGCCGGTGATCGAATCGCTCGACGCGCTCTACATGACGCGTGTGCAAAAGGAACACGACACGGCCGAGGACGCCGCGTCGATGGCGACGCTCGACCTGAGCCCCTACAAGCTGACGCCGGCGCTCGTGCGGCGGATGAAGCCCTACGCCCCGATCCTGCACCCCTTCCCCCGCGACCAGTTCTTCGGCGAGATCCCCGCCGAGATTGACGCCGACCCCCGGGCGATGTACTTCCGTCAGGCCCGCAACGGCATGTGGGTCCGTGCGGCGCTGCTGGCGCACCTGATGGACGCCGACGGCCCCATCGACCGCTACTACCACCGCAAGTTCCACGAGCGGCACGAATATAGTAGTTGAGTCCTGAGGCTTGAGGGGTGAGACTTGAGGGATCGCCCTCACGCCTCAAGTCTCAAGCCTCACCCCCTTTCTCGTGCGTCTGCTCATTGACGGCTACAACCTGCTGCACGCGACCGACCTGTTTGGGGCGGGCGCGTTGGCGGGGACGCTGCGGGGGTCGCGCGAGGCGCTGGTGGCTTTCTTGGCCGAGCGGCTTTCGGCGGCCGAGCGGCGGGCCACGGTGGTCGTCTTCGACGCGGCCGACGCCCCGCTGGGGCTCCCCGACCGCTTCGACCACGAAGGGATCGACCTGCGGTTCGCCCGCGACTACGCCGACGCCGACGAAATGATCGAGGCGATCCTCCAGCCGTTGAACCGGGCCAAGCATTTGACGGTCGTCTCCGGCGACCGCCGGGTGCAACGCGCGGCGCGTTCCAGCGGCGCCCGCTGGGTCGAGAGCTCGCAGTGGTT
>JBGSJY010000208.1:0-3820 GCA_041741515.1 Pirellulales bacterium | reverse complement strand
GGCGACGCGGGGCCAGACGCGGCAGCCACTGCGACGGGTCTTGCCGGTAGAAGTCGGCCATCAGGCCGTACAGCTCGCCGTGCCGCTGGCGCATCTCGTGCGGCCGCTCGAAGAAGCACTCGGTCGCCACGGCAAAGAACTCGGCGCGGCTCGTGGCGCCGTATTGATCGAGCAAGGTCAGATCGCCGCGGCGCGCCTGGGCGACCAGGCGATCGAACTCACGGCCGATCACCGACGGCCAACGCAACGCCGCGGCGCCGGTGACCATCGGGATGCCGTCGGTGTCGCCATTGAGCCCGTCGACGTAGTGAGCGAACTCATGGAGCACCAGATTCTGCCCCCGCCCGGGCCGGCACGCGCTGCGCAGCACGTCGGGCCACGACAGGACGATCGGCCCCCGACGCCACGCCTCGCCCAGACGGTGCGAACCCGCCTCCGGATCGACGCCCCCGCCCAAGAGGTCGAGCCAGCCGCCGTCCTGGCGACGGGCGTTGAACGCCCCGGGGTACAGGATGATGGCCGGCACGTCGTGGTAGACGTAGCGGTCGTCGTAACCCAGCGTCATCAGCGCCGCGACGCCCGCCACCGTCACACGCATCTCGTCGGTCAGCACAAGCCCGCCCGCGCCCTCCCAGCGTCGCTCCTTCACCATCCGGGCGACCACCTCGGTGTGACGCTCACGCCACTCGTCGGGCACAAAGCGGTAGTGCCAGACGTTGCGGGTCAGCACGGATTCCCAGTCGCCCGACACAGCGGCGGCAGCGGGTCGGCGACGGAACCAGGAGAACATGGCGGACGGGAAGGGGGGTGGTGGCGAGACGGACGCAACATCATTCCCCCTCCTCCGCTTTCGGGGGAGGGGTTAGGGGAGGGGGTGCAGTGGGTGCACGCGTCCCAACCGAAACTTTCCAAGTCAACAATACCCGAGTCGTAGAGGAGTCGATCGGGTACCCGCGTTCCCCCCTCCCCCTGAAGGGGGCGGGGAAATAGGTCACTAGCGACCACTACACCCCAATGTCCTCGTTCCACAACTCGGGCCGCGCGGCGATGAACTCCTCCATCAGCCGCACGCACTCCGCGTCGTCAACAATCACCAGGTCGACGCCGCGGCTGCGGACGTACGCCTCGGGCCCTTGGAAAGTGCGGTTCTCGCCCACCACGATCCGCGGCACCTTGTAGAGCAACGACGCCCCGCTGCACATGTCGCACGGCGACAGCGTGCTGTAGAGCGTCGAGCGCTGGTAGTCGGCCGCCGTGAGCCGCCCGGCGTTTTCCAGCGCATCCATCTCGGCGTGCAGAACGGCGCTCCCTTGCTGCACGCGGCGGTTGTGCCCGCGGCCGACGATCTTGCCGTCGATCACCAGGACCGAGCCGATCGGGATCCCCCCCTCGGCGAGCCCGAGCCGGGCTTCTTCAATCGCGGCGGCGAGGAATTCGTCCATGATCGGTCTCGGAGAGGGATTCACCACAAAGGAACTAAGGAACGACGCGCTGAATCTTGAGGGACGCGTTTCCCCGGGTCAATGAAGGGGAACCACGACGGACACGAAGGGCACGACGGCCGTTTCGCGGTTGCCATCTTTTGAACGGGAAGACGCCGGCACGTAGGATGGCGCCGCAGGCCCGTCGCCCGCACAAGCGAGGTTCCCGTGGGGAGCACCACCTATTCCTATTCCGCCTTCATTTTCTTGCGCAGCTTCGCCTCTTGCTCGTCGCTCCAGTAGCCGCAATCGAGGTTGATGAACACCGAGGTGTACGGCACGGTCTTATCGGTCTTCAGCACGATGACGCGGTACGACTGACCGGCCTCGCCGAGCGTCTCGAGCAGGTCGCCATGCAGCACGGGCGTCACGCCCCCCGCGCGCGACCCCACTAGCCGCCGCAGGCCCTGGCGGAACTCGGTCACACCCGGCGCCAGCCCGTCGTCGAGCGCCTGCAGCTCGGCGTCGACGTAGACCTTCGCCCGCACGTGGGGCGCCGCGTCAACCGCTTCGAGCACCTCCTTCGCGTGCGTCAGCAAATCACCGCCGACGTACACCACCTCGACCCCCGCGCCGACCTGCGCCGGGTAGGCCGCATCGGCCACGACGATCCAGTTGCGATGCCCCAGCTCGGGCAGCGTCTTCTCAAGCGACCACTCCTCGGCCACCGCCAGCGGCGTAGCGGCAGCGAACAAGGCGAGCACACAGAAGCGGGCGACGGCGGAAGACATAATCAAGTGGGCCTGCGGGGCGACTGAGGAGGGCGGACGAGAAGCCCCCATATTAACCCGTCGATCTCCGCGGCGGAGGGGCTTCGTGGCCCGCGAAGTTCTGTGAGCGGAAGAACTCACCACGACGGGCACGAAGGGCACGACGGCCGTAAACCCGGGGCTACCAATAATCCGGATGGCTTGGATCGGAGCCCAACGGGGCGTCCCGCGATTCACAGCGCACGACTCACCGCAAAATGCTCGATGCCCGCTTAGCTGAGACCCTTGGCTACCCATCGAGCGACCGGCGGACCGCGGCGCAGCCGCCTCGCATCAGGGGGGCGACGACCTCCGCGCGGCTGTCGGGCAGGAAGTCGCTGAACCAGATGAACTTGCACTGGCTCTCTCTGACGGCGACCACCTGCATCGACGCCGAGTGGTGTTCGAACACATCGCCGAGCACCGTGTAGGCGATCCGCTGCCGGTCGTCGTCGATCGCGACGATCCTCTCCTCGACAACCATTCCGTTCGCGAAGGTGACCGTCCGCAAGTCGCCCTCGACGCGGCAGTCGGTCAGCACGCCGGCGAACAACTCGTGCGTCTTCGCCACGTCCCGCAACGCCGCCCACACCGTCGACGCGGGCTGGTTGAGGAGGGTCTCTTGGTAGAGGGACGCCATGAGAGTTGGAAGGCAGTAGGCGGAAGCTGGGAGTTATTCAGCCAACCTTATAGCCCCGGAGGGGCGAAAGCGCGTAGCCAGGGGCGCCAGCCCCTGGAAGACAGACGCAGCCAATGAGAAGCCCCGGAGGGGCGACAGCAGCTCGGCGGGCTGAGTTGCCGTCGCCCCTCCGGGGCTCATTCCTTCTTGCGCCACGATCCAGGGGCTCGCGCCCCTGGCTACGCGCTGCCCCCCTCCGGGGCTTTTGCAACCGTTCGGGTGGCCGGGGTCGCAGCGTAGCGGAGCGGAGCCCCCGGCGAATCACGGTCGCAGTCTCCACCCCACTTCACCGGGGGCTACAGCTGCCGCCTTCGACCCCGGCCACACGACGTAGGGGCGAAAGCAAACTGTCGGGGTGCCATGCCCACGCGCGTCAGCATGGGCATGTGCGCTAGGGCAAAGTCAACTGGCAGTTCACATGCCCATGCTAAAGAGCGTGGGCATGGCACCCGGCACCCGGCTACCCCTCAGCAGCTACTCAGGGCGCAAACGCCTGGATGCTGCCGAAGCGATGCCCCTTCTTGATCAGCGGCGATTCTCTTCGAGGTCTTTGATCCGTTGCTTTAGCTTCACCAGCGCGAAATGCAAACTCACATGCAGCAAGGCGAGGACAAGAATGCACCCTAGCAATGCCCAGATTGCGGGGCTGAAGCCCATACTTCGGTTCTCCTTCTATCGAGTGACTTACGTCAGACGCCATCGACGCACGAGCGAAAACATGGCGCATTATCTCCGATTCGCCGCTTCTCCCAGAGTTCGTAGTTCGTAACGGCCTTGTCGCCTAACTCCAAGTGAAGAGGGGCGTGCCTAGGGTGACGAAGTGGTTTAGTAGCTTGCAGCGGATTGCGACTTCGACATTCTGATTCGGCTTGGTGCGGTTCTTGAGGCGTTCACCGAAGGCGGCTTTGAGA
>JBGSJY010000207.1:0-4826 GCA_041741515.1 Pirellulales bacterium | reverse complement strand
AACCACTTCCTCTCGCAAGTCCTTGATCTCGCAACGAGTTAGTGTGCGCTGGCCCTGGGGGCGCGCCGCGCAGCGGAAGCCCTCGTGCGCGCCGGCTCGCACTTCACCGCTGGGGTGCTTCGGCTAGCGCCGGGCGCCCCCGCCACATCCTGTTGCACCGGTCTGATCCAAGTACGACGCCAAGCCCGCGCTAACCCAACTTGTAATGACGGCACGCCTCCGCAATCGATCGGCCTCGCGAACTATCTGTACAGAATCCGAGCACGTCATGCGTCTGAGTCCGGTCCACAGCTGATTCAGCCATTGTCGCTAGCACGCGGGAGATGCGGCTCCGTCGCGATTTGACAAGTTGATCACGACGTGGTTGAGCCGGATCGTGACGATCACATTTCCGATCGGTGAAGCGAGACACAGAGCCTTTGGCAGTGTAGCGGCAGACTAGAGCAGTCGATTGGTACCCGTGGTACCCGCGCGGGAATGCGTCGTTCGCCATCTGTGACTCGCTGTTACACTCGCCCCCTAACGATCAACCTTACGTCTCAACCCCTCGCAGAGTAGATCAGGACTATGGTTGGCATTCTTAGGCGGATTCGGCGATCCTTGTTCTGGCGGACTATCGCCGTCGGATTCCTGATCGCTATTTCAACGACAGCGTTCGGCGCGACGCCGATCACCTACCAAGTCAACTTCAATTCGACCTGGAGCGCCACAACATTCCCGACGGCCTACCCGCCCACCGCCCATTACTCGTCGCTGATCGGCGGCGCGCACAACAGCAGCGTCGGTTTCTGGGCGCCCGGCGGCCTCGCCAGCCCGGGCATCGAGCAGATGGCCGAACTGGGCGATCCAGCGATGTTGCGCGCCGAGGTGCAGGCCGCGATCGCCGCGGGCAAGGCGTCGAGGGTGATCGCCGACATGGGCACGAGGTCGCCGGGATCGGTAACGACCACCTTCGACGTGTCGGCCGACTTCCCCTTGGTGACGCTTGTGACGATGGTGGCGCCAAGCCCGGACTGGTTCGTTGGCGTGCACGACCTCGACCTCCGGCAGGGCGGCGGCTGGGTGAGCAAGCTTGTCGTGGACCTCGCCGCCTACGATGCGGGGACCGACAACGGCCTTAACTTTTCGTCGGGCGACATCGAGGCCACGCCGCACCAGCCCATTGCATTGCTCGGAGCGCCGTTCCCGACGACCGGCCCGATCCTGGCGACGTTCACCTTCACCCACCTGACTCCGATCCCCGAGCCCAGCGCTGGCGACTACAACGGTGACGGGATCGTCGACGCCGCGGATTACACCGTGTGGCGTGACAGCGAGAACGACCTCGGCCCGGGCCTCCCGGCCGACGGCAACGGCGATCAGGAAGTCAACGCCCCCGACTACACGATCTGGGCCAACAACTACGGCGCGCCGGGGTCTCCGGCTGCGGTGGGAGTTCCCGAGCCCTCGGCCCTGCTACTGGTCGCGATTGCTGTCGGCGCGCTGCTGCGTCGCCCTTCCGCTGCTTTGAGAAGAAGAGAGCCGTAGGTGTACCGATTGCTGTCGAAGCGATTGCCTTTTCGGGGTGGAGCGACCGCCCGCCTGTTGACGTCTCTGGCTCGCGGGTATCGCAGAGGAATGAGTCCTAGAGGCTAATGGTCGCCGTTCACCGGGCGGTACGCCGCGATCACCTCGGCCTGCACGTTGGGCGGCGCCGCTTCGTCGTGGCTGTAGTCCATCGTGAAGGCGCCCGATCCCGCGGTTAGGCTCTTAAGCCTGGTCGAGTACTCCCGCAGCTCGCCCAGCGGCGCGTGGGCCCGGATCAGGCAGGCGTGGTCCGAGACGACCGAGTCATTCACCCGCGCGCGGTGCGTCGAGAGGTCGCTGGTGATGTCGCCCAGGTAGCGGCTCGGCGCGGTCACCTCGACCTCGACGAAGGGCTCGAGCAGCGCTGGCGCCGCCTTGCGCACCGCATCGACGAACGCCTTGCGTCCGGCGGTGATAAAGGCGATCTCCTTGCTATCGACGTCGTGATGCTTGCCGTCGAACACCTCGACGCGCACGCCCGTCAGCGGGTAGCCGGCGACGACGCCCTCTTCGAGCGCCTGGCGGACGCCCTTCTCGATGGCCGGCATGAACTGCCGGGGGATCGAGCCGCCGACGGTCGCGTTCTCGAACTCGAAGCCCGTCGGGTGGTCGGCCGGCAGCGGCTGGACACGCAGGTAAACCTCGCCGAACTGCCCCGCGCCGCCCGTCTGCTTCTTATGCCGGCAGTGCCCCTCGGCGTGCGACGTGATTGTTTCCTTGTAGGCGACCTTCGGCGGCGCCGTCTCCAGCTCGATGCCGTAGTTCGCCTGCAATTTCTCCAGCACCACACGCAGGTGCAATTCACCGAGCCCGCGCAGCACGGTCTCACCGGTGGCGGCGACGCGTTCCATCACGAAGCAGGGGTCTTCTTCTTGGAGCTTCGCCATCGCGGCGGAGAACTTTGACTCGTCGGCGTGGCTCTTCAGCTCGACCGCGAGGCCAAACATCGGCTTGGGCAGCGGCAGCGGCAGGATGTGGGGCGGGTCGTCGGGCGTCGCCCCGTCGTGGAGCACCGCGTCGAAGTGGATGTCGTCGATCTTGGCGATCGCGCCGATCTCGCCGGGACCGATCGCATCGACCTCCCAGTGCTCCTTCGCTTGCAGCCGCATCGGCCGGCCGATGCGGTGCGGCTTGCGGTCGGCGTTGACGTACAGCTCGGTCCGCGCCCGCACGGTTCCCTGGTGGACGCGGAAGAAGCAGAGCTTGCCGAGGTGCGGGTCGGTCGTGACGCGGAACACGTGCGCGATCACCGGCTTGTCGGCGTCGAACTCCGTCACCAGCGGCTTGTCGCCCCGCACGAAGGGCCGCGGGTTCCCTTCCAGCGGGCTGGGGAGCAGCGACGCCGTGAAGTGCAAAAGCTTGTCGATTCCGGCGCCGGTCTTCGCCGACGCGAACACGATCGGCACGAGCTGACCCTCGCGGAGCGCCTTCTCGAAGGCGTCGTGCACGGCGGCCGGGTCGAGCCCCTCGGCGCCGACCTCGAGGTACCGCTCCATCAGCGCCTCATCGACGACGATCACTTGCTCGACGATGTCCGTGTGCGCCGCCTCGGCCGCGCCAAACGCGGTTGCGTCATGGGCGTCCGTCTCGAAGACATCGACTACGTCCGAGCAATCGGGGCTCGGTAGGTTGATCGGCACGCAGATCGCGCCGAAGGCGTCGCGGAGCTGACCGACCAACGCCCCGAGGTCGACCTCGGGGGCGTCGATCTTGTTGACGAGGATCGCCCGCGGCAGGTTGCGATCGGTCGCGACGCGCATCAGACGGCGCGTCTCGCTCTCGATCCCCTTCGTGGCGTCGACGACAACCACGACCGACTCGACCGCGGGGAAGCAGCCGATCGTGTGGCCGACGAAGTCCGACAGACCCGGCGTGTCGATCACCGCGACGTGGTGCCCCTCGTGGTCGAAGTGGATGACGCTCGGCTTGAGCGAATGGTGATGCTGATGCTCTTCGGGCGTGTAGTCTGAGACGGTGTTCTGGTGTTCGACGTCGCCCAGGCGCGTCGTGACGCCGGCGTGGAAGAGGAGTCGTTCACAAAGGGAAGTCTTGCCCGCCCCCGAATGCCCGCACAAGAGAAAGGTGCGGATCGACTCGGGGGCGGGCAACTGGTCGTCGTTGGGAACGTTCATCGCAGAGACCTCCGTCTAGACAGGAAGAGTGGTCACCAAAGGCGACGCGGCTCGACCGTTGCGGAGGAGATGTGGGCGCTCTTTCGCAGCGATCGAGCCGACCGCCCACTTGCCTCCATCATAGCGAGAACCAGTCGCCAAGAAATACAGCCAAGCCCCGGGAAAACTGAGGCGTGGCGATTGGTCACGCTGCCGCCGCCAACTTATTCCGCATAGGGAATGGTTTTGTTGTCGCCAAAGCCCCGCCGCATTCGTCATTCGAATGAAGCTGGCAACAATCCCATTGCCGCGAGCCTGCCCCTCTGGTTCTTTACGGAGTCAAACCGATGCAGTACGCCCTGATTATCCACGAGCAGCCCGAGGAAATGGCGAAACGCACTTCTGCGGAGGCCCCCGCCTATTGGGCCGCTTGGTCGGCCTATTCCAAAGCGGTAGGCGAGGCGGGAATCATGCGTGGCGGCGCTGGCCTGGAGCTCCCCTCGACGGCGACGACCGTCACACTCGCAGCCGATGGTCACCAAGTGCACGACGGTCCCTTCGCCGACAGCAAGGAGCAGTTGGGAGGTTTTTTCCTGATCGAAGTCCCCGATCTCGACGCGGCGCTCGCGTGGGCGGCGAAGATCCCGTCACCCGGGGGAAAGATTGAGGTTCGACCCTTGTTGCCGCCCCCGCCAGCGGTCTGACCCAGCGAGGGCGTTCGCGGTGGACGAATCCGCCAGTGTCGAAAGGATCGCTAGGGACGCCTACGGCAAGATCGTGGCGATCGTCGCCCGGTCGTGTCGCGACCTGCATGCCGCCGAAGACGCGGTCGCCGATTCGCTCGCCAAAGCCTTACAGATTTGGCCCCGCGATGGCGTTCCAGCCAACCCCGAGGCGTGGCTGGTGACGGCGGCACGACGACGCCTGGTGGACCTCCAGCGACGCGACGCCCGTCGTAAGGAAGTCGGCGACTTCGATCGCCTGCTCGCCGCCGACCCGGCGGACCTGTCGATTCCCGACGAACGGCTCCAACTGCTGTTCACCTGCGCCCATCCCGCGATCGACCCAGCCGCGCGAACGCCACTAGTGCTTCGCGCCGTGCTGGGGCTCGATCTGGAGCGGATCGCCTCAGCCCTGCTGGTGTCGCCC
>JBGSJY010000206.1:0-13094 GCA_041741515.1 Pirellulales bacterium | reverse complement strand
CTGGCGCTCTCGATCCTCAAGCTGGACACCACCCTCCGTGAGACTCTCCGCGGGAAACGGCTCCGCGCCGGGTGGAACAACAACACCCTTCAAGCCATTCTTACCGGGATCGCTGCGTGATTAGATGCGATTGCCCTGGCCTCAGCATCTTAGGCATTGGCGCAGCTGCGGTCGGTGTGCCCAACCTCAGCGGCTTCGAGCCAAGTTCTTGGAAGCGTCGGCGTGAAACGCCGAAGTCGCGCAGGTCGATGAAGCCTCCGCAGGTTTGGCGTAGGTCGAAAGCCGCTCAGGTGTTTACGGCCGACGATGGGTTGCTCGAACGCTGTATCTCCCGATGTCGGCCGGACCTGTGAGGATCGCGGGAGCTGCGTTTGCCCTTCGAGATGGGAATCGACGCCGCGTCCTTCGCGGGCTGAGCATCTGCCGAGGATAATGCGACTCTGGGGGGGTCGCAGATCCCGACTTCGCTGGCTGGACGCCTCCATGCGTTCTGAGTCGCGCGACCGAGTGCCGCTGGCAGAGCGGTTACATCCCGACTCAGCGCGAACGGCCCTTGCGACCCAGCGAGGTCAAGACCGTGAGGAGCAAGAGCCCGGCCGCCGGCTCGGGCACGGCGTCGACCGCGGGGTTGGCTGACGTGGCGCCGTAGTTGGCGGCCCACTGGTCGTAGCCGGCCTGGCCGCTGTTGGGCGCACCACCGTCGCGCCACACGGTGTAGTCGGCGGCATCGACGAAGCCATCGCTGTTGAAATCGCCGGTGAGGCCGTCAACGAACTTGGCTACGAACGCGTCGATCCTTCCCGCGAGGGGGCCCCCAGGCTGCCGTAGGTGTGGCCCGAGATGTAGAGGTTCCCCAGGCCGTCGGCCGAGACAACGTCGCTAACGTCGACCAAGCTGGTTCCCAACTGCTGCGACCATTGAAGAGTACCTGCCGCGTCGTACCTAGCAACGAACGCGTCTTCGATCCCCGCGTTTGGGCCGTCCAGGCTGCCGCCAGTACTGCCCGAGATATAGACGTTCCCCAGCCCGTCAGCCGAGACGCTGTTGCTTTTATCCGATGCGCTGGTGCCGAGTTGGCGAGTCCACTCGAGCGTACCGTCCGCGTCGTACTTGGCCACGAACGCGTCGACGGGTCCGCCAATGGGGCCACCGAGGCTACCGAAGGTAACGCCGGAGATGTAGACGAATCCCAGCCCGTCGGCCGAAACGGCGCTGCTAGAGTCCGTTTCGCTGGTGCCGAGTTGGCGGGTCCACTCGAGCGTACCGTTCGCGTCGTACTTGGCCACGAACGCGTCATTGCTGCCAGCGTTGGGCCCACCCAGGCTGCCGAAGGTAGCGCCCGAGATGTAGACGTTCCCCAAGCCGTCGACCGAGACGCCGGAGCTGAAGTCGAGTGCGCTGGAGCCGAGTTGGCGGGTCCACTGAAGCGTGCCAGCGGCGTCGTACTTGACTACGAACGCGTCGTAATCACCAGCGTTTGGGCCGTCCAGGCTGCCGCGGGTATTGCCCGAGATATAGACGTTCCCCAGGGCGTCCGTCGCGACGCCCACGCTCACGTCTTCTCTGTTGGAGCCGAATTGGCGGGTCCACTCAAGCGTGCCAGCGCCGTCGTACTTGGACACGAACGCGTCATTTCGGCCAGCATTGGGGCCGCCCAGACTACCGCCGGTGGTGCCCGAGATGTAGACGTTTCCCAGGCCGTCGGCCGAGACGCCTGTGCTGTAGTCGTCCGCGCTGGTGCCGAGCTGCCGCACCCAGTCGAGCGTGACGGCGGAAGCTTCGGGCACGGGAAAAAGGACCGCAAGCGACACCACGAGGAGGAGCGACCTTAAGCCGACGGGTGACATGAAGAACTCCAAATCGAGGTTGATTGAATTGGGCCGCTAACAGCTTGCGCAACTCCGAATAAACCAGCGGCAGGAGCTCCGCCGATGTCGACGAGCCCACCCAAGTCAATCCGCGAGAAGATTTGTGTGACTTCGCCCATAGGCGGAACATACACCAAAGCCGGAGCCCGTACAGAGAGTCTGAGCACCGAAACGACGAGCGTGGTCGGGTGTTCTGTGACGCCGGCTTGGGGTAGTCGGCGATACGACCTTAGGGGAGCACGCCGACTCGGTCGATCGCGCCCGGACGACTTCGACCCCGAGGCTTTCTGATCGCCGAATCGTTCTCGTAACGGCCGGCCCGTGCGGCCAGCGGGCTTCGGGGTTGATTGCTAGCCGATGCCGACGGCAGGCGTTCCGCCTGGTCCTCGCCGCGGCGGCCGAGAAGGGCCTGCTGAAGGGGAAGACCTTGGGCGTGGATTCGACGACGCTCGAAGCGGACGCGGCCATGCGGACCATCGTCCGTAAAGGCTCTGGGGAGGATTGGAAGGCGTACGTCAAACGCTTGATGCAACAGGCGGGAGAGAGCGAAGAAGGGGACGAGCCGACCGACGAAGAGATCCGTCGGTTCGATAAGAAGCGGAAGAACAAGAAGGTCTCTAACCAAGAGTGGGAGTCGCCGACCGACCCCGATGCGCGGATCGCCAAGATGAAGGACGGCCGCACGCACCTGGCGTACAAGCTGGAGCACGCGATTGATCTAGAGACCGAGCTGATTATCGCGGCGGACGTTTATACGGCCGACCAGAGCGACTCGCCGACCTTGGCCGACACGGCGATGTCGGCCCAGACGCACCTCAGCTAGGCAGGACGCGACGAAGTCTTTCAAGAGGTGGTGGCGGACAAGGGCTACCACGCGGCAGCGCAGCTGGAGTTGGTCGAGATCTTAGACTTACGGACGTACATCCCTGAGCCACAGCTTCGGGGCAAGTCGCGGCTGAGCGAGAAGCCGCCGGAGGTGCAGCGGGCGGTGAGGGGCAACCGGCGGCGGACGAAGACCGAGAAGAGCGGCCGCTTGCAGAGGTTGCGGAGTGAACGGGTCGAACGCTCGTTCGCCCATGTTTGCGACACGGGCGGGGCGAGACGGACAAGGCTGCGGGGGATCGAGAAGGTGCGTAAACGGACGCTGATCACCGCGGCGGCTCACAACCTGGGACTCGTGATGCGGAAGCTCTTCGGAGTCGGCAAGCCACGCGCCCTCCAGGGACTGCTCGCCTCGTTGCTCGCGCAACTCATCGCCCGGATCCAGGCACTCCTTATCGTCTTCCGGCTCTGGCGGTGGCCAAAATCAACGGCCTGCTAGGGCCGCGGTATCGGGCGCATGGAACGGTGGCGTGGTGGGAGCGACCGGACACCTTCGGAGGGGGACCCAGGCCATCAGGTCCGGAATTCGGCGGCGTCCCGTTCGCCTCGCAGGTTGAAGGCCTTCCGCCCGAAGAATGCGCGGACTTGCTTGCTTGGGAGGTTCTTGACGATTACGCTGCCCGTGCCGGCTGGCCGATGGGTTCGACCCAGCTGGGCCGTCCGGTGGGCTTGGCGACTTGAGTATAGCGTCGTTTGAACCGCACCGTTGGGGGCAATAATGCGTCAACCGTATTCTCTTGGTTCCAACCGCAACCTGCGTTCATCTCCGGGAGCAAGTGCTGCCGACTCGCTGCATTTTCAGAGTAGGCGTTCGCTACGGGTCGAATCGCTTGAGTCTCGCTGCATGCTTTCAGCGTCGGAATCCGGTGAGTCAACGGACCATTTCGCCACCACTTCGGCACATGTGCAGACTTCGGCTGCCATAACAACACTTACTGCACTCACTTCAGAGCAGATAACGAGACTATTCCTGTATGGCATGGATTCGGTACCGGCTGACCTAACGGCAGAAAGTCTAATCCGCGCAGCCAGTGACAGCAGTACTGTTGAAGTAGATGCCGTGACATTTATGTCACCAACAGGACCAGGCAGGTTTGCACTTGCTAGCGAGTTCGAGTTGGTACAAGAGTTCTTCGAAGAAGGTATTTTCGGAGGCTTTAGTAATGACTTGATGCCCGGCGTCTACACCAAGCAACAAGTTGCAGCTGAATTTGGATTGGGATTCTTCGGACTTACACTTCAGCATGTAAACCTCCGTGACGCTATCGATGACTATGTTGAGCGGACGTACATCTACAACACGCAAGAGTTTGAGGTTTTCGACGAGGCGCAATTCATCGTAACCGCATCTGGCGATCGCTTCATCGAGAACTTCTCAGTTGTTCCGGGGGATCGCGTACAAGACAACTTCGACTTTGTCGGCGGCGGTCTAGCAGCTGCCATCGGTAACGGAGTCCTAGAACCCGCTATCGACCCGTCAGGAATTGGCAGGACGGTCAATATTAACTACGTCAACCGTAGCTCAGTCCCTAGAGTGACGTATAGGATCGGTGATTTCAATAGAGACGAAAGCATCGCAGATGCCTTTTCGGGAAGCGCTCTACTAACTCTAAGGTCTGGCGTCAATGAACTGATTGACGCTTTATTTGATGCTGGAGTTACCAAGTTTCTTGATGGAGAAAGACCGATTTTCTACGGTACAGTAGGGAATGACAATATCGAGGCTCCACCGTTTGAGAGCGGCATCTTTAGCTCAGATGCGCCCAAGTTGTCTCCTTTCTTTGGAAACGGATTCACAATCGTCGCTGGCCCAGGGGGTGACACAATCAACGGTGATCCAACAAGTAGTAAGCTGCTTGGCGGTACTGGTGACGACACGCTGATTGGTGGCGGCGATTCCGACATGCTAGTCGGAGGCATGGGTACCGACCGATACCGAGGAACACCACAAGAACTCAATAGCGATACTATTGTGGATCTCGAGATCGGTGAGCGTATCGAGATCAGCATCGCAACCATCGAACAGTCGGACGTATCTTTCGATAGCGGCACAATAACTATTGGTTCAGCTATCACCTTAAATGCGACCGTTCCAAGCGGCGCGAGTCTCCGTGTGCTCGATGAAACGCTTCCGGATGGCGGCTCGATTATCGAAGTCGTTGGTGCGGGCCAAGACCTCGGGTTCGTGATCGACACGACGGGTAGCATGGTTGATGACATCGATGCTGTGAAAGCGTCATCAAACGCCATATTGGAAGCAATCTTTGATCCCGACCGTGGTCTCAACGACTCACGAGTCGCTGTAGTAGGCTACAACGATCCTTCCGCGTCGGTAATCCTGCCATTCACCGACCAAAACGATCCTTCGGCTCGCAAGGCGGCGGCGGCTGCCGCCATCAATGGGATCTCGGTGGATGGCGGCGGTGACATCCCAGAGTTTACATACACGGGTTTACTTCGAGCCCTAGACGGGAGCGCTGGTGAGTGGCGTGAGGAAGCTCTCTCAAGAAAGATCATCCTATTTGGTGACGCGCCAGCGAAAGATGGAGAGCTCCGTTCTCAGATCGAGGCTCTAGCAGCCGATGTGGGCATTGGCTCAACAAGCCCTCTCAGGACGCAGGAGTTCGTAATCGGCGACGGCGCGGCGCTTGTCACTGCAACTACTTTAGCTGCCGCTTCAGCCACCGGCCGGCCTATCCCAGTTCAGATCTTCACGGTGATAATCGGATTCGATCCGACCGCGACTTCTGAGTTCAGGGATATCGCCGCTTTCTCGGGCGGGAGGGCGCTGTCAGCTGCGGATGCTAGTGAGATTGTCGATGCGCTGCTTGAAGTCATCAATCTTCCCATTTTTACCGTCCGAGCTGAATCAATAACTGTACAGGAGGGCGACGGAGGTGTTACCGCGGTTGATTTCACGATACTTCGGAATGTAGGAAATGGAGAAGCTACCGTCTCACTCTCTCTCGGAGGCACAGCCGACGCTGACGACATCGCTTCGCTCCCTGCTAGCGTCACCTTCGCTAATGGTGAACTTAGCAAGACAGTGACCATCGAAATCCGCGGGGACAGGAAAGTGGAGGACGATGAGACCCTCACCCTGGTGCTCACTGGGACCGACATCCCCGCAACGATCGGCATCGCGCAAGCAACTACCGTCATACTTGACAGCGGTGTCGGCGCTGTCGGCATACTCGTCGCCGCGCCCGAGCTCGGTGCACCGCAGGTCAAGGTCTTCAACGCCGAAACAAAGGAGTTCCTTTACGAGTTCACCCCGTACAGAGAAGATTATCGTTTGGGAGTGCGAGTCGCGACGGGCGACGTCAACGGAGACGGCGTGCCCGACATCGCAGTCGCACCTGGGATGATGCACGCACCGCTTGTGCGGGTGTACGATGGCCGCGGGCCCGAGGGAGTTGGCACGTTCACCCCACTTTCGCCGTTCCCCGTCGCGGGCGATTTTGACGGCAGCGGGTTGGTGGATGCCGGCGACTACGACGTTTGGATCAACTCGTTCGGGTCGCGAACGGATCTGGCGGCCGACAGCAACGGAAATGGCATTGTCGACAGTGCCGACTACACTGTGTGGCGTGACAACCTCGGAAACTCCAGCTCCATCGCGGCCTTCGCGAGCAGCCAGACCTCCGATAGTTACCTGCTCGGGGAATTCATGGCTTACGACCCCGCCTTTATCTTCGGGGTCAACTTGTCCATCGGCGACGTTACCGGCGATGGCGTGAACGACATCGTGGTCTCGCCAAGCCGAGGGGCGGCAGAGGTGCGTGTGTTCGAGAACGCCGGGTCAGGCGACAGCTTTGTGCTGTACGACTCGTTCTTGGCTTACCCTTCCAGCTTTATTGGTGGGGCAACCATTGCTGTCGGCGATCTGTCCAGCGACGGCCGCGCCGATATCGTGACGTCGACGGGTGCCGGGTCGCTTGTCAACGTCAAAGTGTTCGACGCCACGCGTCTGCGGACCGCTAACAGGGCCGTCCCCATCAGGGACTTCATGGCTTTCGACGCAAGCGTGCGCGGCGGAGCGTCCATCGCCATCGGGAACGTGTTGGGCGACGCGACGGCAGACATTGTTCTCGGCGCCGGGCAAGCTGGAGGATCACGCGTACAGGTCTTCGACGGCGCCTTGTTGCCGCCGCTCACAACCAGCTTCTCCGCCCCAGCCCTCGAGTTTCTCGCGTACTCTCTGACAGACAACGATCGGGCCGGCGTTCACGTCGCGGTCAAGGACTACGACGAAGACGGCGTTGTTGACGCGATCCTGACTACACAGGGCACGGACGGTGAATCCGGTGAGCTCCGAGAGTTCGACGCGTCGGGCGTGCGAAGTGAGGCTTTCGCTTCGATCGATAAAGCTTTCGCCGACCAATCGAGCTTCTTTGATGGGCTCGACATTGGTTAGCGACGAGCACGGCCCCCCGAGCGCCATCGCCATCGTGCTCGGCACTACCACCGACCCTCTAAGCCAACGTTTGCGCCGTGAAAGAAAGCGCCGCCACTTGTGATAAACTGGCTGCTCGTCGATGTGTTGGTGAAGTCGAGTTGATCCGGTGCTAACGCGATTCCCTCGGCCCATAGTACGTTGTAGCCCGCTAGCAAGTGCAAGCCATTGCCGAGCGGCGTCGTGAGCTTGACCCCAAGTTCGCCGATAAACCCGACGCTGTTCTTCGAGGCCTCCGCGTCGCGGACGGGGATCGTGTTGCCGAAATCGCCGATCAAGGTCCGCTGCCGCTGATCCGAACCAAAGACGCCGGCTTTCGCGACGGTTTGAATCATCGACTGACGTATACGCCACGACGATCGGGCGCCCAGCTGGCCGCCGTATAAGTCGTTCTTTGTGCGGATGTTGTAGTCGCTGGCGGTGTCGGTCCCCGCGTCGTACGAGTTGATGTTCAGTTGGTCGTCCAGCGAAAAGAAGCGGAACCCGCAGAGCAGCTCGAGTGTCTGCAGCTGACGTACAAGGTTGACCTCGGCGTTGTGAATCCGCGTTGCGTACGCTATCCCCACCGTATCCGCGTCAAAGAAATCGAAACTCGTGAGGCCCAGGTCGCCCGGGGCGCTCAGGTTGTTAGCCCCTGTCACGACCGCAGTTGATTCCCATTCATGAAGGCCGAAGTAGCCAAACTCGACGGCTGTGGTCTGCGTAAGCTGGCATCCCAACCCGAGTCGAAGTCCAGTCTCCATGTCAAAACTCAGATCGCCCGTTGAAACAAGCACGTCCGAGGTGATTCCGTCAAGCACGATCGGAGCGGCGCCAATAGCCGAGTCTCGCTGCAAGAATAATGCCTCTGCAGAAGCGTTCCAGATGGGCACACCGTGACACTCCGGCCCAACGCAACTGCTGCTCAGGCAATAGGGAGAGTCCACTCCAATTGAGTCAAGACAAGCACCCCCGGGCTGCTGTCCGTAAGCGAGAGGCTCAATCGGAGAGTCCTGGGCGGTCCCGTGGTAAGAAGACACCCACACGACTTCCGAGGAAGGGGATCGAGACTGGGCTACCGCCTTGTCCGCGAGGGGCAGGAGTGCTGTCAGTGCCATCAGGCAGAAGGGGACTCTGGCAGACATGGAGCAGCCTCTTTCGGGATTGAGAGCAGCGGGTCGATTACGATCGGACAATCCGGAAGAATTGGGTTGCCGTGCCTCATCGGTAGATTCGTCACGGTCGATCGAACCCTTAAAGGCCGTCGCCCCTAGCGGTCACAACCTACTTGACCGGTAGGGTTTGACAGGCTCTTACAGCCTCCGTTCTACTCGAGAAGGTCGCGGGCTTACGGAACAGTGGTTAGGGGTCGGCAGGGGCACCGATACTAACTCACCGGATGGCGTAGAACGATCCTCGGAAGAAAGCCGGCATCGGGCTTCCCGGCAGGCTCAGACTCGTCAGGCGGGCGACGGGCGCCTTTCAGAAGGGGGTACGGCGGCAGCCGTGCGTCGAAGTCGGCCACTCCTCAGTCGCGCCAGGGGCCGGCTATTTTTGTCATGCGGTCCGCTCGGACCTCAGGTCGTTTGCGGAACGATCGAGACGCGGATGGCGATGAGTCGGCAGGCGGCGACCGAGAGGGCCGTCAAGCGTCTGCGAAGGATAGCCAGCGGGGCGACCGACACGCCCCCGGGGCATTTGTCGCAATGGCTAGGAACTAGCCGAACGGGCGCTGTCCCGGCGACGGGTGCTGAGCCGCTTCAGAATACACCAGAGGTTTGGCCTCGGCAGAGCGAGGGCGCCTTGGCCAATCATTTGGACCGTTGAGCCGTCACCCCGCAAAGTGTTCCTTGACGCGTTGCGGCGTGTATGGACACCGACTTCCCCGTGACGAACGTCGGGGCAATTTCCCGGCGAAGCTTCATTACCGATGCGACAGACCTGCTCAATTTGGAGCAGATGGGAAGGATTCGGGTACAGATCGAGGGTGAATGGGGGGCTGTCGTCAGGATTGGACGCTGGCACAGCAGGTTGCTTGACCGCGCCGGCGCGACCTTCTAGCTCTCCCGTCGCCTTTTCTCGTGGCGGCTGTGCTGGAGGTGCGCATGTCCGCCATCCTTCTCGCAATCTGGAGTTGAAGCTGTTGCTGACAGGTGCTTCGCGGATATGTTATCCGTCTAGCGCAGACCGGCTTGTACGCGGACCTACGATCACCTGTCAGAGGTTGAGATATGGATCCCAAAGTGCGTCGCGATTCCACACGGAAGCCTCTTCGGTGTTTCTCGTTGGAGCAGCTTGAGGCGCGGCTCGTAATGTCGGGCCAACCCCTTTCGCTCGTGGCTGAGTCGGGCGCTTACGGTCTGACTTCGATCCAGAATCAGGTCTCGCTGAACGAAGATGGTGAGATTGCTTTCATTGGAGCCACGAGTGCCGGAACGGGCGTCTACGTAGCCACGAAATCGACCGCGCAACCCAAGCTTCTAAGCTTTGAACCCCTCTCGTTGAACCGCGACTTTGGGACGACGGCGGTAATCAACAACAGCCTGTTCGGCCCCGACCAGGTGGCGGCGCGCGACCGTCTGTCCGGCAATCCCGCGAGTTTCCTTGCAAGGCGTTGGAACAGCGACGTCCCCGGCTCGTTCGTGACTGTCGCCTCATCAAGTCCTTCCAGCGATCCGCAGTTCTTCGACGCAATCCAGGCGACGGGACTTTCGATCAACGATAAGGACGAGGTCGTCTTCGCAGGGCTCACCACACAAGGCGGAACTTCGATCAAGCTGCGTGTCCGTAGCGAGAGAACGGGCAACACGCTCGACCTTGGTGACTACGCCAGCCTGACCAACCTTCGGCCACAGATCAGCAACAACACCGAGGTGGTGTACCTGTCTCCGACCGGGAACTCGATTTTCCGCACCCAGCCGGTCAATCTGGATGCAGTCTCAGCGAACGCGACCCCGACGCGTGTAGCGGGCCTGCCCGAGGGTTTTTTGGCGGTGTCGTTGGGCAAGGCCCCGGGCATCAGCGATGACGGTGGGGCGGTTGCGTTCACCGGCGCGACCGCGGGGGGGACGGGCGTATGGGTCAGCCTCCGCGTGCCCCGCGGCCAACCCGAGCAACGCCAGCTCATTCAGGTCGCCGGATTGCCCGATGAGCTTGGCGCCGGCGTTCAGATCGTTGATTTCGGCCGGGACTCGCGAATCGGCGTGGGGGGGACGCTCAAGAACTCCGGCGACCCAGCAGAAAACGGTCGGGCGTCGGACCTCTACGTAACTTTCCTTGCGAATGACCCCTCCACCGGCAGCGAAGCTCTCTGGCGCGTGGACCTCCGCGTCCGGTCCGTCGTTCCAGCCGAGCTGCCGGCGCTGGGCAGCTTCGAGGTGATCGAAACGAGCGGGCCAGTCAAGCTGGCCGAGGTCGGCCAAACGCTCACGCTGGCGACAACCGCCAACGCCACGACGACGCGGACGATCAACGACCTGGAGATCTACGACCCAATTACCGATCAGGGATCGGTCGGCTTCTGGGCCTCGTTCAGCGGTGGAACAAGTGGCGTCGTCCGCGCCCCGGGCCCGGCGCCCGCCGTACTGAGCGTCGTGACCCACGGCATGGGGAACCTTTGGAAGCCCGTAGCCGGCGTCGAGTTGTATCCGTTCCAGCCGATCGCCAAAGACTTCCTGGACGTTTGGACGTCGATTGGTTCCAAGTTGGAAACGCTTCCTTTGCCAACAAGCCCGATCTACGGGGACGTGCAGTCCTACATCGCGGACTGGAGTTCGTCGGACGGATGGATTGAGGCTTTCGGGAACCTCTTCGCTAGCTTTGCCCTCCCCCAAGGCTCTGCGTTATCGGATGCCGCATACGCCACCTACGAGGCTCAGTTGCGCCGTTCTGAGAACAACGCCGAAGCTGCCTCGCAGCAAATCGTCGCCGACCTTAAGATCAGAGGGATGCTCGCGACACCGGAAGAGACTCAAAATGGCGACCAAGCCATCGTGCTAATCGGCCATAGCCGCGGTGCGGCGGTCAATGCACGGGTCGCGCAATTGCTCACATCGCAGGGGTATAAGATCGAAGAGTACATTTCACTCGACGGCTACTCGACCGATTGGACCTACCCCTCCAACGCGTTTGCCGACTTCGACATCAACTTCCTAATCGGACTTCCTACTGTCCGTGACAATATTGAACGCGCCGTGAATTACCGCGTTGAAGAGGATCTTGCGATAAAGTACCTAGAGCCGGTTCTGTCAACGGCCCTTTCGGCGCTGGCATCGAGCGTACTCGGAGGGGCCGTAGGGACGGTGCTGACCCCCGCGATATCAGCGCTGGTGACCTCTAGGCTCCCCGACTGGTCAGCGCCGCCCCGAAGCAGCTTCGACTACAACAGCTTGATCCGCGGCCCCTCCGACAATCCGTCGGATCACCTCGATGTCGGACCGATCTACCGCGATTCGCTCGGCGCCTCCTCACTCGGAGACCGCTACATCGTCCACAGCTACGTAGGACGCAACAGCGACCGTCCCACCCAGGACCCGGTCAACGACGCATCCGCGCCCGTCTACGCGGCCGACCTGCCCCCGGCGTCGCTGACGACCGACGACCTCGAAAGCTCGATCGGCCTCGCCGATTACGGGTTCGAGAGCACCGCGTCGTTTGTTAGCGCCGGGCTCGACAGCGCGGTGACTGGCAACGACGAGCCCCTCGTGCGGCTCTGGGGCGCCCTCGTCAGCAACCCCGCCTACGCCCTCAGCACATACTGGACGACAGGGGGCGACGTCTCACTAGTAGACGTGGCCGGCGACGCCCGCGCCCAACTGGTCGAGTCGGACGGCGCCTCGTTGAGCCAACTGATTGCTATCCGCCCGGGGCATCACGGGTTAGAGTTCGACCTTACGATCCTCTCGGCGGCCCCTGGCGACGAGCTAGTGGTGTCGGTCGGCGAAACCGAAATCGCTCGACTCGACCTGGCGAGTGCATCGAGTGGAGTTGAACGGATTACCCTGCCCGGCGGCCTGCCCTCAATCGCCGACATAACTTTCTCTCTTACCAACGACGGGTCCCCAACTGCCACGATCCAGGTTGACGACATCGCTCTGTTGACACGACCCGGCGACTACGACGTTAGCGGCGCTGTCGACGAAGCAGACTACGACGTCTGGCTCTCGTCCTACGGCGGCACGGGTCCGTTCGGTCTGGTCGCCGACGGCAACGGAGATGGTCGAGTCGACGCTGCCGACTACACCGTTTGGCGTGACAGTTTCGGGACGTCCGTGCCGGCGGATTCGACGATTGCTCGCCCCCTAGCGGTTTCGCAGGCGTCGCCTCCAACCGCATCTGAGGAAGACGTATTGCTGCAACCCCTGCAACTGAGTTCGCTTGTCGGCCGGACTTCTTCTGCCGTCAGCACGAGAGAGTCTGACGCCACCTACCCCGTGTCAGATACGTCGTACTCAGTAGAGGGGCGACGGCGGCACACCCACTTTACTCCCATGTTCCGCAGCGAATCTTTACGACTTGAAGCTTCCCATCGATTACTCCTGCACTCAGCATCGCCTACCGTTGTAAGTCGTCGTGACGACGATGTTTACTCGGACTTGAGTTGCAGCGTCGAACGCGATGCTGACAGTGCTCGTGATGAGGCATTCGCGCATCAGGACGAATGGTCAGCCATTACCCTTGGGATTACGCAACTCGCTTGATTGCGTCGAGGAGCTATATAGAGCTGAGCAATTATGCACACACGAGCAGGAGCAACTGCCGATTACGGTTAGCAGCCCGTTGAAAAATAGCCGTTTCCCCCGCGCCGCCGTGGCGCTAAGTTGTCGGCGGGCACGGGTACCGGTAGGGAGGAGGCGACGATGGGGATGGGCAAGCGGAGACGGGAGTCGCAGGGGGAGCTGTTTGTGATA
>JBGSJY010000205.1:0-3996 GCA_041741515.1 Pirellulales bacterium | reverse complement strand
GGCCGTTGTGGCTGGCAGGGCCGCAGTGACAGACGTGACCCTCGCACCGGCCCCCGTGCAGGCAGCCGGCGTGGGCTCCCCCGCCGGCGTGGGCCGCCGTCTCGTGCGTCTCGTGCAAGCAATGGCACCCCACGGCGAGCTGCGTGTGCAGCACCGAAGCGACAAGCAAGAGGATGGCGAACGGTCGCATGGCCTAACTCTCCGCCTTGCTCATCGGCCAGTCAAGGCGGAAGACTTGACGCGACCCTTTCAGCCTCCCGCAGGAAGGGGCGGCGTTGCGCTATCCGTGAGAAGTGTCTCGCAATCGCTCCGGCGTCTTTCTGTGCGTGAGACGTCTGCCGACATCAACGCGGGTCTCTTGGCGAGACTCTCCCGGACGATTCTTCGCATCACTTCGCTCCGATGCTTCACGCGGGGAGCGTGGCAAGTTACTCTCTGTGGCGACCCAGGCGCCCCCTTGCACCGTTACCCCTCGCCTTACCATGCCGCTGTCGCAGCTTCCCGGGCTGACCCTTTCCAATAGCGCGATGTCGATCCTCGAGGCGGCCGAAGCGGCCGGCCGCCTGCACCTGGCCGGCACGGTCGAGGAGCTCGTCGCCCTGGCGACGCCCGACGCATCGCTCGGGCTCGGGGAAGTGTCCGCCGATGGCTATTACACAGTCGGCTATGACGTCCCGGGCAATGGCTTTGTCGAGGAAGCCAAGGTCTGCCAAGTTAAGAACGGCGTCGCCGCCAATTACGTTGAAGCTTACATGCGTCGTCGTGACCCTGACTGCATGGTGGTGGGTGACAAGCGGGCGACCGACAAGCCGACCTACGAGGGCCGGTTCGGCGAACCCTTCGACAAGTTACGTGCCGAGACCATCGAGTGGCTGAAGACCCAGCCGATCGCCTGCTTCTTCTTCCGCACCGGCCTCCCCGACGAGCCGCTGGACGCCGTGGCGATCGCCCCGGCGAATGCGGGATTCTTTGCTCTCGGCCTAGCGATGCTCCAAGGTATTGTGCCGCTCGATGAGATCCGCCTCGACGGACCGGACTACTTCCACGGCGCGGTGGTCTACGTCGCCCCGCCGTTCCGGCACACCCACTTCGGGGGTAAGCAAGTCGTTGTTCACAACCGTCGCTTCGAAGACGAAATCGGTCTCCACGAGCTGTTCAGCTACAACCTCTACCCCGGCCCGTCGGCCAAGAAGGGCGTCTACGGCATGCTGCTCACCCTCGGCGAGCAGCACGAGACGCCTTGGACAACGGCCCACTGTTCCACCGTCGAGGTGATGACGCCCTACGAGAACGCCACCGTCATCATGCACGAGGGCGCGTCGGGCGGCGGCAAGAGCGAGATGCTCGAGCAAATGCACCGCGAGGCGGACGGCACGCTGCTGTTGGGCGTCAACACCGTCACCCACGACGCCCGCAAGCTCGTCCTGGCGCGCGGCTGCGACCTGCGGCCGGTGACCGACGACATGGCCCTCTGCCACCCGTCCCTGCAAAAGACCGACCAGCGCAAGCTGTCGCTTATCGACGCCGAGAGCGCGTGGTTCGTTCGCGTCAACCACATCGACCACTACGGCACCGACCCCTACATCGAGAGCCTGACGTGTACGCCGCCGGGGCCGATCCTGTTCCTCAACATCGAGGCCCATCCGGGCGCCACGGCGCTGATCTGGGAGCATACGATGGACGAGCCGGGCAAACCGTGCCCGAACCCGCGCGTCGTCGTGCCGCGTAAGTACGTGCCGGGCGTGATCAACGGACCCGTGACCGTCGATATCCGCAGCTTCGGGGTGCGTTGCCCGCCTTGTACGCGTCAGCACCCGACCTACGGCATCCTCGGCCTGTTTCATGTGCTTCCCCCGTCGCTGGCGTGGCTGTGGCGGCTGGTCGCGCCCCGTGGTCACGGTAACCCGTCGATCGTCGATCGAGAGGGCATGCAGTCTGAGGGCGTCGGGTCGTTCTGGCCGTTCGCTACCGGCCGCAAGGTGGACCAGGCAAACATCCTCCTCGACCAGATCATGCAGACCGATCACACACAGTTCGTGCTGATCCCCAACCAAAACCTCGGCGCGTGGCACGTGGGCTTCGCCCCGCAGTGGGTGGCGCGCGAGTACCTGGCGCGCCGCGGGTCGGCCAAGTTCAAGCCGGGCGACGTCAAACCGGCCCGGTGCCCGCTCTTGGGCTATCACAAAGAGACCCTGCAGGTCGAAGGCCAGACCATCGGCAAGTGGTTCATGGACGTCTCGCAGCAGCCCGAAGTCGGCGAGGAGGCGTACGACATCGGCGCCAAGATCCTCACCGACTTCTTCCACACGCAACTGCGCGAGTTCACGGTCCCCGACCTCCAGGCGCGGGGCCGCGAGATCATCGACGCCTGCCTCGGCGGAGCCACGGCCGACGACTACGCGAAGCTGGGAAGCTAGCCGCCAAAGTAAATTTGGACAGGATCGACAGGATTTACGAGATGGGATGGGTTAAGACATATCCTGTCGATCCTGTAAATCCTGTCTAACTTCCTTGGCGATCCTTCGCGCTCTTGGCGTCTTGGCGGTTCCTTATGAACGACGAATCGCACGGCTCGGTCACCTACTGGATCGCCGAACTGCGGGACGGCGAGGCGTCCGCGGCGCAGCGCGAGCTGTGGGACCGGTACTTCCGCCGGATCGTCGCCCTGGCGCGGGCCAAGCTCGGCGCCCTCCCCCGCGGGCCGGCCGACGAGGAGGACATCGCCATCAGCGCCATGCAGAGCCTCTTCCACGGCTTCGAGCGCGACCGCTTCCCCGACCTGTGCGACCGCCACAACCTGTGGTCCCTGCTTGCGAAGATCACGGCCCGCAAGGCGATCAACGAGCGTCAGAAGCAGACCGCCAAAAAGCGCGGCGGCGGCCAGCCCCGGCTAAGCGTCGGCCCCACCGGTGGCGACGACTCGATGCCGCGGTACGACCCCTCCGACGACGACCTCGGCCCCGAGTTCATCGTCGCGATGGAGGAAGAGATGCGTCGACTGATGGCGGTCCTCCCCGACGACACCCTCCGCCGCATCGCCGGCCGCAAGCTGGAGGGCTATTCCAGCGCCGAGATCGCCGCTGAGCTGGGAGTCGTTGAGCGGACCGTGGAGCGGAAGCTGGCGCTGATCCGAGCGAACTGGGCGCCGGCGGCGGAGGTCTAAAGAAGATTTAACCACGACGGACACGAAGGACACGACGACTCTTCTTGTGGGACTACAAGATGCCGTTTACTTCGCCGTCTAATCGCTGCCTGCCATTCCTTGCGATCGCAGTTGTCGGTGCGGTGGCGATCTCTATGCGCGGCTATTATTTACTTAGGTCAGCGTACGCCGCCATATGCGCCACCGTGATGGTCGCCCTGGTCTGGCTCCTGACGCGATCTCTCGAGACCGACAAAGGCGCTTTGAGACTTCGCACCGTATTTACAGTTCTCTTCGCTTCTGCGGTCAGCTTCTCGTTGGCCTTCCCAGCCTTAGTCAACGGGGATTTAAAGTATCTCATCGATAAGCAAGCAATCGATCGCCTCGCTCATAGAGAACTCGTGACACTTCTCGAATCGGATCCGGCGTTTCGAGATCTAGTGTACCGCGGCGCTGTTCCCCGGGCGTATTGCGCTGGGCCGTTGATGGTGATAGAACGCGGAGCGTTCTAACCCGCGGAGGGCGCTATGCGAGTGGCGGTTTCGATCGAGTTGACGGACGAAGAGCGGACGAAGCTCACCAAGTACAGCCGAGGCCACTCGACGCCCGTGCGGCTGGTGAAGCGGGCGCAGGTGGTTTTGTTGGCGGCCGAGGGGAAGACCAACGCCCAGATCGCTGCGGAGGTGGGCATGGCCCGCGGTCCGGTCGGGACGTGGCGGAAGCGGTTCGCCCAGCAGCGTCTGGCGGGGATCGAGCAGGACGCCCCGCGGCCGGGCAACCCGAGCGCTAACCGGGCCGAGCTGACCGAGCGGATTCTTGAAGCGACCACGCAGACCGAGCCGGAGCACGCCACG
>JBGSJY010000204.1:0-2650 GCA_041741515.1 Pirellulales bacterium | reverse complement strand
CACGCCCGACCGAATCGCCCGCGCCGCGGTCGCGGGCGTCGAACGGAACCGTCGGCGGGTTGTCGTCGACCCGGCGGGGCGCTGGTTGCGGGGAGCGATCGCCGTCGCCCCGGGTGTGTTCGACTGGATGAACGCGCTCGGCAGATCCAAACGCGTTGGCCAAAAGCAAGCCGAACTTCGCGAGCTCAGCGGGAATCCAGAGACCGCGCTGCGTCTCAAATTGAGACTGCCGCCGCAAGCTCCGACGCCCCCCCCCCATCAGCGCGCCGCTTAATTGACGCCGCGTCAATTACTGTGGTGTCGACGGCGGACCTTCTGCTTCGGCCGGCGCGACGCGGCGCCGCCCGTGCGGCGGTAGCCGTACTCGGTGGCGAACCACTCGGCGTAGCGCTCGCGGTCGACGTAGCCCGAGTTGCGGTCGTCGAGCAGGTGGCCCAGCTCGTGGATCAAGATGTTGTTGAGATAGAAGTCACGGATCGCCGCCTCGGTCCACGTGAGCGTCCACGCGCCCCCTTCGACCTCCCGCCAACGGCCGCCGTACATCTTCGACTCGTTGTAGATGGCGGGAGGGGGCGCTTGGCCAAAGTGCTCGACGAGCGTCTCGTCGATGGGATAGAGGTACAGCGCTGGGCCCCACTGCATGCCGTAGCACGGCAGCGACTGCTTCTTGCGAGTCATCCGGCTGAATTGGACGACTTGGAGGTCCTCGAGGAACGACTCGGGCAACTCGGCAAGCCGCTGGCGAACGTCGGCAGGGCTGACAGCGTGCCGGTAGCCCTCCCCGGGCGCCTGGACGATGAAACGATAGCCGTCGTGCTCGTCGAGCGGCTCGTGCCAGTCCTCTGGAGGCGAGAACGGCAGCGCGAGGTTGCGTTTGGCGACGCCGCGACGTGACTTAGGTTGCGAGTCGCGCGAGATACGCGCCGAGACGTTCATGTTGCTTCGACGCGCCTGGCGCGCGGGGAGCTTCCCACGGAAGTCGCGGCGAGAGGATCGAGAGGCGGACATGGCGTCAGGGAGTGATCAGTGGTCATCACGGTTACAACGCCGAACTCAATCAATTGGCCTCCCTTCCAATCGCACTCGTAGGACGACGAGCGCGGCGTGTGTTGGCTCAACAACCTGTCGAGCTGTGGTCGCATGTGCCGTCCACTGCCGTGGGTATCTGGGCGATCTGGCGAGCCACACCTTCATGCTATGCAGCCGGGAATCCGAGAAGCAAATAAGCGCATAAGTCCCTATCTAATAATGTCTTACGCTATTCCTTCAGCGTGAAACCGGTGTGCAACCCCCCTCCCGGAATTCCACTCCACAGGGGGGTTTTTACAGAGGGTGCGCTTGACCGCAGATCGCAACTCGGGGCTCCGTCCCGAGTTAACGAAACTGGTCGCAGGACGAGCAGTCCACTTGCGAAAATCCCCTCTTTCGGGCCATGCGCAAAACCGCAAACTTGGATGAGCCGAAAGGGCGGGCGGCGGCGTCGCGACGCGAGGAAAAACCCCACTGCGGAGGGGAACCCTTCGGGACAGCGGGTCGAGGTGGACACCCCCGCCGGCCCACCCGGTACCAGGTGAGACGCGGCTTCTAGCAGCGCAGCCGAGCCAGGGCGCCGCGACTCCAACGCCGAGGGGCTTTGCCGGTCAGCGTCGATCGATCGCTGTTACGATAGAGCGCGCTATCGCGCGCCCCTCGCGCCGCATCAACCGATTCGTCTACGTTTAACGCCACGTCCGATGCCTGAAATGGACGCCAACATCGATGCTCGAGCGGGGATTCAACACGGAATGCAACGGGGAATCGTCGTCATCGGTGGAGGCATCGTGGGCCTGTCGGTGGCCTACGAGTTGGCTGGTCACGGTTTCGACGTGACGCTGCTGGAACGTGGCGAGATCGGTCGCGAGGCGTCATGGGCGGGGGCGGGCATCCTCCCGCCGGCCTCTTGGTACGTCGATCATCCGGCGCTCGACGCGCTTGCCTTGCACGCCGACCCGGACCACGAGCAGTTATCACGCCGACTCCTCGAGGAGACCGGCATCGACGACGAGTACACCCGTTGCGGCGCGATTTACCACGCGACCGCTGAAAATGCGGCCTATCTTTCCAAAACGTTCGACCGCTGGCGGTCGCTGGGTGTCGAAGTGATCTCTGAAGGACCAACCTACCGCGTCCCCGCCGAGGCGCAGGTCCGTAACCCGCGCCGGCTACGGGCCCTCGCCGCGGCGTGCGCCAAGCGTGACGTGCGGCTGCTGACCGACGCGCCTGTCAGCGGATTTGAAGTCACTGCCGAGGGCGTGATCGGCGCCGTGCAGACGCCGACCCAAACGTACCCCTGCAGCGGCGTCTGCCTCTGCGCCGGCGCTTGGACGCCCCAGCTCGCTCGGCTCGGCTACTCGAGCGCACCGGGAAGGCCGGTGACGGGCCAGATGCTGCTGCTGCGGCCTGAGAAGCCGCTGGAGCGGATCGTCCATCGCTATCCGCATTACGCGGCGCCGCGCCGCGACGGGCTGGTGCTCGTCGGCGCGACGGTCGAGGAGGCCGGTTTCGAGAAACAGATCACCGAGTCGGCCCGCAGCGAGCTGCTCAGGGCGGCAAAGCAGATCGATCCAGCGCTGGCGGGCGCGATCGTGATGCGGCACTGGGCGGGGCTGCG
>JBGSJY010000203.1:0-6939 GCA_041741515.1 Pirellulales bacterium | reverse complement strand
TATCCGCGAAGGCTACTCGGCCGATCTCGACGAGTGCCGCGAACTGATGGCCGGCGGCAAGCTATGGATGGCGGCTTATCAGGCGAAGATCGCCGCCGACTCCGACATCCCCTCGATCAAGGTCGGCTTCAACAAGGTCTTTGGCTACTACCTAGAAGTCACGCACGCCCACCAAGGAAAGGTCCCCGCCGAGTTTATCCGTAAGCAAACGCTCAAGAACGCCGAGCGTTACATCACGCCCGAGCTCAAAGAGTACGAAGAGAAGGTCCTTACCGCCGAGGACCGCGCGTTCACGCTCGAGTACGACCTCTTCCAGCAGCTTCGCGAAGCCACCGCCGAAGCCGGCAAGCGTCTGCTCGCCACCGCCGAGGCGCTCGCCGAGATCGACGTGCTAGCGAGCCTCGCCGAGCTGGCCCGCTCGCGCGGCTACTGCCGCCCCGAAGTCGTCGCCGAACCCATCTTAGAGATCGAAGCCGGCCGCCACCCGGTGCTCGACCTGACCGAGCCCGACGGGACGTTTATGCCGAATGGCGTGCGCTGCGCGGGGACGAGGGACGGGGGACGAGGGACGGGGGAAGAGCGGCAGCCCTCGTCCCTCGTCCCTAGCCTCTCGTCCCTCCTGCTGCTGACCGGTCCCAACATGGCCGGCAAAAGCACCTATATCCGGCAGACGGCGCTGATCACGCTGCTCGCACAGATCGGCAGCTTCGTTCCCGCAACGAAGGCGACGATTGGTGTGGCGGATCGTTTGTTTGCGCGTGTCGGCGCTAGCGATGACGTGTCGCGCGGGCAGAGTACGTTCATGGTCGAGATGACCGAGACCGCGCGGATCCTCAACACGGCGACGCCGCGGTCGCTGGTGATCCTCGACGAGATCGGCCGCGGCACCAGCACCTACGACGGCCTGTCGATCGCCTGGGCGATTGTCGAGCACCTACACGATGTGGTGGGCTGCCGGACGTTGTTCGCGACGCACTACCACGAACTGACGCAGCTCGCCGGCCGCTTGGCGGGCGTGGGGAACCTCAGCGTCGCAGTCCGCGAGCACGATGGCCGCGTGGTGTTCCTCCACCAAATCGTCGAAGGCCCCGCCGACAAGAGCTACGGCATCCACGTCGCCCAACTCGCCGGCGTCCCGCGCAGCGTCAACGAACGCGCCGCGGCGATCCTTGAAGAGCTCGAAGCCCAAAAGTCCGACAACCGCCAACCACTCGCCGAAAGCCCTCGCAGCGCCGGCGGCATCCAGATGACGCTCTTCGAAACAGCCGAACACCCGCTCCTAGAAGAAATCCGCGCGCTCGACATCGACCGCCTAGCGCCGATGGACGCCTTCGAGCGCCTGCGCGCGTGGCGGCAACGTCTGCTTGCTGAGCGATAGCGGCGGAATGACGAATGTCGAAGCACGAATGACGAACCTGTCGGAGTGTCTTAGCCGCCACCGACAGGTTCGTCATTCGTCATTCGGATTTCATCGTTCCCCCTACTCGTGCTTGATCGCCGTGCCGGTCAGTTCACCTAGCGCCGCATGCAAATCGCGGTGGGTCGATAGCGAGTACTCGATGTCGAACCACGCCACTTTGCCGCTGGCGTCGAGGACGTAGACGCGCGGGCCGCGGCCTTCGCCGAGGGTCTCGGTGAGCTTCGCCTTGTCGATCGACAGCGACTCGACTTTGTCTCCGAGCGCCGGGCCGGCGAGTGTCACGAACTTGACGCCCGCGTCGGCGTACTTCGGCGCGAAGTCGTCCTTCAGGTCGCCGGTGAACATCGTATTCATCCACTCGGGGCCGCCCGGGACGGCGACGATGGTCGCCTTGGCGCCCTGCTTATCGGCGAGCCCCGCGATCTCCGGGAACGCCTCGCCCACGGCCACACGGCTCATAGACTGATGATCCGCCGAAAGAATGACAGCGGGGATGGCGAGCAGAAGCAGGGCGGCCTTGAGCATCAGAAACCTCGATCGCAGTACGGTATACCGAACGACCCCCTATTGGACGCGTTCGCTCCCCAGCGGTCAACGCGGCCCTACGAACCGCCTAATTTACCGACCGCTCAAATCACCGACGGAAAGCGAGCCGGGTCGTCCCCGACCCCGGCGCAGCGGAAAACGCGCAGCCAGCGTTTCCCCACCACCCTCCGAGGACTAACGTCCCCGGCTCGCCGCGATTACGCTAGCGAGCCTTATGGAGCGGCTCCCTGACTGGCGACTCCCCCCCGGCGTGCCGCGCGGCGCGTGGGACTACACGCAGTTGCGGTCGATCGCCGACGACTACGACGCCTACCACGGCGACAACCCCCTCTTCGCGTTCGAGAAACACGTTCTCGAAGAGACCTTTGGCAAGCCTCCGACGTCAGTCGGTGGAGTCGTAGCTGATCTAGGTTGCGGCAGCGGCCGAGCTCTCCTCCCCCTCATGCGGCGCGGCTGGCGCGGCCTCGCGATTGACCTCTCCGACGCAATGCTCGACGTGGTCCGCGCGAAGGCCGAAGCGGAGTCGCTGCCGGTCGAGTGCGTCCGCGCGAATCTCGTCGAGATGACGCCCGACCTTGTCGCCGACGCGTCTGCCGACCACGCGATGTGCCTCTTCAGCACGCTGGGCATGATCCGCGGCCGCGAACACCGCGTCACCGCGCTACGGCACATGCACCGCATCCTCAAGCCCGGCGGCAAGCTCGTGCTGCACGTCCACAACTTCTGGTTCAACTTGCGCGACCCCGGCGGCCCCTGGTGGGCGCTGCAAAGCCTCGCGAAGGGCGCCCGCGGCAAGGACGGCTACGAAACGGGCGACAAGACTTATCCCTATCGCGGCGTCCCCAACTTCTTCCTCCACGTCTTCCGCGAGCGCGAACTCCGCCAAGACCTCCGCGCCGCGAACCTCACGGTGCTGCGCTGGCTCCCTCTCGACGTAGCCCGCCGCCACGCCCTCCCGCGCCCCAGGCTCCTGCCATCGCTCCGAGCGAATGGGTGGATCATCGTTTGTGAAAGAAGTTGAACCACAAAGGCACAAAGAGCACGAAGAAAAGCCGCCCACGAATCACACGAATTAAAACGAATCGCAACTAATTCGTGGTAATTCGTTCGATTCGTGGGCCGTTTTGTCTTCCTTGGTGTCCTTCGTGCCTTCGTGGTTCCCCTCCTTTTTTGCATCGTAGTTCCCCTTTGATTTCAGTAAGAGCCGAGCGGACAATAGACCCATGACTCAACTCACCGCTCCGCAGTTCACCGCCCGGAAGGGCGCCGCCGAGAAGCTTGTCGTCCTCACCGCGTACGACTACACGACGGCGCAGCTCGTCGATGAGGCCGGCGTCGATGCGATCCTGATCGGCGACAGCCTCGGCATGGTCGTGCAGGGGCGCGGCAGCACGCTAGGCGTCACGCTCGACCAGATGATCTACCACGCCGAGATGGTCGGCCGCGCGGTCACCAAGGCGCTGACGGTGGTGGACCTGCCGTTCCCGATCAACCACTACGACACGGCCGCCGCGATCGACGCGGCCGCGCGGATCCTCAAGGAGACCCGCTGCCAGAGCGTCAAGCTCGAAGGAGGCGAGGCCCAGGCCGATACGATCCACGCCCTAGTTACCGCAGGCATCCCCGTGATGGCCCACGTCGGCCTCCGCCCGCAGAGCGTCCACCAACTCGGCGGCTACAAGGTGCAACGCGACGAAGAAAGACTTCTGGCCGACGCCCGCGCCGCCAGCGAGGCCGGCGCGTACGGCATGGTGATCGAGTGCGTGCCGTGCGAGGTCGCACGGGCGATTACCGCCGCGGTCCCCATCCCTACCATCGGCATCGGGGCGGGCCCCGACTGCGACGGCCAAGTCCTTGTCATCCACGACGTGCTCGGGATGACCACCGGCTATGTCCCCCGTTTCGTGCGGAGTTACGCGAAGGTGGGCGAGACGATCAAGCAAGCTACCGCGGCGTTCGCGAAGGACGTGCGGAGCGGAGAGTTCCCGGGGCCGAGTGAGGCGTTCAAATAAGACTTGCGGCGCCAACGGTACGGGCTTCCTGCCGGCGCCGGAGTCTCTGACGGTGGGCGATCGCACGTTCCGGCCGACTTGTCTCGGCGGCTTCGCGCCGCCCGCTTGGCGGATCGGCACGCCTGGAGACAATCGCAGAAGCGGAGCCTTTCGATCGCCGGCTTCCTTCCACCCTCGGAGCGATTCGCTATGCGAGCCTTTCTCATGGTCGTCTTGCTCCTCACCCTAGCGCCAGGGCTCGCCTTAGCTCAAGAGTCCGGCGCCACGAAGCTCCTCCCCCAGCGGCTCCTGCAGCTGGTCCACACGCCCGAGGTGCAGGCCGAACTCAATCTGACGCCGGAAAAAAGCGAGGCTTTTGAAAAGATGCTCCAGCGGGTCGACGCCCAGTGGTTGCCGTCTCGCAACTTGCCGCCCGACGAGATGCGCGCGACGGTCGCCGAGCTAGAGAACGAGGTGCGCCAGTGGGCGGTGGCGAACCTCTCCAAAGGGCAGGCGCGGCGGCTGCATCAAATCGAGTGCCAATCCCAGGGCGTGCGGGCCATGCTCCGCGAGGTGCTGGGGAAACGTCTCGAGTTGACGCCCGAACAACTCGACGGCTTTCTCACCCGCGCCCGAGCCACCGAGGCGGTGCAAGAAGAGTTACGCCAAGCGCAGCAGGGCGGTGCGTCGACGGAGGAAACGCAATCGCGTCTCGCCGAGGCCGTTAAGTCCGAGCAAGACGCCCTCGCCGACGCGCTAACGCCCGCGCAGCACGAGGCCCTGTGGAAGTTGCTCGGCAAGCCGTTCGACACGTCAAGGCTCACCCGCATCTACCCGCTCGCGCCGGAGATTGTGCCGGGAGAAAATTGGATTAACTCCGAGCCGCTGACGCTGGCGTCGCTGCGCGGCAAGGTGGTGCTGGTCCACTTTTATGCGTTCCAGTGCAGCAACTGCCACGCGAACTTTGCGATCTACAAGCGTTGGCACGACGAGCTGGCGAAGAAGGGCGTCGTCCTCATCGGCTTCCAGACGCCGGAAACCCAGAGCGAACGCGACCCCCAGCTGGTGGAGGCGGCCGCCCGCGACCGGGGCCTCGAGTTCCCGATCCTCGTGGACGTCGACGGGAAGAACTGGTCGGCGTGGGGCAACACGATGTGGCCGACCGTCTATGTCATCGACAAGAACGGCTACATCCGCGCGTGGTGGATGGGCGAGCTCAACTGGCAAGGCGCAACGGGCGACAAGACGATTGAGGAGATGGTCAACGTGGCGCTCGCCGAGGCGGGGCCCGCGGAAAAGTCGTAGCCTTTCATCCGCATCTCTTGCTGAGAGGCCCTCCATCGGAAAAAGCAGGGGGAGCGTCGGGATCGTCCTCCTTCAGCGAACTAGGTCAGAGAGAAACCTCAGGCGGACGACAGCGAAGCGGGCGGGGATCGCGATGATCTCCACCCGCTTCGATGGTCGATGTGGGCCGACGGGCCGCTTACGCGACTTGGTGGGCGTGTTTCCCCTCGGCGATTTCTTCAACGAGCTTGTCGCAGAAGGCGGCGAGGTCGGCAGGGGTGCGGCTCGTGACGAGGCCCTCGTCGCAGACACACTCCTCATCCACCCAATTGGTGCCGGCGTTGATGAGGTCCGTCTTCAGGCTCGGGTAGGAAGTCAGCTTCCGACCATCGACGACGTCCGCCTCGACGAGCATCCAAGGCCCGTGGCAGATCGCCCCCACCGGCTTGTGCTGCCGAAAGAAATCGGTGACGAAACGTACCGCGTCCGCGTCTTGGCGGAGCTGGTCGGGGTTGGAGAGCCCGCCGGGGAGGACGAGGGCGTCGAACTCGTCGGCGCTCGACTCGCTCACAATCCGATCAACCGAGATCTGGTCGCCCAGCTGATCGTGGTGCTTGCCCTGGATCTGACCCATCTTGAGCGAAACGATGAGCGCTTCGCCCCCCGCCTCGAGGATGGCGTCGCGGGGACGGATCAGTTCGTCTTGCTCAAAGCCGTCGGTGGCGAGGACCGCGACGTTTTTGCCTTTCAAGATTTGATTGTCGCTCTTCATGGCGATTGCTCCTAATAGATTGCATTGCCGCATTGATTCGTAAGGGTGACGGACGCCGAACCGTACTAGCCGTGCTCGACGTTGACCGTGGCGGGCTTCTGCTTTTCCATCAGCTGGCCGCAACAAGCGAACTCGGGTCCGCCGGCGTCGCTGAGGCAGGGCGTCTTCACCTCGATCTCCATCTTGCATTTGGCGCACTGGTACGTGTCGCCAACGAGGGGTTTGGACATGTCCACTCTCCCTTCAATAAGGTTCACCAGAAGCCCACGGCAGCCCCGCTGGGCCACTTACCGCCCCACTGGGTGGGACGAGAGCGCGACCCGAAGTTCGACAGGGGCCGCGCACTTGAACAACGTGCAATCGGCGTGCCCCCAGTGAAAGTGTGGGGCGGAACGATCAAAACGAATAGATCGGCGCGAATCATGGCGTCCCCCTGACGGCAGAAAGACCAGCCGGGGCGTCGGGCGATCAGCGCTGCCAACCTCCCTCACTCACGGCGCCCGACCTGGTGCAGCCACCGTCGCTCCGTGATCTCGATGCGACGCGGCGGTGACCTACGACTACGATCGGCGGGGGTGATCCCTTGGTCCGCTCGCCCCTCGAAACCAAGGTTTCCCAAGCTACGCGGGTGTCGCCTATAATCGCTACCGGCCCAGGAGAACCACGGTGGACGAGATCCAACAGAGCATCGACGCCGCGCGGCGGCGGCTGGTCGTTCGTCAGTGGGCGGGGCGACTGGCCGGCTGTCTGACAGTCGCGTTCGGCATCGCCTTGGTGGCGATCCTCGTTCCGAAGCTCGTTGCTTTGCCCGATCTGCCGGCCGGATGGGCCGCGATGTGGCTCAGCGCGGCGGGCGTTGGAGGCGTGGCGGTGGCTTCGCTCTGGACGCTGCTGCGGCCGACGAGCCGGCTCGAAGCCGCCGTCGA
>JBGSJY010000202.1:0-5143 GCA_041741515.1 Pirellulales bacterium | reverse complement strand
GCTCGTCGTGTCCGTCGTGGTAAATAATCTTTACGACTAGGAGCAAGTGATGCCCACGCTCGCGACCACCGTTGACGGCCTCAAGCTGCCCAATCCGTTCGTCATTGGCTCGGGCCCTCCGGGGACCAACGGCAAGGTGATCGGCCGGGCGTTCGATGATGGTTGGGGCGCCGTCATTTGTAAGACGGTGAGCCTCGACGCGTCGAAGGTTGTTAATGTTCAACCTCGGTATGGTCGTTTGCGTTCGCGCGAGACAGGCGAGATCTACGGCTGGGAGAACATCGAGCTGATCAGCGACCGATCGTTCGACACTTGGATCGACGAGTTCAAGAAGCTCAAGGACTCGCACCCCGACGGCGTGCTGATCGCGTCGATCATGGAGGAGTACAACAAGGACGCCTGGCAGGAGATCGTCGGCCGCTGCGAAGAGGCGGGCGTCGATTCGTTCGAGCTCAACATGAGCTGCCCCCACGGCATGCCCGAACGCCGCATGGGCGCCGCGGTGGGCGAGGACCCCGTCGCGCTCGAAGAGGTCTGCCGCTGGGTGATGGCGGTCGCCACCAAGCCGGTGTGGGCGAAGATGACGCCGAACGTCACGCACATCGAAGACCCGGCGCGGGCCGCGTTCCGCGCGGGCTGCCAGGGCGTGTCGGCGATCAACACGATCCGCTCGGTGATCGGCGTCGACCTCGACACGCTCCGCCCCGAGCCGAATGTCGAGGGCTACACCACTCCCGGCGGCTACAGTTGCCAGGCTGTGCGGCCGATCGCGCTGCGGATGTGCATGGAGATCTCGAAGGTGATCGAGAAAGAGTTCCCCGGCCGCACGCTGAGCGGCCTCGGCGGCGTCGAGACCGGCGAAGACGCGGCCCAGTTCATCCTCTTGGGCTCAAGCACGGTGCAAGTCTGCACAGGCGTGATGAAGTTCGGCTACGACTGCGTCGGCCCGATGAAGGACCAGCTGCTGGCGTTCATGGAGAAGCACAAGTTCGAAACGATCGACGATTTCCGCGGCAAGAGCCTCCCCTACTTCACGACCCACTCCGACCTCGTGAAGCGCCAAGCCGAAGCACGCGAAGCGAAGAAGGCGGAAGCCCAATCTCAGAAGGCACAGCAGAAGAAGATGATTAAGGGCGACGCCGAGTGGACGGGGGACGATTTTGTGGATCAGTCGGATGCGCTGGCGCGGGGGTAGACTAGTTGCCCGCGAATTACGCGAATGGACGCGAACAGCTTATTTCGGCCTATTTTCAAGCGAATGCTAGAACTCGACCGCTCAGACACGACCGAGCTAAATCATAAGACTCTCATCCCGAGGAAAATGAGCGGTGACTCTTACTGGGAGCAGTTCGCTTGGCTGTTGGTCGGATGCGGCGCCGGCGCTGCGGCTGTCGCAACAGCGAATTGGGAGGAACCAATGCGGGCAGTCGTAGGAATCTTATTTTTTGGGGTCTTTTCCTGGGGATTCAGCCTGACTTCATACTACAGGCTCTCACAAGACAAAAGGTCAGCGTCGGTAGACTACTGGTTACTGAACATCATCTGGGTCTACGCAAGGTCGATCAATCTCGCCGACGAGTCCGCCCACTGCTCACTACGCAGGGACGTGTTCGACGACAGCTCCTACGATGGCAGGCACCGCGTCGTCGTCGGCGTGAAGAATAGGGAGTACACGGTTAGGTGCTACTACTATCGCAAGAATCCCCGTGCACCGATGGAGGCGATGCAGTTGCGAGACAAGCTGGCAGCTTATCACGGCATACGCTGCCGTTAGGTAAGCACCGGAGCGAGGAATTGCCGGCTGGTCAACTATCCCCACCACAGCAGCAGAACGCCGATCACCGCGACGGCAATCATCCACAGACCGATTGTTCGGATACGATCCGAGGCCGAGCCGGCTCGCCAGCCCGCTTCACGCTCGGCGTCGGTGATCCAGTAGCCACACGCCGGGCAGGACTCCGTTTCGGCGTGAACTTCGGCGCCGCACTCGGGGCATTCGAAGCTGTCGCCGTCGTCAACGAGGTCGTCCGACCAGTCGTCATCGTAGCTCATCTCACGCTCGCGATTGAGAGCTGTGAACTTACAGCGATGCCGCAACCACTTCGGCGTCCGTGCTGGCCGTGAGGGCGGCGCCCGGCTGGCTTTTTCGATCGGCTCGGGCCATCGGGCATGTCACTGCACCTTTCCCACGCGCTGGGGCTGCTCACGATCGCCGGAGAGGACCGCGTTGTGCTTGGCGTCGATGGTCACGCCGTCGTCGGTGAAGTGGAGCGTGACGTCGAGGTAGTAGGGCGTTTCGGTCAGGCAAATTCGCGCGCGGTAGGCGTCGTCCGACTCCCACGCGTCGGCGGCGGCGACAGCGTACGAGCCATTGGGCGGCGCGGCGACGGCGTTGAGCATCGCCGACAGCCCCGCGACCGAGGTGACGGTTCCTCGGACCCAGTCGCCATGGCCCAGCGCGATGCGGTGTCGGCCGTCGTCATTGGTGTAGACGAGCGACGCCGCGTCGCCGTCGAATTCCAGTTCAATGGCCCGCAGGCCAAGCGGATCGTCTGCGATTTGGTACTCGGACCTACCGACCTTCGCAGTCAGTGGCGTTGTCGGGGCGCCTTCGGGCGTTGGGATCCTTAAGTTGGCGAGCGTCTGCCTGAGGTTGAGCTGCTCCGTCGGATTCTCGGGCAAAGCCTCGGGCTGCATGGCGTCCTGCAGATGCGTCCAGGCGAGCTTCATGACACGCCCCAGGTCATTGGTGCCGCTGGTGATCGCGATCACCGCATCTTCTTCTGGCAGCACCAAGCAGAACTGACCGCACGCGCCGTCGGCCCGGTAGCCGCCAGTTGTGCAGCGCCAGAACTGGTAGCCGTAGCCCTGATCCCATTCGCCATCGGGATCGCTGCCGTTGGACGTCTGCAACGCGGTCGCCTCGTCTACCCAAGCGGCGGGAACCAGCTGCTGGCCCTCCCATTCGCCGCGTTGCAACAGGAGCTGGCCGAATTTGGCGATGTCCTCGGTGCGGACATTGAGCCCGAAGCCCCCCATCGAGACGCTCTCGACAGACGTCTCCCACCACGAGCCCTCGATCCCTAGGGGCTCGAACAGCCGTGGACCGAGGTACTCGTGGACCGTCTGGCCGGTCGCTCGCTGGGCGATGGCCGACGCCATGTAGGTCGCCGGCGTGTTGTACATGAAGTGGGTGCCGGGCTTCAGCCCCACCGGCAGCGTGAGAAAGCGCCTCGCGGGCGAGCCCGCGCCCCAGGGATAGTCTTTCACCTGCGCGGCAACGTGTCCCGTCGTCATCCGCAGCAGGTCCCGCACCCGCATCGCGCGGAGGTTGTCGCTCACCTCGGAGGGTGCCCGGTCGGGAAGGGATTCGATGACAAGGTCGTCAAGACTCATTTTCCCTTCGGCGATCGCCATGCCGACCGCCATTGACGTGAAGCTTTTGCTGAGTGAGTAGAGCATGTGGGTGTCCTCGGCCCGGTAGGGCGCCCACCATCCTTCGGCGACGACCTTGCCGTGCCGGACCAGCATGAAGCTGTTGAGCGTGTCGACCTCGGCGCTGGCTTGCTCGACAAAGTCGTTTACCGCCGCCGAGGTAATCCCCTGCGACTCCGGCGTCGCCCGTGGGAGGTCGGCGCCATGACCGGCAGTGCCGACAAAATTGGCCGTGCAGAAAACGGCGAACGTGACGAGTGATGAGATGATGGGCTTCATTTATCGTCTGATTAGAAGTGCGTTGGCTGCCGCTTCAGAAACTTGCCATGTCCGAGCTCGCCGACGAATTTGCCAGCTTCGACCATTTTCTTGCCGCGGACGGTCACCAGGTCACAGCGTCCCTGGACCTCCCATCCCTCGAACGCGTCGTAGTCGGTCGCCATCAGGTGCGTCTTGGCGGAGAGCGTCTCCTTGACCGACGGATCGTAGATGACGAGATCTGCGTCGGCGCCGGGGGCGATGGTTCCCTTGCGGGGGTAGAGGCCGAAGAGTTTCGCCGCTTGGGTGCTCGCGCAATCGACGAAGGTGGCAAGGTCGATGCGGCCGGTCGCGACGCCGTGCGTGTAGAGCAGCCGCACGCGATGCTCGACGCTGGGGATGCCGTTGGGAATCTTGGTGAAGTCGTCGCGGCCCATCTCCTTCTGGCCGGCGAAGTCGAAGGGCGCGTGATCGGTGGCGACCGTACTGATCGTGCGGCTCGCCAAGGCGTCCCACAAGAACGGCTGGTGCCGTGCGGCGCGGATCGGCGGCGACATGACGTATTTGGCGCCCTCGAAGTCGGGCTTCTGTGCCGCGGTGTCATCGAGCACGAGATAAGGAATCACCGTCTCGACCCACGCCTGCACGCCGCGGAGCTTGGCCTCCATCGCTGCGTGGACGGCGCCCTTGCAACTGGTGTGGACGACGTAGACGTGGGCGCCGGTCAATTCAGCAAACGTCATCAAGTGCCGCACGCCCTCGGCCTCGACCTGCACGGGCCGTGAGGGCTCGTGCCACTCGGGGCCGGTCTTGCCCTCAGCGAGCAGCTTGGCCTGGAGCTGCGAGACGAGCGTCTCGTTCTCGCAATGCGAGGTGACGATAACGCCGAGTTCCTTGGCGAGCGTCAGCGTCTTGAAAAGCTCCTCGTCATCGACGCCCAGCGCGCCCTTATAAGCGAGGAACACTTTGAAACTGGCCGTACCGTCGGCGACGATCTCCTTGAGCGCCGCGGGCGTGGATTCGTCGAACCGCGTGACGCCCATGTGGAACGCAAAGTCGCACGCCGACAGACCCTCGGCCTTCGACTTCCAAAGCTTGTAGGCCTCGACGGGGTCCTCCTGCCGACCGGGGCAGACCATCTCGATCAGCGAAGTCGTACCGCCGACGAGCGCCGCGCGGCTCGCCGAGTCGTAGTCGTCCTTCGCGTAGGTGCCCATGAACGGCAGGTAGATGTGAACGTGCGGGTCGATGAACCCTGGAAAGACGAGCTTGCCGGTGGCGTCAACGACCTCGGCCCCGGCGGGCTCGCTGAGCCCCTGCCCCACGGCGGTGATCGTCTCCCCTTCGCAGAGCACGTCGCCGATGAAATCCTCGGTCGAAGTGACGACGCGGCCGTTCTTGATTAGGAGGGACATCGAGCGCTCGGATGAAGGTGGGCTGTCGTCGTAAT
>JBGSJY010000201.1:0-1681 GCA_041741515.1 Pirellulales bacterium | reverse complement strand
GGTCTTCACGATCGGCGGCGGCGAATATGTCGTCAACGTGATGAACGCCGTCGCCGCCTGGACTGGCGACGGTGGCTACATCTCGCTGATCCAGGTCGTGATGGTCATGGGCCTGATCATGTCGACGACGATCGTGGCGTTTGACGCCAACTGGCGGGCGTGGATCACCGGGGTCCGTCGTGCGACGCTGATGGCCCTCGTCCTGATGGTGCCCCGGGACGACATCCAGGTCACCGATCGCATCAACCCGGCGCTGGCACCCTCGGCGGTCGCCAATGTGCCACTGGGGCTTGGCCTGGTCGCCGGGTTCACCAGCCAGATTTCGGACTATCTCACCACCGGCGCCGAGCTGGTGTTCGGGCTGCCCAATGACCTCAACTATTCGCAGAACGGCATCATCTATGGCGCCCGGCTGCTCGAGGCGACCCAAAATGTCCGCATCAATGACCCGGAGTTTGCCGCCAATCTCGACGAGCATTTTCGGCTGTGCGTCTTTTACGACATCCTCCTTGGCCAGAAGTCGATCGACGCGCTGTCGCGATCGGACGACCTCCTCGCGGCGATGGGCCCGGGGTCGGTAGCGAGGTCGCAGAAATGGCTCACGCGCGATCCCGGCGGCACGGTGACCGCCGAGATCGTCACCTGCCGGATCGCCTATGACCGCTTCGTTGCCAACTGGGACACGATGCAAACGCCGCTCGAGACGACGCTTGGCATTCAGCTCTACCCGCGCCTGTTGGGAGCAGCGGCGCGGACCAAACTCCTCGCCGATCTGCCGATCGCCTATGATTATCTGACCAACGTCTCGCGGACCGCGTCGCAGACGCTGCGCCAGCATCTTGTCATCAACGCGATGACGCAGTCGCTCCACACGATGCAATCGGGCGGCTCGCCGTCGTCGGTCGACGTTTATGCCCAGACCCGCGCGGAGATCCAGACGCGCAACACCTACAATTCGATCGGCGCCACCGCCATGAAATGGGTCCCGCTCTTGAACATCGTGCTGACGGTGGTGTTCTACGCGCTGTTCCCGATCGCCTTCCCGATCTTCCTCTTGCCCAGAGGCGGCGTCTCGGCGCTAAAGGGCTATGTCACGGGCTTCTTCTATCTGGCGGCCTGGGGACCGCTTTATGTCATCCTCCACATGATTCTGATGCTGAAGGCGGGTGCCGATGTCGCGGCTGTCGGCGCCGCCGGCGACGGCGGCGTGACGCTGGCGAGCTATGTCGGGATCGCCGGGGTCACCGACGATATCGGCATTCTGGCCGGCTATCTGATTGCCTCGGTGCCGTTCCTTGCCGCCGGCATCGCCAAAGGCGCGCTGGCGATCTCGAGCCAGGCGACGAGCTATCTGGCGCCGTCACAAAGCGCCTCTGAGGAAGCGGCTCGTGAAGCCAGCACCGGCAATATCGCTGTCGGCAACAGCTCGTTCGACACCCAGGCGTTCAACATGAAGCAGGGGAACCTCTGGACCACGGCGGGTAGCTATACTTCGGGGGTCTCGTCATTCACGTCGGTGCAAGGGGACGGAACGCGCTCGACCCAATATCCGGAAAGTGCCGTTGTCGATGCGACCGGCGCTATGTCGCGGCTGCCGATCACCCCGCAGCTGTCGCAGGAGTTGCAGTCGAGCTTTACCAGAAGTGCCAGCGAGACCCGCAGCCGCGCGGAGACCCTGGCA
>JBGSJY010000200.1:0-9110 GCA_041741515.1 Pirellulales bacterium | reverse complement strand
AGAGAATATGAGAGTCTGTCGCCCGCCCGTTACCGATGAGGCCGCGACCGACTGGTGACAAAACCAGTGACACGCCCCGAAAAACGGGGCCGATTTGGGCTGGACGATCGCCCAATCGAAGGGTAACAACACTCTAGCGTTCTAGTACCGGAGGGGGGAGTCGAACCCCCACGCCCTTGCGGGCAGCGGATTTTGAGTCCGCCGCGTCTGCCATTCCGCCACTCCGGCAAGCCCCGTCTGCCGATCCTCTTGGGGCGACGAGTCGGGCCATTATGGGCGACGCCCCGGCCGTTTCAAGTCGCCCGGCGTCCGGCAACCAACCCGCATACTACTGGCCGGTAGTCCCTGCGTCAGCGGGAACGCGGCATCGCTTTGGCACGCCATTCGTACTGGTTGCCGGCAGTGCCGGTCGATCGACAGCGGGCCGGCGCCGTTCCAAGGCTCGCAAGCCTCTTCCTTCCCCGTGTCGGCGCCGTCCGCGGACCGCCGACCCATCTCAGAGGACTTACCATGGCGACTCAACCGAAATGGCAGACTGCCGACGATGACAGCACTTGGGAGCGGATCAAAGCCGCGTTCGCTAACGACTGGGAGCAGACCAAAGCCGACTTCGGCGACGACAGCGCCCGGGATATGAACCAAGACGTCGATGACACGATCAAGCAGATGGCGGGTTCGGACGACGCCTTCGAGAATCGCGAGCAGGCGTTCCGCTTTGGCGTCGCCGCGAATCGGCACTACCGCAGCGACCACCCCGACTGGAATGACGACCTGGACCTGCGGCTGTCGCAGGAGTACGACGGCGACTACGAGTCCGATCGGCCCTACATCCGCCACGCTTACAATTACAAGCCTCGGTAAGCCCAGTCCTGACGTTTGAACGACCATTCCGACCGCAGGGCTTCCAGAGGCCCTGCGGTCTTTTTTGTGGTGCGGGGGTTCTGGGCCGCCCGTCGGCGCGCTTTCGTTCCGGCCGCCGCCCGGCGCCCGCGGCAGGCGACGCTTTCAGCGGGCGGCGGTTAGTTTGCGTTGAAAGTCGTTGCCGTCGCCTCGCCGGTGACCGACAAGGGGGGGATAGCTGCCGCATCCGCCGCTCTTTTCCCTCGTCTCCTTCGATCGGTTGTTATGAAGATTTGCACGCTGCCCGCCCTGCTCTGCTGCTCGCTCTTTCTCACCGCCCAAGCGCTGGGGCAACAGGCGCCGAGGCAAGTGGTCTTCAACGTCCGCGACGCCGGCGCCGTGGGGGACGGCAAGACGCTCGACACCGCGGCGCTGCAAAAGTGCCTCAACGACTGCGGGAAGGCGGGGGGCGGCGTTGTGCTGCTGCCCCAGGGGACCTATCTGTCGGAGCCGATCAAGATCCGCACGAAGACGACCCTGCGACTGGCGAAGGGCGCCACGCTGCTGGCGACCAGCGACCAGTCCGCCTTCGAGCGCGACGATGAGCCCGGCAAGTTTGACCACTTCCTCACCGGCAAAGACCTGGAGGACGTGACCATCGAGGGCGAGGGGACCATCGACGGCGGCGGGCAGGCGTGGTGGGACGCGGCCGAGGCGGCCCGGCAGAAAAAATCGGGCTACACGCTGCCGCGGCCCAACCTGATCGTGCTGACGCGCGTGAAGAACCTCACCGTGCGCGGCGTCACTATTCAGAACGCGCCCAAGTTCCACTTCGTGCCCACCGAGTGCGACGGTGTCTTGGTCGAAGACGCGATGTTTCTGGCCCCCGAGCGGGCGCCCAACACCGACGCGATCGATCCCAGCATGTGTGTCGATGTGGTCGTGCGGCGCTGCGTGATCGACGTCGGAGACGACAACATCGCCGTCAAGTCGGGCAAGCGTGCCGACGGGCGCGAGTTCGCCGCTCACGGGCTCACCGTCACCGACTGCACCTTCAAGCACGGCCACGGCATGTCGATCGGCAGCGAGACGGTCGGCGGCGTCAAGGACGTCGTCGTGCGCGACTGCACGTTTGAGAACACCGTCAACGGCATCCGCATCAAGAGCGACCGCAAGCGGGGCGGCACGGTCGAGAATCTGCTGTGCGAGAACATCACGATGAAGAACGTGGCCGGGGCGATCACGATCACCAGTTACTATCCAAAGATCCCCGCGACCGAACAGCCGCAGCCGGTGACGAAGACGACACCCAAGTACCGCGACATCACGATCCGCAATCTCACCGCCACCAGCACCAAGGACGCCGGGTTCCTCGTCGGCTTGCCGGAGAGCCCGATCGAGAACGTGCTGCTAGAGAACGTGTCGATCACCGCCCAGCGCGCGGGCCTGGAAATCCGCCACGTCAAGGACCTCGTGCTGCGGAACGTGGAGGTGACGGCGGCGAAGGGCGAGCCGCTGATCGTTGGCGACGCCGATCCGCTGATCGAATAGGCAGCCAACGGGATTCACCACGACAGACACGAAGGACACGACGAGCCCCTGGGCGAGGCGACACTGCCCCGAGAAGCAGGACGTCGTGCCCGTCGTGTCCGTCGTGTTGAAAAGACTTTAGCTCGACATCTGATCGGCGACTCTCTCCGTCTCAGGGGTGTGCTTGCGGCGCATGAGGCCCGTGATGACGATTGCCGTTAGCCACACTCCGAGGGCCCAGGCGAGGCCCAGCGCCCAACCGGCCACCACATCGGTTGGCCAGTGGACGGCCAGATAGACGCGGCTGAAGCCAACGAGAATGGTCAATGCGACAGCAAAGCCAAGGATGAGGGCCTTCACCCGCCATAGCTGCTGAACGCGGGCGAGCATCGCCCCGAGCGTCAGGTAGACCACCGCCGCGGTGGTGGCGTGGCCGCTGGGGAAACTTCGCGTGTAGACCATCGAGCCATGCGGCGCGAGTTCGGGCCTCGGGCGGTCGAAACCCGCTTTTAACGCCAGACTGAGCGCCACGCCGCCCACCACGGCCACGACGACGTACGCCGCCATCGCGCGCTTGCCGATCATCAGCAGATAGCCAACCGCTGCGGCCGTGACGAGCGTTGTCACCCCGACGCCCCCCAGCGCCGTGAAGTCGCGCATCATCTCCTCGACCCAGCGCGGGCCGAGGGGGTCGGAGAGGTCGTCCGGGTTACGGAGCGAGAGCAGCAGGCTGCTGTCGAAGCTGAGGACCTCCGCCTCGGCGATTTCGTCCGCCACCTTCAGAAAGACAAATGCCGACAGCGCCGCGGCGATACCGATCAGGATCGGCAGTGCGTGGCCGCGGAGCAATCGGGCCAACGACGACGAGTACAACTTCTCCATGCCGCCATTCTAAACTCGTCTCGATAGAATCAAGGGGCGTGCCGATCGTCACGGCATGAACATCACTAGCTCGGCGTCGGTCCACTCCTCGCCGCGTGGCCGGCCCGCCACGCCGAGCATGCAGCCGTCGGTGAGCGGCCACCACTTGTCGCGGGTCGTCGGGTCCTCGCCCGCGATCGCGAAGTCGGCCTCCGGGTCGGTCCCCGTGTACTCGAAGCTACGGAACAAGAACTTGCGATCGCCGATGGATTGAATCCAGATGTGGTAGTTCTGGATGTTGGCCCGCTTGCAAGCGGCGACGACCTCGGGCCAGACGTCGGCGTGCAGCTCGCGGTAGAGCCGCTCCTTCGCCGGGTCCAACTCGACAAACCCCGCGTAGCGGCGCACACCGGCAGCGGCCTGCGACTCGAGCGAAGGATTCGTGGGGCCGAAGCATGCCGTCATGTTAAGCCTTGAAAAGGTTTCGCGCAGAGACGCGGAGGCACGGTTTCAAGACTCACGCAAAGGCGCGAAGTCGCAAAGGTTCTTACTTTCTTTCGTCTTCGCGGCTTTGCGCCTTTGCGTGAGTCATCTCACTAACCGCTTCTCTGCTGTCTCCGCGTCTCTGCGCGCTACTTACTTACCGGCCTTGCCCCACGCGTCCCGCAGCGTCACCGTGCGATTGAAGACGGGGGCCTCGGGGACGGTGTCGATCGGGTCGGCGTAGAAGTAGCCCAGCCGTTCGAACTGGTAACGGTCGCCGGGTTCGGCGTCGGCGAGCTCGGGCTCGAGCTTGGCGATGACGATCTCCAGCGAGTTCGGGTTCATGCTGTCGAGGAACGTCTTGCCCTCAGGCACGTCTTCGGGGTCTTCCGCGGCAAAGAGGTGGTCGTAGAGCCGCACCTCGGCGTCGAGGCAGTCGTCGGCGGGAACCCAGTGGATCGTGCCCTTCACTTTCTTGCCATCGACGAGGGCCGTCGTGTCGGGGTCGAGCGTGCATTGCACTTCGGTCACGGCGCCATCGGCGTCCTTCACCACGTCAACACACTTAATGATCCCCGCGCCGCGGAGCCGCACGGCGCCGCCGGGCTGGAGGCGGAAGAAACCCTTGGGGGCCGTCTCCATGAAGTCCTCCGACTCGATCCACAACTCACGCGTCAGCTCGATCTCGCGCTTGCCGAGCTCGGGCTGCTGCGGGTGGTTGTCGAGTTCGCACACCTTGATGACGCCCTCCGGCAGAGCCGTGCCGTCGGCGTGCGACGTGAGCGTCACCTTCAGCGGCCGCAGCACGGCCATACGTCGCTGGGCCGTTTCGTTGAGGTGTTCGCGGACCGCGTCTTCGAGCCACAGCATGTCGATCGTGCTGTTCTGCTTGGTGACGCCGATCCGCTCGCAGAAAGCGCGGATCGCCTCGGCCGTGTAACCGCGGCGGCGCAGGCCGCGGATCGTCGGCATCCGCGGATCGTCCCAGCCGGAGACGTGGCCCTCCTTCACCAGTTGCAATAGCTTGCGCTTGCTCATCACCAGGTAGGTGAGATTGAGCCGCGCGAACTCGATCTGCCGCGGCCGCCCGCTCTGCCCTGGTCCACTGTGGGGGAGCAGTTTTAGTTCTTGCAGCCGGTCGAGGAACCAGTCGTAGAGCGGGCGGTGGTTCTCGAACTCGAGCGTGCAGATTGAGTGCGTTATGCCCTCGATTGCGTCGCCCTGACCGTGGGCCCAGTCGTAGCTGGCGTACAAGCACCAGGCGTCGCCCGTCCGCTGGTGCGAGACGTGCTTGATGCGGTACATGACCGGGTCGCGCAGATTGATGATCGGCGACGCCATGTCGATCTTCGCCCGCAGCGTCTTGGCGCCGTCGGGGAACTCGCCCGCGCGCATCCGCGCGAAGAGGTCGAGATTCTCTTCGACCGAGCGATCTCGGTACGGGCTCGGCTTACCGGGCTCGGTCAGCGTGCCGCGCATCTCGCGCACCTCGTCGCCGGTGAGGTCGCAGACGTAGGCGTGCCCCGCCTTCACCAGCGCAACGGCCCACTCGTAGTAGGTCTCGAAGTAGTCGCTGGCGTGGAATAGCCGGTCGTCCCACTCGGCGCCGAGCCAGCGCACATCGTCCATAATGGCGTCGACGTACTCCTGCTCTTCCTTCGCGGGGTTCGTGTCGTCGAAGCGTAAGTTGAACTGCCCCTTGTAGGTCCGCGCGAGGCCCGAGTTCAGGCAGATGCTCTTCGCGTGCCCGATGTGCAGGTAGCCGTTGGGCTCCGGCGGAAACCGCGTATGCACGTGATCGACTCGACCAGCGGCCAGATCGGCGTCGATCTGCTGCTCGATGAAATTCTTCGAGGCGGAGGGTTCGGCGGGCGTCTCGTCCGTGGACATCGCAATTAATAGCAGGCGGGATGGGTGATTCGGGGGGGGGCCGGGAAGGCAGCTGAGCCACAATCTATCATTCCCGCCGTCCGCCGCAGAGGGCCGCTATTGACTCGCGCAGAGACGCGGAGACGCAGAGAAAGCCTCGGCGAGCCGGCGACGTTTGTCGTCGGAGGGCGCATCGCGAGACGCTGTAGAGCGAGAAAGCTGGAAAAATAATCGGCGATTCACTCCGACGACTTGCGTCGCCGGCTTAACATTCTGTCCTGCAGTTGCGTAATTACGCGCCAGTCGGCGAGTTCTTGATGGCTGCGAGATAGCGCTCGATCTGATCGATGTGTGACTCGTCGTGTCCGGCGAGCATCGTGCGGATCGTGTCGAGCGACTCTTCGCCGCGCTCGCCGTGGACGCCGTGCCGCTTGAGGTCCTCGGTGGTGCGTTGCTTCCACCAGCGCAAGTTGAACGTGCGTAGGGATTCAAACTCGTCGAGCAACTCGGCCGCCGACGCTTCATTGTGTCGCTGGGCGACAACCCACCTCTCTTGGTCCATCGGCGTGATCGGCGGCGTTTCGTCGCCGAGGATTAAGCGCATCCGCCAGCCGTAAGTCCACTCAGCGTCAACGAGGTGTCCGAGCACCTCCAGCGGCGTCCACTTGGCGGCAAAGGGCCGCGTGCAGACGGTGGCGTCGTCTTCCGCGGCGAAGATCGCCCGTAACCGTGCGGGCGTTTGCGAGATTACGTCCAGCGGATCGCGGCCCGCGAGTTTCTCGTCGAGTTTGCGGCGATAAGCGGCGGGGTCGGTGACTTCGAGTCGCTGGGACATCGGATAAACTCTCGGGGTGGATTGAGGATGCGGTAGTGACGCTCTGACTTGGGTCGGGGTTCGCCCACGGACGCGACCATCTGCCGCGCTCGCCCCGCGACGCTGGCCAGCCGATAGTGGTACGCTAACCGGACGCATTACACCTTGGGAATCGCGGGATGCCCGACGAAACCGCTCTGGGACTCGATGTCGTCATGCTGTCGCGGATTCAATTCGCGCTGACGATCATGTTCCACTACTTGTTCCCGCCCCTCACGATCGGGCTGGGCGTCGTGCTGGTCTATCTCGAAGGCCGCTACCTGTGGACCAAAGAGATCATCTACGAACAGGCCGCCCGGTTCTGGACGCGGCTCTTCGGGCTCAACTTCGCATTGGGCGTCGTGACGGGCGTCGTCATGGAGTTCCAGTTCGGCACCAACTGGGCCGCGTACTCGCGGTTCGTCGGCGACGTGTTCGGTTCGGCGCTGGCGGCGGAGGGGATCTTTGCGTTCTTCCTGGAGTCGGGCTTCTTGTCGCTGCTGCTGTTCGGATGGGACTGCGTCGGACCGAAGACGCACTTCTTCGCCACGGTGATGGTCGCCCTCGGCGGCATTTTTTCCAGCGTGTGGATCGTCATCGCCAACAGCTGGCAGCAAACGCCCACCGGCCATGTGCTGCGTGAGCACGCCGTTGGCGAGCGCGTTGCGATGCGGGCCGAGATCGTTGACTTCTGGGCGATGGTCTTTAACCCTTCGACCGTCCAGCGGCTGACGCACGTCTGGCTCGGATCGTTCGTGCTCGGCGCTTGCTTCGTAATGAGCATCTCGGCGTGGTATCTCTTGAAGGGCCGGCACGTTGATTTCGCGCGACGGTCGTTCATCGGCGCCCTGATGCTGGCGACGGTGTCTTCGCTCGCCCAGGCCGTGTCGGGGCATTTCAACGCCGAGATGGTCGCTCACCATCAGCCCGCCAAGCTCGCGGCGATGGAGGGGCTCTACGAGACCCAAGCGGGGGCGCCGCTCTATCTGTTTGGCTGGCCGAACTCCGCAGAGCGCCGCGTCGATTGGGGCGTGTCCATCCCGTCGGGGCTTAGCCTGTTAATCCACCAAGACCCGCAGGCCGAAGTGCCGGGGCTCGACCAGCTCGGCCCCGTGTATGGCGAGCCGCCTGTCTGGATCACCTTTCAGGCGTACCACCTGATGGTGGCGATCGGCACGCTGATGATCGGCGCGACGCTCACGGCCTGGTGGTTCTACCGCCGCGGCACGCTCTTCGAGCAGCGCTGGCTACTGTGGTTCTTCGTCGCGTCGGTGGTGCTGGCGATGGTCGCCAACGAAGCGGGCTGGGTCGCCGCCGAGACGGGGCGCCAGCCGTGGATCGTCTACCCCCGCATCGTCAACGGCCTCGCCACCGGCGGACTCCGCACCGAGGACGGCGTCAGCGAGTCGATCCACGCCGACCAGGTGCTCGGCTCGATCCTCTTCTTCGGCCTTATCTACGCCACGCTCGGCGTGCTCTGGCTGGTGCTGCTCAACGGCAAGATCCAGCACGGCCCGGAGTTGGGCGAGGCAGACGACGAAGGCGAATCGGTTCCCGAACGGCGCCACGACATCGGCATGGCTGATGCTTAGCAGAATGACCAATGACCAAGCCCCAATGACCAATGGAAGTTGTCAGGGGTCGGTAGTCAGTAGTCGGTAACCAGGGACATTTAGAGGGTTGCATTCGTTTCTGACGACTGATCCTTGACTACTGATTACCTCATTGGTCATTGGGATTTGGTCATTGGTCATTTCAAACCACAAGTTTGATCCATGGATTACCCCGCACTCTGGTTCGTGCTCCTCGGCGTGCTGCTCGCCGGTTACGCGGTGCTCGACGGGTTCGACCTGGGCGTCGCGCTGTGGCATCCCTTTGCGAAGGACGATGGCGAGCGGCGGCTGCTCATCAACTCGATCGGCCCGCTGTGGGACGGCAATGGCGTCTGGCTCGTCACCTTCGGCGGGGCGCTGTTCGCGGCGTTCCCTGAGGCCTACGCCACCGCGTTCTCAGGCTTTTACTTGGCCTTCATGGCCGCGCTGGGTGGGCTGATCTTCCGGGCCGTGTCGATCGAGTTCCGCGGCAAGGTCGATCGGGTCTGGTGGCGTGTCGTGTGGGACAGCGTGTTCTTCTTATCCAGCTTCGTTGCGACAGTGACCTACGGCGCCGCGGTCGGGGCGGCCATGGCGGGCGTGCCGCTCGACAACCGCGGGATCATGGCGAGCTCGACGCTCGAGCAGATCGGCCTGTTCTCGCTCCTAACAGCGGGGCTGACGCTCTCGGCCTTCGCGCTGCACGGGGCGCTCTTCCTGGGCCTCAAGACAACTGGCGACTTGCAACGCCGCACGCGCATCTGGGCGTGGGTCGCGTACGCGGCCTACGTCGTGCTGTTCCTCGCCGCGACGGGGGTCGCCGTCGCGACGATCGACCGGGCCACCAAGAACTTTGACGAACACCCCTGGGGCGCCATCATCGTGGTGCTCAACTTCCTGGCGGTCGCCAACGTGTCGCGCTGCCTCTTCAAAGGTTACAGCGGGCAGGGCTTCATCTCGTCCGGCTGCTCGATCGCGGCGCTGGTGTTCCTCTTCGGCTTCGCGTTGTTCCCGGACCTCGTGGCCTCCTCGACCGACCCCGCCAACAGCCTGACGATCTACAACTCGGCGTCTTCGACATC
>JBGSJY010000199.1:0-6553 GCA_041741515.1 Pirellulales bacterium | reverse complement strand
GCGTCTTCGAGGAAGCCGCCCTCACCACCCGCGCGAATCATGCTAACCGTCAACTCGCCGAACGCCCGCGGATGCCGCGCCATCGCCTCGGCGAGGCTTGAGCCCTGCTCAACCTGAGCGTAAACGTCTTCAAGCACCGCCTTCAGCGCCTTGTGCGACGCTTGGTCTTTCACCACCGCCAGCGACCGCAAGAGCGGCACGCCACTCCGCAGCAGCGCTGACAGTTGGCTATAAACCGGCGTGACCTTCGCCGTCGGCACACTGATCGACCCGCCAGCGCCAGCGGTGATCGATCCCTTCGCCGCCTCGACCTTTACCGGAAAGAGGTCCTTCGCCGAAAGCTGCGCCATCGCCTCGCGCGCAGACCCAGCGCTAAGCGTCCCCGTAAGGAGCTCACCGGCGAGACTGCGGGCGGTGTAGGCAAAATCTGGCAAGGTCTTTCGTTCTTATTAATTAACCACGGAGCCACGGAGGGCACTGAGGACGCACTGAGACGAGAATGTTGAAGAACTGCTTGATTAGAAAAACATCCCGTCGATCCTGTTCATCCTGTCTAAAAAAAAACTTCTCTGTGCTTAACTCCGCGCCCTCTGTGCCTCTGTGGTTAACTGCCTTTAAGTCCGGTCACCGCGCGTGACACGGACCACTTCGTCAACCGTCGTCACCCCGGCGATGCACTGGCGCCAAGCGTCTTGACGAAGCGTACGCATGCCCGCGGCGAGGGCCGCTTTGCGGATCTCCCAGCTACTCGCGCGGTCGTGCGCTAGCTGCCGGACGGGGTCGGTGGTTTCGCATAGCTCGAAGATGCCTTGGCGGCCGCTATAGCCCAACTCGCGGCAAGCGCGGCAGCCCTTGGCGCGGAAAAGCTGCCCGCCTCCGGCTTCGAGTTCTTCCCAGGGGAAGTCGTGCGGCATGTCGTCCATCGTTGGCGTGTAAGCCTCGCGGCACTTCGCACACAAACGGCGCACCAGACGCTGGGCCATCACCGCTTCGATCGTGCTGGCGACGAGGAACGGCTCGATGCCCATGTCGATGAGCCGCGTGTAAGCGCTGGGCGCATCGTTGGTGTGTAGCGTGCTGAACACCAAGTGGCCCGTCAGCGCCGCTTGGATCGCGTTCTCGGCCGTCTCGTGGTCGCGGATTTCACCAACCAGCACCACGTCGGGGTCGTGCCGCAAGATCGAACGCAGTGAAGCGGCGAATGTCAGGCCGATCTTCGGGTGGACCTGGATCTGCGCGATGCCGGGGAGTTGGTACTCGACCGGGTCCTCGGTTGTGATGATCTTGGTGTTTTCGTCGTTGATCTCGGTAAGCGCGCTGTAGAGCGTCGTCGTCTTGCCGGAACCCGTTGGGCCGGTGACGAGGATAATGCCGTGTGGCGCGCGGATGAGTTCGCTCAGCCTGTCGTCGAGCACAGCGCCCATGCCGAGCGCCGCCAGCGAGAACTTCATGCGTCCTTTGTCGAGGAGACGCATGACGATCCCTTCGCCGTGGATCATCGGGATCACCGACATACGCACGTCTACCTCGCGGCCCTCGACGCGTAGCTTGATGCGGCCGTCTTGCGGGAGCCGTTTCTCCGCGATGTTCAGGTGCGCCATGATCTTCAGGCGGCTGGTGATCGCGGCGCGGAAGTGGTTGATCTCCGGTGGTGTGGGCTGCTCGACGAGGAGGCCGTCGATGCGGTAGCGGATGCGAATGCCATTGGCCTCGGACTCGATATGGACGTCCGACGCGCGGGTCTGGATCGCTTCGAGGAGGATCTCGTTCACCAGTCGGACGACGGACGCCTCTTGGACGCCCTCGGCAAGCTCGGCGGCCTCGGCGTCGATCGCTTCGAGCAATTCGACGCCGCTCTCGGCTTGGCGGGCGGCGACGAGGCCGTCGATGGTCTCGCTGCCGACGCCCAAATGAGCTTTAAGTCGCTCGGCGATCTGCCGGCGGGTGGCGAGCAAGGGCTCGATCGACAGCCCCGTGATGGCGCCGACTTCGTCGAGGGCCTCGAAGTCGAGGGGGTCGCTCGTGGCGATCGAGAGCGTGCCGTTCAGCCGGCTGACGGGGAACAGCCCGTGGCGGTGCATCAGCCGCTGCGGGAACGAGTCGAGCAGCGACGGGTCGGGCTGGCAGTGGTTGAGGTCGATCAGCTCGGCGCCGATCTCGACACCCAAGGCGGTCAGCACGTCCTCTTCCGCGACGTAGCCCCGCTGGACGGCGACTTCGTGGAGCGGCTTGCCAGCGGCTTCGCCGTTGAGCGCGCGGAGTTCGTCAGCCCTCTCTTGAGAGAGGACGCCGTGTTTCAGCAGGACGGCGACCGAATCCACTTGAAATGTCCGCAGCAAAAAGGGTGGCTGGTTAGAGCCCCTGATTATCAATGACCAGACGCCGGGCGGCAAACGAGAGCCGCCCGGCGCTGGTATTCGTCTTCACAAACCGGGTATTTAGGAGATTCTCACTAGAATCCCCTTTACCGGGCATTTGCCGTTGGGAATCAAAGCTCCGGCTCGTCGTCAGCCGGGGCAGGACGGCCAGCGCCACGGCCACCACGACCGCGGCCATCGCCTGGGCGGCCTTCGCGGTCGCCACGGCGGCCACCACGATCGCCCCGCTCAGCACGGTTACCACGATCGCCACGGTCACCGCCGCGGCCGAACTGGGGCTGCTCAGTCATCGTGAAGGGCGTGCCAGTCATCTCGTCGAGCGTGGCCCGCTGCTCGCTGGTGAGGACCGTCAGCATCTCTTCCCGGGCCTCGGCGCGGGCGGCCGCCATCTTCTCTTGCAGCTTGGCCTCGACCTCACGGGCCTTCTCGCGGAGCTGCTCTTTTTGGTCGTCGGTCAGACCTAGCTTGTCGGCCAGCGGGCCGCCCATCAGCGACCGGGCGCCGCCGTTATTGATCTGCTGCTGGGTTTCTATCTGACGGAGGCGGTCCATCTGCTGGGTGGTTAGCACCTCGCCGACCTTGGTCTCCACTTCCTTGCGCATCTCATCGAAGGTGGCCCGCATGGCCTCGAAGTCGGGCCGTTCGCCGCCACGCATGCGGCCGCCCATCTCCTGGCGGATCTTGTCACGCATCTCTTCTTCGATCGCCTGAAGCTTCTCGACTTGGTCATCGAGCAGTTCGAGCTCGGCCCGGACCTCGTCGGAGCGGAGGAGCATCCCCATTCCGCCGCCGGGGCCGCCACCAGGGCCGCCGAAGCCGCCCCGTCCACCACCGAATCCGCCGGGGCCGCCGCCTGGGGGCTGGGCCGTCGCTGCGGTCGTAAGGGCCAAAACCATCGCCGCCGCCGGCGCAAGTCGGGTCAAAACTCGCAAAACGTCCATGGTCATCACTAACTCCAGAAAAGTCGGGGACAATTCGTCCGGGGAACGCCGCGGCAGCCGCGACGCATGGCTTTGAGTCTCTAAGGAACCTAACCCCTGCGGGGGCCCGACGGCGCCGTGGAATCTTGGGGTTTTGGCGGACAAACCACAGGCCATCCCCCTCAGCCGTTGAGCCGCCCGACAGGTAGTGGATTGGGCGGCATTGCTCCGATTCGTGGCGGGCGCGGCTCAAAGCCCTTTTTGCCCTGATTACCCTGGGGTTAGGCGTCCGTTTTGGCGGTCGGCATTGCGGGAACGCCTCTGGACGCCGTAGTTTGCGTAAAACAGGCCGATATCCTGCGTCGTGGACCAAAGCTTTATGGACCCCGTCTTGCCGCCGGGCAGCGATCAGCTGCTCACCAAGGAAAAAATCGCCCGCGACTGGCTGACGCGGTACACGGGCATGCCCCTGTCGGAGTTCGGCGACTACGTCCTGCTGACGAACTTCCGCGATTATGTCCGGCGGTTCGCCGACCGCTTCGGCTGCGAGGTCCGTGGCGAGGACCGCCCGATGCAGGCCGCCACCAACAGCGACGGCCTGACGATCATCAACTTCGGGATCGGGTCGCCCAACGCCGCGACGATAATGGACCTGCTAACGGCCCACCGGCCCAAAGGGGTGCTCTTCCTCGGCAAGTGCGGCGGCCTCAAGCACTCGACCGAGATCGGGCACTTCATCCTGCCGATCGGCGCCATCCGCGGCGAAGGGACCTCCGACGACTACATGGACCCGTTGGTCCCTGCCCTGCCGTCGTTCAAGCTCCACAAGTACGTCTCGCAAAAACTCGTCGAGCGCGGCCTCGATTACCGCACCGGCGTCGTCTACACGACCAACCGCCGCGTCTGGGAGCACGACGAGACGTTCCGCCACCGGCTCCAGTCGTACACGCCGATCGGCATCGATATGGAGACGGCGACCCTGTTCATCGTCGGCCACGCCAACCAGATCGCCCGCGGCGCGCTGCTGCTCGTGTCCGACGTTCCGACGACCCCCGAGGGCGTGAAAACCACGGCCAGCGACGCCGCCGTCAGCCGCGACTGGGCCGTCACGCACCTCGAGCTGGGGATCGACGCCCTGACCGACATTGACGACCAGGGCGAAGAGATCAAGCACTTCCGGTACTGAGCCCCTAGCCCAGCCCCTCAGCCCCTCAGCCGCACCCGGCGCCCTCACGTTTTGCCAAACAGATCAAATCGATAGTGGAAAAACCCTAACGACTTGTTGGACGGCGGGGCTAGCACACGGCTATGATGCCCGGACCCTCGGGCCCGGCCCCGCCGACCGGGGGCCCCGCCTTCCTCCCCCATCCGCGACGTCCACACGCCGAGCCCCTGCCCCCCGTGTTTGATCGCCGCCCTGCTCCAGTCCGTTCCGTCGCCTGCCTAGCGCTTGCAGCGCTGATTGCTGCCCTCACGGGCTGTGGCGATGGGAAGATCAAGACCTACCCTACCACGGGGACAGTCACCCTCGGCGGCAAGCCCTACCCGGGCGCCATGGTGATGCTCGTCCCGATAGGCGGTAGTGAGTCCTTCCAAAAGGAACGCCCCTTTGGTGTCACCGGCATGGAAGGCCGCTTTGAGATGACTACCTTCATCGATGGGGATGGCGCCCCGGCCGGTGAGTACCAAGTGATGATTCGCACCGCTATGCCAGACCCGCGGCGTTCAGAGCAAGCGGCGTGGGGCAAGCGTCCGGAGATCAATCCAAAGTACCGTAAACCAGGCACCAGCGGATTGTCTGCGACGGTCAATGCCGCCCCGACCGAGCTTCCACCGTTCTCGCTCTGACGCTCCGCTTTTTGAAGCGTCACAGTCCGCCAGTTTTGTTTTTCGCAGGCGCAAGGCTTCATTTTTACCGCTTCGCTCACCCCACCCCCGATTTAGGGTTGCTTCCTATGCGAAACGCAACGAACCGTCGCTCCGGCTTTACGCTCGTCGAACTCCTGGTGGTAATCGCCATCATCGGCATTCTCGTCGCCCTCTTGCTTCCCGCAGTGCAAGCGGCGCGAGAGGCCGCCAGGCGTATCCAGTGCACCAACAACTTCAAGCAGGTCGGCTTGGCGATCATGAATTATGAGTCGGCCAACAAAGAGCTCCCGCTGGCATACACCCCAAACTGGACTGGCACGCCGCTGACCGGCGACTGCGACAATCGAGTCCAGGGTGTTGCAGCGAAGAATAACGGCAAAAGACAGCACAACGTTATTACGTTTATTCTGCCTTACTTCGAGCAGCAGGCCACCTACGATCAGATCGATCTCGGCAGGCACTATTTTGACAAGACAGTCAACGCCTCGGGCGCCAGCAATCACGACGCCACCAACACCGTGATCACCGAGTTGCTCTGCCCTTCGGCGCCATCCGCTTCGGAGCGTCAAGGGATTCAGGAAAAACTTCCGGCGCAGACACCTAAGAATTATACGAACGGTTTCTCAGACTACGCCGTGTGCGTAGACATCGTTGAAGATACCTTCTGCCAAAACGTCGATGCCAACCTTGCTCAACCGCGGAATTTCGAAGCATTGGCAGGTTTGCTCCAAGATTCGCCAACAAGCTTGAAGAAGGTCACTGACGGTCTTTCCAAGACCTTCATGCTCTTCGAAGACGCCGGGCGCCCGCTGGAATACGTGCAAGGTAAGAATGTCTACGACAGCGATAGCGACGGCAAACCAGGTGTTGAGTCGGGCGGCGGCTGGGGTGACCCCGCTTCCTACTTCACCTGGGGGTTCTCCACCAACTGCGGCGCCACGACAATGATGAACTGCAGCAACTGGGACGAGATTTACGCATTTCACCCCGGCGGCGCTAATTTTCTTTACGGTGACGGTTCGGTCCACTTCCACGCTGAAAGTCTGGACAACGAAACCTTCATCTGCCTGTTCACGCGCGCCGCGGAAGACGTGCCCAAAGAGCTGCCATGACCCGCTTCTTGATTCTCACCCTGATGGCGGTCGTCACGCCGGCGTTTGCCGCCGAGACCACGCCGCTGCGCATCGTTTCGTTCAATGCCGAGATCCTCACCGCTCCCGGCGTCTTCGCGGGGCACTTGCAGAAGTTTCGGTTTGACCATGCCCGCAAGGAGCACCTCGAGCGCGTCGCCGACGTGATCGAGACTCTTTCGCCCGACATCCTCAACTTCGTCGAGGTCACCAGCCGTGAGGCCGTTGACCAGGTCGTCGATATCCTCCACGAGAA
>JBGSJY010000198.1:0-2653 GCA_041741515.1 Pirellulales bacterium | reverse complement strand
CATGAAGACGAGGATGCCGATCAGCGACACCGTGATCGCGTAAGTGCCCTTCTGGATCGTCGTGGCGCCGAGGGTCGGGCTGATCGTTTCTTCGCTGATCGGCGTCTTGTTGAGCGCCGCCGGCAGGCTGCCCGCGTTGAGGATGCCGACGATGTAATCGACTTCCTTTTCCGCGTCGGCGCCGCCGCCGATCGAGATCTGGCCACTCGAGGTGATGCGGTCGTTGAGGCTCGGCGCCGAGAGGAGCCGCTTGTCGAGCATGATGCCGAGGAACCGCTTCACGCCCGTGGAGGGGTTCTCAAGGTTCTCGCCGGTGAAGCGGCCGAACTTGCGCGAGCCGATCGTGTCGAAATTGAAGATGACGATCGGGGCGCCGATCTCGTCGTAGCTCTTGGAGGCGCTGCGGAGGTACTCGCCCGTCACGTTGTGGCGGTCGAGCAGGACCAGGGCCTCGCGACGGCTGCCGGCGGTGCGCTGGACGAGGCGATCGTCGTCTTCGCCGAACTCTTTCTCGTTGTACTCAACCCACTCGGCGACCGGCTTGTCACCCGACATGACGATCTTCTCGCTCGTGCCAAGCTTCATCGCCTTGTCGATCGTCGAGCGATCCTCGGTCCACCGCGGATCGGCGACGATGCGGAACTCGAGCTGGCCGAGGTCGGTGATCCGGCGCTTGATGTAGGTGAGGTCGTCGGGGCCCGCCTTGGGGATGATGATCTCGACGGCGCCGCCGTAGTTGCGGATCGAGACTTCTTTCGTGCCCGCGGGGTCGATTCGTTGGGCGAGTGCGTCGATCAACTTGTCGATATCGACTTTGCGCTCGGGCTCCGTGGCGCCCGTTTCCCCCTCGGTTTCTGTTTCGGCGGCTTCATCTTCCGCGGCTTCTTCGTCGGCAGCGGGGGTTCCTGGCTTAGGAACTAGATCGGTCGTCTTGGCGAGTTCGTAAACGAGGGTAATGCCACCGGCGAGGTCGGGGCCGCCCTTGAACTGACCTGTTGCAACAGTCAAAGCGGCGACAGCGAAGACCGTAAAGATCGTGCTGAGGCGCCAGCCCTGTTCGGGCATCTTCCACTTCTTTGCCAGCCAGCTCCCGAGGAGGATCGGCAGCACAATCGCCGCGATCGTAGCGAGAACGCCGAGCAGTCGCTTGGTCGAAGCGGCAGCCGCGGCTTCGGCGGCAATCGCATCGATCGCTTCTTCGGCGGGGGCGTCGTTGGAGTTGGCGGTTGGCGACGACGGGACGCCTTCACCAGCGGGGGTGAGTTTTTCACCTTCGGGGATCGACGAAATCTCGGCGTCGTTGCCAGCGATCTCTTCGTCGCTGGTGACCTCCGCGTCGCCAGCCGGCACGTCAGCGGCCGGAGCCTCGTCAGCGCTCGCAGCCTCGTCAGCAGCGGCGTCGGCTGCCTGAGTCGCCGGCGCCTCGGGGGCGCCAGTTTCCAGCGTGCCACTCTCTTGCGCGACAGCCGGGGCCATGGCCACCAGGGCGAGCGCGAGCGAGGCGAGGAGCAGACCGAGCGATCGGGTCCGTCCGATCAGGTCGTTGGTGGGGGTCGACATCGGTCGAAAGACCCTTGCTATGAGTGGTTTGCCAAAGGGCCGGGCGACTTGTAGCCCGGCGTCTTCGTCGGTGAGTTGAATTGGTTACTTGTCGTCGACAACAACGCTATCGACTGCCCACAGCGAGATGCGGACCTTCGCCCCGGTCGTGTCATCGACTCGCAGGGTCAACTTGCCGGCGTCGCGCTGGACGCTGGTGATGACGCCGTGAAGTCCGCCGGTGGTGACGATCCGGTCGTTCTCTTTGAGGTTGTCGATCATTGTCTGGAACTGCTTCTGCTTCGTCCGCTGCGGGACGATGAACAAGAAGTAGGCCAAGAGACCCATCGCCAACAGCGGCAGCATGCTCAGCAGCGGGTTCGCCGCTGGGGCGGCCCCTTCGGCCAGCAGCCCCGGGCCCAGCAGCCCCGGACCCAGCAGCCCCGGACCCAGCAACCACGTAGGGCCACTTACCGAGCTAACGGCGCTACTGATAGACGCGACAAACGGCGGAAAGAAGGGCGACACTGAACCTCACGGCGGCCAACCCCATGGACTGGCCCCCCTGCCTGACGGTAGCGGGTGGATCGAAACCGCGAATGGTAAACCCTTACGGGAAAAGGGGAAAGGGGAGACAGTACGAAGGGGGAAGGCGGGAGGCGGAATGACGCGCGGAGCGAATCCTAAGCTCCGCTTGCGCTTAATTCCGCCTTCCGCCTTCCCCTTGCCGCATTTAGCCCTTCGCCCACCCCGCCTGACACTCGCGCTTGAACTCGGCGTACCGCCCCGCCTCGATCGCGGTTCGGGCGTCCGCCATCAGCCGCTGGTAGAACGTCAGGTTGTGGATCGAAAGCAGGATGCCGCCGAGCATCTCGCCCGCCATGAAGAGGTGCCGCAGGTAGCCCCGGCTGTGGCGGCGGCAGCAGACGCAGGGGCAATCGGCCTCCAACGGCTGCTGGTCGTGGACGTGGACGGCGTTTTTGAGCCGCACGGGGCCCGCGTAGGTGAACGCCAGGCCGTTTCGCCCGTTGCGCGTGGGCATAACGCAGTCAAACATGTCCACGCCCCGCTGGATCGCCTCGAGGAGGTCGTCCGGCGTTCCTACGCCCATCAG
>JBGSJY010000197.1:0-7392 GCA_041741515.1 Pirellulales bacterium | reverse complement strand
GACCGACGAGTCGCGGTTGCGCTGGGCGTGGCGCGAGGCCACGGGCCGGCGGGCGCACCGCGACGAAGTCGCCGCCCTGGCGGAGCTCTTAACGAAGCACCGTGAGCACTACGAGGCCCATCCCGAGGCGGCCGAGGAGCTGTTGGCGGTCGGCTCGGCGCCCCGCCCCGAGGCGGTCACCGCGTCGGAACTCGCGGCGTGGACGTCGGTCGGCCGGACCCTCATCAACCTCAGTGAAACCATTACCCGCGACTAATTGCGTAAAGCCGACTAGCGGCTACTAGCAAGCGCGAGCCCGATATGAATCAGCACGACCTTTCGATGCATCGCCGCACCTTCCTGGGCCAGTCAGCGCTGGGCCTTGGGTCGTTAGCGCTGTCCAGCCTACTGGGCGGCGGCAAGGCGTTTGGCGCGGCGACGCCGGCCGATGCCCTCCTGGCGTCCAAGGGAGTGTTGTCGCCGCTGCATAACTTGCCGCGCGCCAAGCGCGTCATCTTCCTCTGCATGGCGGGGGGGCCGAGCCACCTCGAGCTGTTCGACGAGAAGCCCGAATTGGCGAAACTCGACGGCAAGCCGATGCCGAGCAGCTACACCGAGGGACAGCCCATTGCCCAGTTGCAGGGTAAAGAGCTGCTCTGCTGGGGCCCTCGCGCGAAGTTCGGTTCCTACGGCCAGTCCGGCCAACGCATAAGCAGCTTTCTGCCGCACATGGCGGAACACGCCGACGACCTCTGCATCATCCGCTCGATGATGACCGAGCAGATCAATCACGATCCGGCCCACACCTTCATGAACACCGGCACCAGCATCAGCGGCCGGCCGAGCATGGGTGCGTGGATCACTTACGGCCTAGGGTCCGAGGCAGACGACCTCCCCGGGTTCGTCGTGATGACCAGCCGCAGCGGCCGCTACCCGCAGCCGGTCTCGTCACGCCAGTGGCACAGTGGGTTCTTGCCGAGCAAGTTCCAGGGGGTCCCTTTCCATTCGACGGGCGAGCCGGTGCACTACGCCAGCAACCCACCGGGAGTCGACGCCCGGCGCCAAGAGGACGTGGTCCAGACGCTCGGCGCGCTCAACCGGATGCACAACGCCCAAGCGGATGATCCCGAGGTCGCCGCCCGCATCGCTCAGTACGAACTGGCGTTCCGCATGCAAGCGAGTGTCCCCACGCTGACCGACATCTCCGACGAGCCGCAGCACGTGCTCGAGTCGTACGGCGTCAGCGGCGCCGACGGGTCGTATGCGTACAACTGTCTCCTGGCGCGGCGGCTGGCCGAGCGGGGCGTCCGTTTCGTACAGCTTTACCACCGCGGCTGGGATCACCACGACAACCTCGACGGCTTCATGACGCAGTCGTGCGGGTCGGTCGACAAGCCGACCGCCGCCTTGCTCGCGGACCTCAAACAACGCGGAATGCTTGAGGATACGCTCGTTGTCTGGGGTGGAGAATTCGGTCGCACGCCAATGGCGCAGAAGAAGGCCGAGAACTCCAAGCTCGGTCGCGACCACCACATCAAGGGCTTCTCAATGGTCCTCGCCGGCGGAGGCGCCAAGGGGGGCGTCACCTACGGCTCGACGGACGAACTCGGCTACAACGCGGTCGAGAACAAAGTCCACGTGCACGACCTGCACGCGACGATGCTCCATCTATTGGGCGTCGACCACAAGCGCCTCACCTACCGCTACCAAGGCCGCGACTTTCGCCTCACGGACGTCGCCGGCAACGTCGTGACCGACATCGTCGCCTGAGCCGCGTCCCCGCGGCCCACCTGGCTTCTTCACGAGATGGCGAGGAAGCCCATTCCGAGTACGCTCGGCCCGCCAACCTCTCGACCGCCGTTGCATTCCCTGACGCTGATGCGGATTTCTTCAGACGGTTAGCACGCAGGCTCGCCGATTGGCGCCCAGGACTTGCCCCGCAAGTACAGCTTGCGGAAGAACGCTTCAATCACCAGCACCGCGACCACTGACGCGACGAGCGGCGCCCCGGTGACTCGTTGGTCGATGACCGTCCAGACGTACTGACCGACGCACAACAGCGAGACAATCACTAGGGTCGGCGTCCGCGGCATTAAGTTGACGACCAGCGCCCCGATTGGCGCCCCGAGGGCGACGATCGGCGCGGCCGCCAGCCAATTGGCGAAGACCTCCGGGTCGATCGCGAATCGGCTCGGCGCCAGTTGCGCCAGCGCTGCGTTGGTTGCGATTCCCACGACCGAGGCCGCCGCCATGATCACGACCGACGTCGGCACCGCGGTCTTCAGGTCGCTGCGGTACAGCAGCACCATCACCGCGTACAAAAGCATGTCGATCCCCACGCCCGTGACCGCGGCGAGCATGCCTCCAACTAGCCCCACTGCATAGCCGACGGGTCGCTCGAACGGCTTTGGCAGAGTCGGGTCGCTTGTCGCCGCGACTAGCTCGCGCATTTTGACTAGGTGCATCACGCCGAAACTCGCCCAGAGCACGGCGAACGAGAGCTTTACCCACAGGTCGGGAAGCACCGGCGCTAGGAAGGCCGCGCCCACCGGAACACCGACGAGCATGCCGCGAAGCGCGGGCCGTAGCAGCCCCCAATCGAGTGGGCGACCAGCAGCCAGGATGTAAATCGTCGCCGACACCATGCCGACCGACTGGATCGCCAGCGCAAAGTTCCGGCCCAACGAGCTGGGGTAATCGAAGAGCAGGACCAGCACGGGAAAGCCGACCGTCCCGCCCCCCATCGGCGTCGAACCGGCGACGTACGAACCCAAAGCCATCGCGACAGCGATCGGCCAGTGCTCCTTAACGACCTCCCATCGGCCGCCGGTTGAAATCAGCACCAGCCACGCCGAATAGAAAGCGGCTAACCAAAGGACAAAGGGCCAGAGCCGTCCGGGCTTCATGTGTTCGGCGCGCAAGGCGATAACGGTGGACGAAAGGGACTTTGCCGGCAGGATAGTGGCGGCGGGCTCGGCGGGTAGTGTGCGGGATCACGCTGCAACCACGTGTTCAACTCACGGTCAGGTTGGGAATCCGTGCCGTGGCCGGCGGGCATCGTGGCAGTAGCGGCAATAGGCGGCGGCCTGGTTCGCGCCTATCTTGTGGAAAACCCGGAGCCGAGAGATGGAAGCCGACCCCCCTGCCCCCCCTGCCCCGCCTGAAGCTGCCGCGACCGTGCCGGCCGTCCCCGCGCTGCGCGTCTGGCCGGTCGTCGCGTTACTCGCCTTGATGGCGCTGACCCGCTTCTCCCCGCAATTGCTCGACGACAACGGGCCGCCGTGGATCTGGATCGTCGCCGCGATGGGCCCGCCGGTTGGCGCGCTGTTGATCGGTCTTTGGTGGCTGATCTTCAGCCGCACGGCATTGCTGGATCGCTTGCTGCTGGGCGTTGCGATGATCGGCGCCTTTGCCCTGACGCTCGCGGCTATGCATCCGACCATGCGCGGGCCGGGCGTGCTGGTGTTGACGATCCCGATCGGCGGCATCGCTTTCGGTCTGGCCGCGATCTTCACGCGCGGGATGCCATCGTTTCGGCGGACCATGATCGCCATCCTCTGCGGCGTCCTAGGGATGACGACTTCCCTGCTGGTACGGAGCGACGGCATGTGGGGCAACTTCATGCTCGGGCTCGACTGGCGATGGAAGTCGACCAGCGAACAGAAACTGGCCGACGGCGAGACCGGGCGAGACGCAGCGACCTTCGATGCCGGACGGATCGCCGAGTCGCTGGCCGACGTTCGCTGGCCCGGTTTCCGCGGCCCCGGTCGCAACAGCAAGCAACGTGGACCCGTGATCGCCACCGACTGGGAGCAATCGCCGCCCGAGCTCATCTGGAAGACGCCCGCCGGCCCGGGTTGGTCGTCGTTCGCCGTTGCCGGAAATCTGCTCTTCACGCAGGAGCAACGTGACAACGCCGAGACGGTCGTGTGCTTCGACGCCGACACCGGCGAGGAGGTCTGGACCTGTGCGTTCGAGGGGCGATTCGACGATCCGCTCGGTGGTCCCGGCCCCCGCGCTACGCCGACGCTTGCCGACGGCGGCCTCTTCGTCCAGGGCGCGACGGGCATCGTCGCCTGCCTCGACGCCGCGACCGGCGACGTCCTCTGGAAGCGCGACCTGCAAACCGAGGCCGACCGCGCTCCGCCGATGTGGGGCTTTAGCGGGTCTCCCTTGGTCGTTGATTCGCTCGTGATCGTTTACGCGGGGGGTGACGGCGACAAAGGCGTCCTCGCTTTCGACGCCACCACCGGCGAACCGCGTTGGTCGGCGCCCGCCGGGGCGCAATCGTACTGCTCGCCCCAGCTGGCGACCGTCGCCGGCAGACGCTTCGTTATGAGCCTCAGCAACACGGGGCTCGACCTGCTCGATCCCGCGACCGGCGAAGCCGCGCTGCGGCATGAATGGACGATCGAGAATCATCGCAGCATACAGCCGCAGGCTATCGGCGCAGCGGACATCGTGATTCCCTCCGACCTCAGCGCCGGGACGCGGCGCATCCACGTCGAAGAAAAAGACGGCAAGCTGGTTGACGAAGTTGTCTGGACCTCACGAGCGCTGAAGCCCGACTTCAACGATTTCGTCGTCTACGAAGACCACGCCTACGGCTTCGACGGCCGGATCTTTGTCTGCGTCTACCTCGCGACGGGCGAACAGGCGTGGAAGGGGGGCCGCTACGGCAAGGGGCAGGTGCTGCTCCTCGAAGACTCGGGTCTGTTGCTCGTCGTGAGCGAAGAGGGCGAGCTTGTCTTGATAGAAGCCACGCCCGAACGTCGCGTCGAAGTCGCCAAGTTCCAGGCCCTCGACGGCAAGACGTGGAACCACCCCGTCGTCGATGGCGACCGACTCTACGTTCGCAACTCGCAGGTAGTGGCGGCCTACCGGCTACCACTGGCGGAGCAGAGCGAATCGATAGTCTGGCGGAGCAGATTACATCGACAGCCAGAGGAGAGCCGGGAGCGTCGGCGACCGGAGTCGCCTCCGGTACCCGTTTCGCCTCCGGTCGCTAACGCTCCCGGCTCGCCGGGATGATCGCGAACTCTTTCGTACTCACATCACAAGGCTATTGAGGTAATCCTCGAGATTCGTATACCCATCACCGTCCGCGTCGGCAGGGCCGTCGCTGGCGTCGTGGGGGTCGAGGCCGTGGGAGACTTCCCACTGGCCGGGCATGCCGTCGCCGTCGGCGTCCCAGTTGGCGGGCCGATGTACCTCGGGGTAGTCGTCCCAACCGCCGACGTCCTCTTGGGTATCCGGCAGTCCCGGCAGGCCGCTAACGCTCCCCTTGAAGGTCGTCTTGCCGGTGCGGACCTCTTCAAGGACACGCTGATCGTGCTTGTCGAGCGTCGGGACGTTGCAGCCGATGTCGGCGAGCACGTCGCTGTAAGCCTGCTTTGCGGAAGTCGTTTCTACGAAGGGCTCGAAGAAAGGCTTTTCAACGATGAAGCCTTCGATGGGGTCGCCGTTGTCGGACTTCACGCCGGCATAGCGGTCGCCCGCGCCGTACTTGCCCTCCATGACGTTGCCTTTGACGTAGTAATCCTGTGGTCCAAAGGCGCCGATCCACTTACGCTCGGGCATTAGCACGTGGAACACGCGTGACGCGGGGCCGGGCTTGTAGTAGTTGTTGACGAACTGCACCTCCATGGCGCCGCCGTCGGTGGTGCGATGGTCCCAGTTGAAGACCACGTTGTTGCGGATGTCGAGCCGGCCCATGTGGCGATTGGCTTGATCGACACTGCCGGCGAGCGACCAGTTGCGGCCCGCGCAGTGGGCGAGCAGGTTGTGATGGAAGCTGCCGATATCGCCGCCGATGCTCGCGGCGAAGCCGTGCGATTTTCCCTTCTCGTACTTCTTATGGCCGGCGATGTTGAGGGCCTCGCTGATCAGCGTCCGCTGGAGCGTGATGTTCTTCGCGCCGCGCGAGCTGAAAGATTCGTCTTGCGTCCAACTGATCGAGCAATGATCGACGATAGCGTCGTCGCAGCTCGCCAGTCCCATGCCGTCAAGCGTCTGTCCGGATGGGTCGCCGGGACGGACACGCATGTAGCGGACGATGAGGTCCTGGCAGCCGAGGCCGCCGAGGTTGTAATCCGAAACGCAAACTCCCTCACCCGGGGCGGTCTGCCCGGCGATCGTGAGATCGTCGTTACGCATGATCAGACGGCTCTTCAGCTTGATGCGGCCCGAGACGTCAAAGACAATCGTCCGCGGCCCCTCGGCCTCAACGGCTTCGCGGAGCGAGCCCGGGCCCGAGTCGTTGAGGTTGGTGACATGCAGCACCCGCCCGCCGCGTCCGCCGCGGGCGAACCGGCCGTACCCCTCGGCGCCGGGGAAGGCGAGGTGGCGGACACGGAACGTCCAGACGTCGCCGTGGACGACCTCGCCGTCTTCCATCACGGTATCGACGCGCCACGCGTGGCGCCTCAGGCTGTCGCTGGCGGGGACAGAAATCGTCACTTGGGGCTCATCGACTTCTCTTGCGTGCTCCTCGGCGTTGCCGGCTTGCGCAGTTGCTTTGGCGAGGTCGCTGCCCTGCGCCACGTGCAATCGGTAAGCCTTTGCGCCTCGGATGGGTCGCCAGGAGAGCGTCACTTCGCCCGAGTCGGCGTCCACGTGGCCGTCCCCGTTAGCGGGCGAAGGGGCGACCGCACGCTTCGCGGGGTCGGCGGCGTCGATCTCTAGAGCGTTGAAAACGATGGCGCCCTCCGAGGCGGTGAGGCGGAGTTTCGCAGGCTGCCCCTCGCTGACGTCGAACGTGACGTAGGTGGCGGCCGCGTCGTTATTCGTTTTGGCGTTGACGGACGCGGTCGCAGTGGCGCCCGTGTCGGTGGGGCCACTAAGCCGCAGGGTGGCAGGTTGCTCGTCCCCGTTGACATTGTGAAAAGCGGCGAGGCTGTGCAGGCCGGCGGGTAACCCTTCCACGCTGACCTCGATCGCTTCGCCCCGGCAGCGAACGCCGTCGGCGACGAGCGTCGCCCCACTGGGGAGACCGGGCTTGTGCAAAAAGCCTTCGAGCGGCGCGCCGACGCCGCGGAGCGTGATTTTGACGTCTCCAACGGTCGATGAAGCCTCTTGCTCCTTGCCGATCTCCCAGTTCTGCCAGCCGAGCGTTTTTGCGTCCGACCGACCGGTCGCAGCGCTCAGATCGACGCGCAACGGTTCAGCCGCCGGAAGCGCGGTGGCAAAGGCGACGAGGGCGAAAGCGGGAATCACGGTGAGTTTCATGAATAGCGAGCAGTTAAATAGAGGAGCGTAAGTCTCAGCGAGGCGCCCAGGGCAATCGCATCTAATCACGCAGCGATCCCGGTAAGAATGGCTTGAAGGGTGTTGTTGTTCCACCCGGCGCGGAGCCGTTTCCCGCGGAGAGTCTCACGGAGGGTGGTGTCCAGCTTGAGGATCGAGAGCGCCAGG
>JBGSJY010000196.1:0-5946 GCA_041741515.1 Pirellulales bacterium | reverse complement strand
ATCCTCTTTGAGGCCGGCCGCGGCGAGTACCGCGTCCGCCTGATGAACCCCGACGAGTGCGCCCGCCTGATGGGCGCCGGGGGCTACCGCATCACCACGCCGCTCAACCAAGCCCTGTTCGGCTTCGGCGACGCGGTCTGCGTCGACGCCGTCGCGTGGGTCGCCCAGCACCGGCTGAACCCTGTGGCCGAGGCAATCCTCGGCGCCGCGACGCCTCTCAGAGAGATTTGAACCACGACGGACACGAAGGACACGACGAGCTGCCTTTAAGGCGATCGGCGTCCCGGTAAACAGGCAGTCGTGTCCTTCGTGCCCGTCGTGGTTAGTCTTGTTTTCAAGACCTCAGAGCGTGCTGCTCAACGGTCGCCGGCTCACTTGCCGTTAAGCGAGCGCCTCCCGCTGGAGCGTCACGACGAGCCCCTTGAATGCCGGGGTCTTGCTCAGCGGATCGACGCCGCGGCCGACAAGAACGTTCGCCTCCGGATAGTACATCGCGGCGTTCCCGGCGCGGATCGCGGGGTGGGCGGTGGCGCGGACGTGGCGCATCTCGCCCGCCGGGCCGACGACCCGGAGTGGGTCGCCGTCTTTCGCTGCAAAGCGACTGAGGTCGTCGGGGTGGATCAGGATGACCCAGCGGCCCTCGACGCCGCGGTAGAGGTCATCGTCCTCATAAACAACGGTATTGAACTGCCCCTCGCTGCGGATCGTCATCACGCGCAGCTCGCCCTCCCCTGCCCCACGGAGCGGCGGCGGTGTGTGGACATGCAGCTGGGCGCGGCCGTCGGGGGTTGGGAACCGCGGCGTGTGGAACGTCCGGCCGTCGATCTGGAACTCTTGCTTGGTGCGGTCGATCTCGGCGACTTTCTCCCAGCCTGGGACGACTTTTGCGATCGCCTCGCGGATACGCCCCGTGTCGCGCATGGCGGGCCAGTCGAGCGCCGACAAGTTTTCGTGATCCGTCAATCGCTTGGCGACGCGGTCTGCTAGATCGGCGATCACCTCGACCTCACTCCGTGGGCCTTCGTGCCGTCGCGGGCCGCCGTCGGAGAGACGCACGAAGTTGAACATCGACTCTTGAGTCGTCGCCGAGGGCTCTTCGTCGCGGGCCAGCACGGGGAGGATGATCGTCTCGTCGGCGAGGCCGTGGGCGTGGCCCGTGTTGAGCGTGGTGCTCAGGTAGGTGATTAGCTTGAGCCTGCCGAGCGCGGCGGCCGCGTAGGTCGAATCCGGGTTCGATCCGTAAAGGTTGCCGCCGAGACAGAGCGCCGTTGAAAGCTCGCCCGCGGTGGCGCCTTCCATGCAGGCCATCGTGTCGCGCCCGACGCCCGTCGGCAGCCGCACGCCGTACTGCTCTTGCAAGCCGTCGAAGATCGCCTGCTTCAGCAGCGGCGTGACGCCCATCGAACCGATGCCCTGCACATTGGAGTGCCCGCGGATCGGCATCAGCCCGGCGCCCGGCTTGCCGACCATGCCACGAAGCAGCGCTAGGTTCCCGATCGCCTGCACGTTCTCCACGCCATGGGCGTGGTGCGTAATGCCCATCGTCCAGGCGAAGACCGCGGCCTTGCTCTTGGCGTAGGCCTCGGCGATGCGATCGATTGTCGCCATTTCGACGCCGCTCTTGGCGACGAGTTCGTCGTACGACACCGCGTAGAGAGCGTTGCGCAATTGCTCCCAGCCGGACGTGTGCTCAACTAGAAAAGTCACATCGTGAGCGCCGAGTTCGACGACCCGCTTCTGGATCGCCACCAGAAGCGCCAGGTCGCCGCCGATGTGCGGTTGCACATAGAGGCTGGCAATCTTCGACCCGAATAGCAGGCTCAGCGGTCGGCTCGGGATACTAAAATTGACGAGGCCCGTCTCCACGAGCGGATTGATGACAATGACGTGCCCGCCGCGGCGCCGCAGCTCGTGCAGCGTCGTCATCAGCCGCGGGTGGTTCGACGCCGGGTTGCCGCCGATCAGGAAGACGAGGTCGGCCTTGTCGAGGTCCTCGAGTTGAATGGTCGCCGTGCCGCTGCCGGTGACGCTGGTGAGGCCGACGCCGCTCGCCTGGTGGCAGTAGTAGCTGCAGTTGTTGACGTTGTTCGTGCCGTAGAGCCGGGCGAAGAGCTGCAACAAGAAGCCGGCCTCGTTGCTGCTGCGGCCGCTGAAGTACCAGAAGGTCTCGTCAGGCGCCGTCGCGGCGAGCTGTTCCGCGACTCGGTCGAGCGCGTCGTCCCAACTTACGGGCAGGTAACGCCCCTCAGCGGCCGTGTAGCGGACCGGTTCCACCAGCCGCCCGCAGTGCTCGAGCTGCCGCGGCGACATCGCTCGGAGCTCGCGAGCGCCGTAGCGGTCCCAGAACTCGCGCGGGACGCCCGGCTGCATGTCGGCGGCCATCGCCTGCATCGACTTCTTGCAGACCTCCGGGAAGTGCCCCGCCTCGTTGACCATCCCCCCTTGCTGCCCTCCCATGCCCAGCGCGCACGTCTTGCAGGCGTTGCGGCTCCGCATGGCCCGCCAGAACTTCAGCAGCCCGCCCGACTCGCGGGCCTTCCGCAGCGTGTAAAACACCGCGGGCCAACCTCCACCGGTTCGGACCTTACGCATGGGGATGGGAAGATTAGGAGGGGGGATGATTTGGAGAGAGGGGGATCGCAAGCGGACGTCGAGCTTCGTCACGCCGCACTACATTTCGTCGCTGGGAGTCGAGTGAGTCTGCAACTGAATTGATGGAGGCAGTCGCACAGCGACTGCTTGATTGAAACAAATCAACTCGATGTGACGCAAACCACGTCGTCTGACACCGCCGTTCATTCGCCCGTCACCGAACGCTTGCGATCCCCCTTATCTCCACTCATCCCCCCTCCCCCTTCCTAACCGCACCACTCCGTCTAACGCGGCGCTGGTTGCGGGTGCGCATCGCGGCGAGGCAGTACTCGCGGCGGTTGTGGGCGAGTTGACGGGTGCGGACATCGTTGAAGCCCCACGAGCGGACGCGGGCTATCGTCTCGGCGATCGCTTCGGGGCGCGCGAGGCTGGGGTCTAGCAGCTTAAGGGTCAGCAACAAACCGCGGACGTGCGTCGAGGGGTGGGTCACGAGGCGTTCGACCCAGTCGAGCGTGTACTCCGGCGCGCAGTTGATGTCGGCGGTGATCCAGGCGGCGTCCGCCACCTCGTCGATGCCGATCTCATTGGCCCGCGCTCGGAGATGCTCGAATGTCGGTTCGGCCGCGACAACGGGGTCGACCTCGGCCGGATCGACGCCGACGACCGCCATGCCAGCTTCCAGAAGCGCCTGGCTCGCGCCGCCGGGAGCGCATCCCAATTCGACCCACAGATCCCCCTTCTGTGCCGGCAGCGCCGACCAACGCAGGCCCTCCTGCATTTTCAGGTGCGCCCGCGAAACGGCGTGGCCGGGCAGCTTGAGCCGCGGCACGCCGCCCGGCCAGCGGTCGACTCGGCTCCGCAGCGCGTGGGCGCCGATCCACCACTGATTGGGCTCGACGATGGCGATATCGAGGGCGACCCTCGCCGCGGCCTTCTCACCTCCGTCGGTTCGATCGACCAGCGCGCCCAACGGGGCGGCCTGCTGGATCGCGGCTACGGCGGCGATCGTTTCGGGGGTCGGCCCCGGTTCGATGCCGTTTTCGCCCGGGATTTCGTTGTCGCGAGTCCAGACGTGCAGCGCCAGCGGGCCCAAGGCCACTAGGCCGCGAGCGGCGGGGTGTTCCCACAGCTGAGCGGCCAAGTTGTTCGTCTCCGGCGAGTGTGCTTCGACGCGACCGTACGACAGCCCGGTGGTGCGGGCGAAGGTGAGCCGCACCGGCTCGAACCGCTCCGGCGAGATGGGAGTAGGGAGCTTAAACGTCACAAACCCGGGCCGCGAGAACGCGAACTTCCACTCCGACAGACGGTCGGCGACCTCCGCCTTGAGAGCGGGCTCGGCGCCCGGTTGGCAGGCGCAGTAGGCGAACTCGGTATCCACGAATCTCTCAGCGAAACGACGGAAGGATTAGCCACAAAGGAACGTTGGAAACAAAAAAAAGAGAACGCCCGCGAATGACGCGAATAAAGGCTAATGGAGCGAAAAGCATCCGCCTCGATTCGCGTCATTCGCGGGCCTTTCCTTAATCTCTTCTTCGTGCCCTTTGTGCCTTAGTGGTTCCCCATCCTACCATAGGGGTGATCCAATCCCCATGACCCCCGACTCATCCGCCATGGCTGAATCTAGCGACGAACTCCGGGCCCGGCTCAGCGACGAGCAGTACCAGGTCACGCAGCACTGCGGCACCGAGCGGCCGTTCTCCGGCGAGTACTGGAACCATAAGGAACCCGGCGCCTACCACTGTGTGGTGTGTGGCGAGCGGCTGTTCGACTCGGCCACCAAGTTCGACTCCGGCACCGGCTGGCCGAGCTACTTCGACGCCACCGGCGGCGCCGTCACCACACGCCGCGACGAGAGCCACGGCATGGTCCGCGAAGAAATCGTCTGCACGAAGTGCGGCGCCCACCTCGGCCATGTCTTTCCCGACGGGCCAAAGCCAACGGGGCTGCGCTACTGTGTGAACTCGGCATCGCTGGCGTTCGTGCCGGAATAGCCGCGGCCGCGGCTGTACGTTTAATCTTGCGATGGTCGCAGCGGGCTAAACGCCAGCACGAAGCGTTTCTCGCCGTGGTTGGGGAAAACGACCGCCGCCCGGCGTCCTTTGCCGGAGCCGCTGAGCGTGAGCACTTTGCCGACGCCCAGCTCGGGGTGCTCGACCGACATGCCGATCTTGAAGGCGTCTGGCGAGACCCTCGGCGCCCCCATGCCGCCGGCAGCGAGCAAGGTCGCCGCCGTCTTGATTGCCGGAGCTTCCCTGACGGCCGGATCGTGCTGCTGGACCGAATCGTGCTGCTTGATAGGGGGCTCATGGCGGTAAACCTCTTCGTCGGGCGCGTCGCCCCAGTCGCCGATGAGGTCGTCCGGCGCGAGGCCGAGGTCGTCGGTCGCCGCCAGCTGCGCAAGGTCCATTGTGCCGGTCGGCAGTTCCATCAAGAAGCTGCTGGGGATCGCGATCCGACGCTGACCGCGGTAGTCACGCCGCAGGGCGTGGCTGAGCTGCAGCTCTTGCTCGGCGCGGGTGATGCCGACAAACGCCAAGCGGCGTTCTTCTTCGAGTTGGGTCGGGTCGTTGGCGGAGCGCTCGTGGGGGATAATGCCGTCTTCGACCGCGAGCAAAAAGACGGCCGGGAACTCCAGCCCTTTGGCGGCGTGAAGCGTCATCAGTGTCACCTTGTCGGTGTCGTCATCCCAGCCGTCGGTCTCGTTCACGAGCCAGGTGCGTTCAAGGTAGGCTTCGAGATTGGCTTCGGCGCCCTCCTCCTCCTCCATCGCCTCGTCGAACTGCCGCGCGTCGGTGAGCAGTTCTTCGATGTTCGCCAGTCGGTTGAGGTCCTCTTCGCTGTCGCTACCTTGCAAGTGCTGGCGATAGCCCGAATGTTCGAGCACCGCACTGACGGCTTCTTCGGCCGGTCCGCCAACATAGGCATCGAGCGTGTCCATCAACCCGACGAATTTGCCAACGAGCGTCGCGGTCCTCTTTGTAACGCCATCCACCTGCGCAGCGTCGCGTGAGGCTTCGAGCAGCGAAATGCCGTGGCGGTAGGCGTAGTCGCCGAGGCGTTGGATCGTCTTGGCGCCGATGCCGCGTGGCGGGGAGTTGACGGTCCGTTCGAAGGCGAGGTCGTCCTTCGGGTTGTTCATCAGCTGGCAGTAGGCGAGCACGTCCTTGATCTCGCGGCGCTGGTAGAACTCCTGCCCGCGCACCATCTGGAAGGGGATCTGCTGCTGACGAAAGATGCGTTCGACCGCCCGGGACAGCGCGTTCACCCGATAGAAGACGGCAAAGTCGCTCCAGCGGCGGCGGCCGCTGCGGACCGCGTCGCGGATCGCCGTGGCGACGCCGCGGGCCTCGTCGT
>JBGSJY010000195.1:0-4597 GCA_041741515.1 Pirellulales bacterium | reverse complement strand
GGCGCACAGCGCTTGGGTCGCCACGGCCCTCGCCTCGGCGATCATGGTCGCGGCGGGCGCCCTCTTCTGGATCGACGCCGACACGCTGATCGGCTGGTTCCTTGTTGGCAAGCCCGAGGTCGTGCCGCTCGCCGCACAATTGTTGCGATTGATCTCGCTGGCGATGCTGCCGCTAGCGATCTCGATGGTGCTCGCCGGTGCGCTACGCGGGGCGGGCGACACACGCTGGCCGCTGCTGATCACGGTGATCGGCTTCGGCCTGTTCCGCGTGCCGATCGCCACTTACCTGGCGCAAGAGACGGTGACGCTGCCACTCGTGGGCGTGACGTTCGCCGGCGCGGGGCTGGGGGCCGTCGGCGCGTGGTACGGGGCGGTGAGCGACCTCTGCGTCCGCGCGACGCTGATGCTCGGGCGCTTCATGCACGGCGGGTGGAAGCACGTGGAGGTTTGACGGTCTCGCTTCGATGGCGCCGCGCCTATCGCTTCCGCCCGCGGCACATGGCGAACAGCGACGCGGCGGCGCCCAACGCCAAGGCGGTCGGTTCAGGGACCATGATGATCCGGTGCAGCTTGAACCCGTCGGGAGTATTCGCAAGGAAGAGCAGCTGATCGCCGAGTTCCGCGAACGCCGTCACGGCGTTCCCCTCTTGCAGCACCCCGTATGACTCGATGTACGTGTTCGGAGAGGCAGAACCGAGTAGAGATATTCCCGACTCATCGATCTGGTACAGGGCGTCCCCAGACGCGGACCTAGCGACGAAGACAAGATGGTCACCGAGGGAATGGAGTTCACGGGGGCCCGAACCAAGGCCCGGAAATACGTCAACGACGGAAGCGCCATCGCCGTCGATCGCCACGAGTTCGCCGCCTCTTCGCGACGACGCTGTCAAATAGAGTACGCCGTTATGCTCGACAGCTAGCTCAAGAGCCAGGTAGATGTCTTCGCTGTCGCCTAAGGCGATGTCGATCGAGGCGACATAGTTGCCATCCGTTTTGAAGAGTTGTGTTCGCCGAGATTCTAAGACCCCATTGGTTTCTATCAGGCCAGCTTGAAAGTAGGCTTCGCCGTTGAACTCGCGGAAGTACGCGGAGACGTAGGCGTCGCTGCCCAGTCCCAGATCGAACGCGTTGGTCAACTGACCGTCGGGAGAGATCACGTAAATCGCAGGCCCGTCGGGGCCGACGCCCGTGACGAGGAGGCGACCTTCTATCGCGTCGCCAGAATACGTCTGCGGGTAGGAGCTGCCGGCGCCGGGGTAAAAGTCGTAGTCATGGACCTCCTGCCCGTCGGTACGGAAGAGCTCGTATCCGTTCTCGCCTTCGGCGGTAAAGTAGAGATGGTCTCCGAAGGCGAGGAAGTTCTTCGGGCCGCTGTAGTTGTCGGCGTCGGAAGGGAACGGAAGCTGACGAGCCGACTCACCATCCGTGATGTACAGCCCGCGCCCCGCCGGATCGATCGCGGTAAACACCAACTCGTTTTTCCAGACGGCTCGCGGCCAGGGGTCGGAACTGCCTGGCCCTGGGTTGGCGTCGAAAACAAGTTCCGTACTGCGGCCGTCGTGTCGGTAAAGTTCGTAGCCAAGGGGACCATTGGCCGTGAAGTAGAGATCGTTGCCGACAGCAATATGCCAGGGGTAGCTCGAATCGACATTCACGTCGGAGACAATGGACACCTTCCCCTCCCGCAGCATCATCAGGTTCGCCTGCCCATATACCGTGGGATTGGCGTCGAAGTAGAGTCGATCACCGACCACCTCAAAGTTGCGTGGCGCCGACCCTCCCACGAGCTCCGTGAGATCAAACGCTTCAAGCGCGACGCCGTCGGTACGGATCAATTCAACGCCGTTCCCGACGTCACCCCGGAAGTAGAGGGAGTCCTGGAACTCGACGAACTGCGTGCCGATGTGGAATTCGGGATCGACGGGAAACGACGTCAACGTCACGCCATCCGTCTTGAAGAGGCCGTAAGTAGAGCCCCGCTCTGGGTCTTCACCCGTGGACGCTGTGAAGTAAAGCTCGTCCTTGTAAACGACGAACGCCCCGAAGGCGGGCCCTGACCAGAAGCTCTCGGTTGGAAAGACGTGGTCGTCAACCACTTCCAATTGCAGGCGTTGTGCGGCGGCGTAGCCACCGCTCGCCGCTAGCATCAATACCAATACCGATCGTATTACAGCCAATCCTATGGCGCTTCTACGTTCCCTATTCATCCCGCGATCGTATCACGGCCAATCGAGAGGGAAAACGGCAGTCGAGGCTTGCGCACCGGTGGGCAGGCTTTTTGGAACGGGGGGAGCCGCCAACGCGGTGCAGACTTCGACCGAAGCCGATAGCGTCGCTCAGTCTTCCGTCCGCTTCGTAACGCGGAAGACCTCGTCGAGCGTCGTGATCCCCAGGCAGACCTTGCGGATCGCGTCGTCGTAGAGCGTTGTCATGCCGAGTTTGCGGGCCTCGCGGCCGATCTCCTGCGTCGAGGCGCCCTGGAACGACAGCTCGCGGACGCGGCTGTTCATCGTCATCAGCTCGAACACGCCGAGGCGGCCGCGGTAGCCGCTGCCGCCGCAGTTGTTGCAGCCACGGCCGCGCATGAACGTGGCGCTGGCGGCCATCTCGGGGGTGATGCCGGCGGCGTCGAGGTCGGACTGCTTGTACTCGTACGGCGCCTTGCACTTCGAGCAGTTCACTCGCACGAGGCGCTGGGCGAGGATGCCGATGACCGAGCCCGCCACGAGATAGGCCGGCACGCCCATGTCGATCATGCGAGTAATGGCGCCCGGGGCGTCGTTAGTGTGCAGCGTGCTGAACACGAGGTGACCCGTGAGCGACGCCTGGATGCCCATCGACGCGGTCTCGTAGTCACGCATCTCGCCGACGAGGATCACGTTCGGCGCCTGACGGAGCATCGCGCGAATGATGAGCGCGAAGTCGAGGCCGATGCCGTGCTTCACCTCGACCTGGTTGATGCCCGGCAGGTAATACTCGACCGGGTCCTCGGCCGTGATGATTTTGCGGTCGGGGCGGTTGAGCTCATTGAGCGAAGCGTAGAGCGTTGTCGTCTTGCCCGATCCCGTCGGCCCCGTCACCAGGAAGATGCCGTTGGGGCGCTTGATGATCTGATTGAAGACCTTGAAGTCGCGCTCCGAGAGGCCGAGCTGGCGGACGCCGACCTTGATATTGTCCTTGTCCAAGAGCCGCATAACGCAGCTCTGGCCGTGATTCGTCGGCAGCATGCTCACGCGCAGGTCGAGCTCCTTGCCGCCGGCCGTAATCTTGATGCGGCCGTCCTGGCAGCGGCGACGCTCGCTGATGTCCATCTTGGCGAGGATCTTGATGCGCGACAGCAGCGCGCCCAAGAGCCGCCGCGGCGGGCTGTCGCGTTCGACCAGCACGCCGTCGATCCGGTAGCGGATGCGGATGCGGTCCTCGAACGGCTCGACGTGGATGTCCGACGCGCGGAGCTGCACCGCTTCGCCGATCATCAGTTGGACGAGCTTCACGACCGGCGCCGACGCCTCATCGACGTCGTTGTCGTCTTCGGTGTCGTCGTTCTCGGTCTCGGTAAAGTCGATCGCCGTGTCGGTGAACTCTTGCAGCATCGAGTCGGCCGACTCGTCGCCCATCTGGCCGTAGTTGCGGTTGATCGCCTCGAGGATGTGCTCCTTCGTGGCGAGCGCGATCTCGATCTTGCGGTTGAGAATGAACTGCAACTTCTCGATCGTCTCGAAGTCGTCGGGGTCGCTGACGCAAACCACTAGCGCGTCTTCCTTCTCTTCGATCGGGATGACGGCGTTCTCACGCGCGACCGATTCGGGCACGAGCTCCACCACCGCCGGCGGGATCGGCACGTCTTGCAGGTTGATGAAGACGAAGCCGTTGAGGTCCGCACGGGCCTGGGTGACCTGCTCGGCGGAGGCGTAGCCAAGATCGATGAGCGCCTCTTCGGGCTTCTTGCCACTCTTCTTGGCGGAAGCCTCGGCCTCGGTCCACTGGTCGGGACCGACGACCCGCTTGTCGATCAGAAACTTGCCGAGCTTCGTCATAGGGAGCGCGCAGAAGGAGCGTGTCGATAATCGGAGTCTTAGCCGGGGGCGGAAGCCCACGGCCGCATTGGTACACGATCCACCTTCTCCGTTGGCTGCCGCCAACGGCTGGGCGTCGTAACCCCTTGCTAGTTACAGACTAATGGCGGTCTGCGGGGGTGTCAAACTGCGAGAACGGCGGGGACTAGTCGGCGTACCGTCTTTTAGCCCCCGGTCATTGACCGGGGGCTAAATGTGGCGGCGGTGGCGGGTCCGTAGGACCGCCGTGGACGCCCGGAGGGGGAAGATCGGGGCGGTCCCGGTCTGGACCGTCGGGCCGCTCGCGACGGCGTTCACGGGGCCGCTGGGAGCCTTCTGGAGCCTCTTGGCGGGCCCTCTCGGCGCCCTCCATTGCCCGGCGAGCCCGCTCTCCCATCTGCTGCATCTGGCGGCGAGCTTCCTCGGCCTGCCGCTCGATCCGGGCCTCCATTTCGCGGACTTGGCGTTCCATCTGCCGGACGCGCTCGTCGGCCTCTTGGATCGCCCGGCGGGCCCGTTCGGCGGCGTGCGGGTGCTCGACG
>JBGSJY010000194.1:0-1690 GCA_041741515.1 Pirellulales bacterium | reverse complement strand
CCCGCCGCTCGCCCCCCTCCCACCGCGATAGCCGCAATGGCGACCCCGCCGACTGTCACCCCCGAGCCGCCCAGCCGGTCGCTCGACCCCTTCCGCCGCGCCGTGCTGCGCGGTCTGGGCGTCGTGCTGCCGCCGCTGCTGACGGTGGTGATCTTTATCTGGATCGGCGGGACGGTCTCGCGCTACGTGCTCGCCCCGCTTGAGGACGCGACCCGCTACGTGCTGGTGGAGTACGCCTCGGACATCCGCCAACCGGTTGAATTCGGCGAGACCCCGCCGGGCGAGACGGCCGTCGACGCCAAGGGCAAGGTCTTTCACCGTACGCCCGATGGGCTGTATGTCTCCGATCGGGTTCACAATGAAGTCGAGAAGCGGCTCTATAAGAACGAAGCCGCGCCACCAACTGCTCGCGACTGGGTCCGCCGCTACGTCGATGACGTGTGGCTGGTGCCGTGGATCGTGGTGCCGATCTTCCTGCTGGTCTTCCTGCTTTTGCTGTACGCGGTCGGCAAGTTTCTCGCGGCGGGGATCGGGCGGTTCTTCCATAATCAGTTCGAAGCGCTGATCACCCGCGTGCCGCTGGTTAGCAACGTTTACACTTCAGTCAAGCAAGTAACCGACTTCGCGTTCACCGAACCGGACCTCGACATTTCGCGGATCGTCGCCGTCGAATACCCACGGAAGGGGATCTGGTCGCTCGCGTTCGCGACCGGCGAAAGCATGCTCGACATCGAGGCCGCCGCCAACGAACCGGTGATGAGCGTGCTGATCCCGACCTCGCCGATGCCGTTTACCGGTTTCACAATCACCGTGAAGAAGAGCGAGACGATCGACATGAACCTGACGCTCGACCAAGCGTTCCAGTTCATCTTCAGCTGCGGCGTTGTAGTGCCGCCGCACCAGCTCACCCAGGGGATCGCAGAGCGCGACCGCCGCGCGAAAGAGGCCTTGCCGCCCGACACGTCCGCTTTTGGGCTGGCGATGGGCAACCCGCCGCTGAAGGGGATGGCTCACCCGTACGGCGCCGTCGGCTCGGGGCCGCTTGACGACGAACTAACCAAGGACGGCGATGACCGAGGCGAGTGACCGCCGACCCTTGCGAATCGGAACCCGCGGCAGCCAACTCGCACGCTGGCAGGCGGACTGGGTAGCCGAGCAGTTGCGTGCGCTCGGTCAGCCGATCGAGATCATCGAGATCCGCACCCGCGGCGACGTGCAGCAGTCGGGGCCGATCAGCGCGATCATCGACCCCGATGGTGTGGCGGGTCGCGGGGCCTTTACGAAGGAACTTCAACACGCGCTGCTCGATGACCTTATCGATATCGCGGTTCACAGCCTGAAGGACCTGCCGACAACGCCCGTCGAGGGCCTGGCCGTAGCGGCCGTGCCGCAACGGGCGCCGATTGGTGACGTACTGGTGTCGCACGTGGCGCGGACGATCATCGAACTCCCCCACGGCGCCCGCGTTGGCACCGGCAGCTTCCGCCGCCGCGCGCAGCTGCTCAACCGCCGGCCCGACCTTGTGATCAGCGACCTGCGTGGCAACCTCGACACGCGATTGAGGAAGCTCGACGACGGCGAGCACGACGCGATCTTATTAGCCGAAGCGGGGCTCACACGGCTCGGCTGGAACGACCGTCTCGCGGGCCGCCTCCCGCCGAGCGAGCTATTGCCGGCGCCGGGGCAGGGG
>JBGSJY010000193.1:0-18506 GCA_041741515.1 Pirellulales bacterium | reverse complement strand
CGCCCAGACCATCCGCAACGGACTGCCCGATGGCCGCCTAGTCCTCAACAGGATGAAGACCCGTGGACGCATCAGCACGCAGCTCCGCGAAGAGGCTCCGAAGCTCGGCCTGAAGGTCGCCCGCAACGTCGTACGCAATCTCGAAATCTTCTGCGATGCACCGCAACAGGGAACCGTCGTCACACGGCTCCGTCACAAGGCATCACAGGCAGCTGCCGAACTCGACGCACTCTTCGATGAGCTGCTGGGCGATTACTTGACGAATAACCACACAACACTTGGAGGCAAAGTACAAAATGACTGAACGTAGAACGCTGGGAGACGCAATGTCGATGAACCCCGACACAATGGCATTCATAAAGGGGGACAACTCACCCACGATTGCAGATTCGGCTGGCGGCAGGCGAAGAGCGAAGGGCAAGACAATTGACGTCGAATTGACTGATAAGGCTGGAGTCATGTCAGAGGAGGAAGCACCGCGCATAACGAGGGGACGCCGTCCACGACAACGGTCGGAAGGAACTCAACCTAGTGACCGCGACATCCTCGGCGAGGTGCTTGTCCCGCTGACAACGCGGCTCCCGCATCGCCTTGTCCAGTCCCTCAGACGCATCTGTCTGGAGCAGCAGCTTCGGCACGCGAAACCGGACAGCATCCAAGAGATAGTCGAAGCCTCTTTGGAGGCCTGGCTAGTCAAACAACAGTGACTCAAGTTTTTTTTGCTTAGCAATCAGGAAGTGATACTATCAGGGGCGGCTCTCTGTTGGCTTGCGACCGTCGATGTATTGGACGGTGACAAGCCCAATGCGATGCACGCAAGGCATATGGGTTTTGCAAATGGTTTTGTGTGCGGTTCTTTCGTAGGAGCCTATCATGGCTACCCAAACGCAGAGTCGAGGTGCGGCGAAAAGTGGCAGCGACAACGGCAAGAAGCAGCGTCCAGCCTGGACAAAGACTGGCTTCCCGTTGACGGTTGCCGTCTTTGAGTTTCCAACAGAGAACGGTCCGCCGAATTTCAGCGTAAAGCTGACGCGGACGTTTCGACGGGACGAGAACTCAGACTGGGAGAACTCCGAGTATCTTGGAGGAGGCGATTTGCTGAGAGCAACACGCCTTCTCGAAGCGGCCGACGGTTACGTTCAGTCGCGACTCGAAGCCCACTTTCAGAGCCGCAAGAACAACGGCGACAACTTCTAGAAAGAGGTCGCCCTTACAGCTCTGAGACGCTACTCGCCCCTCGATACAACGTGCATCGCAGGGGCTCTCTTTTCTGTTGACCTATGGCTGACCAAGAATTCCAAACAAGTGCAACTGAGCAAGAGCTGACGTCGCTAAGCGAGGCGGCCTGTTCGTACCTGGAACGCGGCTGGTCGGTGATTCCGCTTCGCGGAAAGCTGCCGCTATTCTCCTGGAAGGATTTCCAGACAAGGCGTGCTACGGCAAACGAAGTCGCGTCGTGGTTCGCCGACGACAGGCGAGTTCCGACCGGCGTAGCAGTTGTGACCGGCCTGCTCTCGGGCGTTGTCGTCGTTGACTGCGACACGACTAGCGATGCCGCCTTCTGGCGGGCTACTTTTCCCAGTTCACCGCTTATCGTCGAAACCGGCGGAGGCGGCGTCCATCTGTACTACGCGATGCCGGCCTTGGGTCAGGTCCGTAATCGAGCGGGCGTGCTCGGTCGCAAGATTGACGTTCGCGGGGAAGGGGGGTATGCCGTCGCTCCGCCGTCGTGGCACCCAAACGGCGGGCGATACGTGTGGCAAGGGTTCGATGCGTCGGCGACTTTGCCAAGCTTTGATTCTAATTGGCTCATCGACCGCTCAAAAACTGCATCACTCCCGACAATCGAGCAGACGACGCACGTGCGAAACGCGGTCGCCTATCTTCGTCGCATCCAAGCCGTCGCGGGCGAGGGAGGACACAACGCGACGTTTCGAGCCGCCTGCAAGCTGCGAGACGCCGGGCTATCAAGAGACGAAGCCCTTGCGGTGCTTAGCGACTGGAACGAGACGAACGCCAATCCGCCCTGGTCTGCCCAAGAGCTTGCTCATAAAATCAAGTCCGCCTATCGATCAATTAGCTGACGTAAATTTTCTGGCTGCCGTGGGAGACAGGCATGGGCGACAAAGAGCACAATAGGCCGTTGGACGCCGATTTGCCGGCACTCACGGAGCGTCACATAGATCTTGAACGAAAGGTTGAAGACTGCGAGTCATACTTGGGGGTTGCGGAGGCTTTTACAAGCAGCGAAGAGCAGTTCCGAACATCCCGTGACATTGAAGATTACCAAGAGCAATTAGCTACCCTGCATGAAGCAATAGCATCGATAAGGCGTGAGGCTGGGCCTTCCTAGCGAGTCGCGACCGCTGCTGACACGAAAGAGGCCTCTTTGAGCTGTTCCGTTTCTAGCGGCGGTTTGGCACGGCGCCGCGGGATATGGCTTGCTCCTCCACCTGCCTCGGCGTTTCACTTCTCAGCAGATTTGGCCACTTCGAAGATAGCGCTTGGGCGTCGGAGCCGATGCAGGTTTGACGCCGAAATGAGCCCTGCTATCCGACGGGTCTCCAGCCGGTCCACGGGCAGATCTGCGCCATCGGATCGACTTCTGTCGGCCTCGACCGAACTGTGGTCGGTGAAGACGACCTCAGCAGATTCGGCCTTGCCCTTCGGCGCAGAGGATGAGGCATCCGACGTAGGTTTGACGCCGCCCAAGCGGCACGGGCAGCCCGGGCTGAACAGCTCCAGGCAGCCATTCGAGTGATGAAGGGAATCCCCGCGGGGCCCTGGCAGTCGTAACCACGACGAGCGGTGGAGTTCTCACGGCAGCCTGCCATAATGCGGCCCGTCGTGTTCCTCTTCCAACACCGCACCGGCTGCCGATCCCGGCGGACTCCGCCGCCCTTCAGTGCGTCTGCGCCGCCATCGCCGTGTCGGCCAAGGTCCGTGAATCGCTCCGTTCCGCGTGATATACCTCCGCCGCCAGGATCAGCTCGGTCTCCAGGTCGATCACATGCTCCGCTTTGTACGCCATGTGCCTGCGGCCGTCCTTCATCTGGGTGATGCAAGAATCCGGGTCGATCAAGGAGCCCCACTCTTCGTTCGAGACCTTCTTGTTCTTCCGCTTCTTGTCGAATCGACGGATGTCTTCGTCCGTCGGCTCGTCGTCTTCGCCTTCAGCAGGCCACGCTCCGCCGCGATCGCCAGCACTAGCTCGAACGCCTTCTGGTGGACCTCCAGGGGCAGCCGGTCGCGGAGCGCGCGTCAGGGTCGAGTGGTCGGGCGCCCGTTCGGTGAGCTTCACCCCAAGAAACTTCCGCAGGCTCAGGCTGTCGCCACACCGCCAGGCGATGCCACGTTGCGAGCCGAGCCCCTCGAAGTACCCCACCATCAGCATCCGGAAGTAGACGGTCGGTGGGATCGACGGCCGGCCCCGCTTCTCGTCCGACGTGTAGTACGGCTCGCAGAGCGCATCCACCGCCTCGTCGAAACCCGCCTCGCCCAGCACGGCGCCCAAACGCTCTTAGACAGCATGCCCCTCGCCCATCGCCCATCGGCAACCGGTCGGCCGCCACAAACAGCTCCTGTTGCGACTCCTTCGGCCGCTTGCTCATTCCTATCGCTCGGCTCCTCCACGCCGGCGCTCAATACCGTCGGCAACATAGCGCTATCGCCGCGGGCGGGTAAGCGGCTTTTTCAACGGCAGCTAGCCAAGAAAATCTAACTCTGTTGCCCCGGAGAAGGCAAGATCGAGCGCCAAGAAGATTTGATTCAGTTCCTCTCTTTCGACCCGAGAATCCTGCATGGCCGGTGAGTAAAATCCCTCTCTCCGCGGTGCGTGCCAGTCAGACTCATCTCCGCGTTTGAGCAATAGTGAAAACGGAGCCGGATGCCGGGTGAGCTGTTGGGGAGTAGCGTGGGCATCTCTCACGAAGGTCCGCAGTGGTTGCTCAGCGCGGCCTATCTCTAGGGGTGGCAAGACCGTCACTCGGCTTCCCTGAAGTGTTGGCGTTTCCGCAATCTCCGCTGGCTCCGCGCCGGGGCTCGATGTGCCAGCGAACGACCTGGCGGACGAAGTTGTGGCGAATGGGGAAACCGTCTCTCCGAGGTGGTCGCGCCACACCGTGTAGTCGGCGGCATCGACGTACCCGTCCGAGTTGCCGTCTGCGCCTTCACCGACGATGCCGACCGCCCCGCCATATGTCAACTTCCAAATATCGTAGTCTGACAAATCGACAACACGATCACTGTTGTAATCGCCGGCAAGCGGCGGGGTAGGGGTGAAGAAGAAGGCCGTCTGGTCATCCATGACATTCCCGAAGGTGTCCGAAGCGCCAGCGATAAACCTAGCGGAGTACTCCCCTGCCGGAAGCGCGCCGTTGGCGAGGCCGGGGAATGTGAAAACGCCGACATCCAGGCTCGCGTCGTAGACGAGCAGCATGACGTCCGCCGAGATTTGCTCTCCGGTCGTTATATTGATGAGCTCTAGAAAAGACGTGCTCAGCGGATTAGGCGAATTGAGAACGTCCTCGCTGAAGCCGATGGCTAGGGCAGCGGGGCCGGTCTCTTCGTACCCCTGCGTGACGACGTAAGGCGCCACGTCGTCCACGTTGGGCCCGCTCTCGAAGCCCGTGTAAGAAAGCGTCTTGAGATTCGTGCTGGAGATGTTGCCGCTGGCGGGAGCGCCGGTTATTTGATAATCCTCAGCGCTCGCGAGGGCCGCGTACAGCGTGTCGCCCGGCGTAGCCGAACTAAAGTCCCTAATGGTGATCGGCGTTTGGTCGCTCGGAAGAGCGAACACCGCGTCGTCCCCCGATCCCAGGTTGATGGTCATTCCACCTGCGATGGCGTTGTGCTGGAGGTAACCCCCGGGGCCAAAGAGGTCGTTCCCCGGACCGCGGCCAACGTAGCCGTTACCGATGTGGAGCGTGCGGCCGATCGTGTCAGAGCTATCGTAAACGGTGACTGTGTCGGCGCCGCCGCCGGCCCCATTGACACGCACCCCGCCCCTGACGAGGTCCGTCCTGCTGTTGAATTGGGCGCCGAGGTAGTACTCATCGTTAATAGCGCCGAGGCCGCCGTCCAGATCATAGAACGTGCCTGGGTACGTCTCCTGTATGGCGAAGAAGTCGAGTTGCGGCCCGCCGACCGCAGAAATTACCTCGACTCCGATGTGGGGAAACGTGGCGGTGAATCCGGGGAATCCGAGCCGGCTGTCGATGCGTAGCCGGCCATCGCCCACGGAGTAGCCATTGCCGCTCGGGTTCGCCTCGTTATGGACGGCGAAGCTATCTAAGCCCTCGCCGCCGTCGAACGTTAGTGTCTTGCCCACTGCAAAGTTAGCGGCGAGGTTCTGAGAGGTCGGCGTGATGGCAAGGGCGTCGTCTCCGTCGCCGCCGTAGAGGCTCAGGGTGCTCGCGTTGAGATAGGAATCGACCGCAAAGGTGTCGCCTCCCGCGCCGGCAAGGACAACTATGGACTCGACGTCGCCCCAGGCGCCCACTCCGCTCGGGCCGAACCCCCAGACGTTTGCCGTACCGGCCCCGCCGGCGTTGTTGACGAGGTAGTTGACCGGAGCGGCCGACCCCGAATCGTCGATGACTAACGAGTCCGTGCCTCCCCCCCCAAAGTAGCCAAGCCCCGTGACGATGGTCGGTTCCGACGCGAAGGCGGTGAGGGGTCCCGAGTCGCTCGCGGCGATGGCGCCGAGGTCGGGGCCGTGGGGGTAGATGGTGACCGTGTCGCTACCGGACCCCGTGATCAGCGTGGTCTGCGTCGTGATGTCGGGGCTCGTGCCGTAGACGTTGATCGCGTGGGTGTTGCTGTTGGTGTAGAGGGTCAGCGCCTCGTACCCGCTGTAGAAGATGACTGGCGGGGTCCCGATCGTATTCTTGCTGACGATGCGGTCGGCGTAGAGTTCGTTGTTGACGCGCGTGGCGAGGCCCGAGCGCTCATCGACGATAAGGTTGCCCATGCCGTTGCCGGCGCCATTAAACAGGTGGACCTCATTCAGGGTCGGCCCGGTGACCGTTGTCGTTTCGCCACCTCGGCTGTAGAAGTCTAATCGCTCCAAAGTACCGGCGTACTGAACCGCGTTATTCACGAACGTATTCTTCAATCCGGTGAACGTATCGATCGTGTAGTTCGCCCCGCTGAGCCACGCGGTATCGTCCACGACCAGTCGATCCTGCCCGTTGCCTGGGTCGATGTTGACGATCCCACGCACGTTGGCGGAGAACGGGAGCGCCTGGATAGGGTTGCTGCTATCTCCTACAAGGAACTGGTCGTCCCCATCGGCCGAGAGGAGAAAAGCGGTCATCCCCACCCGCAGGCCGAGCACCTTGAAGGTGTCACTGCCAGAGCCGCCCCGGATGCGTAGGGTCTCAACGGCCGTGCCGAACTGCGTCTCGGCCGCGAACGGGGACCCTGGCACGAAGCGCTGAACGATGTTGTTGAAGACAATGAATTGCTGGGCGTCCACCAGTGAGAGACCGTCCATCTCTAGGGTGTCCGTCCCCGAGCCGCCGTCGAACACCACCGAGGGTAGATTCGCCGCCACGACCGCTGGCCCGAGGTTAAGCCGGTCGTCTCCGAAATTGCCGAAGACCTTTAGCGTGCCGTAGACGGCCTGCGACTCGATGTTAAACACGTCGTGGTCGTTGGTGCCGATCAGCTCGACTTGGTCGGTGTTGGTGTCAAAAATCCGCGATGGAGCTGCGGTTCCGCTTGTCCACGAGATCGCAAACTTCCTTACGGTAAAGGTCTCGAAGCTGTTCCCTGTGGCGCCAAGCCGAAGGATGTCAAATCCACCCCCCAGGTTGGATACGACGTCGAGCGTTGAGCCGTCCGCTCGCCGCAGGTTGGCGATGTTCAGGATGTCGTCGCCGCCCCCTAGGAACACATTGACCCCGCTGACCGAGCTCAAAGCAAAGCTCTGACTGGTGGTCGGTCCGCCATTGACCGAGTCTTCGACGATCAGTGACCCGCCGAATGTACGCAGCGTGACGTTGTTGTTCCCGAGGAAGCCGCCGACGCTGACCCTGCCGGACACGGGGTCCAGTGAAGCGAACTGTTGCCGGCTGCCGTCGATCGTGTATTGCCCGATACTCCCGTACGAGTCGCGGCCGGACACCAATAGGACGTAGGACACGCCGGGCGTGAGGTTGGTCGCCTCGATCGTCGCTCCGGTATTGGTGACGAACACGTTGACCGGGACCATGGTGCTAGACCCGCTAATGCGCATCGCGGCGGTGGGGGCGAGCATGCCGCCGTAGGCGGCGTTGTTGATTTGGAACGAGGCGCGGGCGCCGGTGGCCTGAAAGGAGAATCCATCGACGTCGCCGTTGCGTTCGATTGTCCCCTTCTGCCGCACGAGCACGCCGGCCGCGTCGAACACCATTGCTCCCGTGTTCACGTTGTAGTCGTCGCTTTTGTAGAACAACCTCTGAGGAGCGTCCTGAGTCAAGGAGACGAGGTCCTGCTGGTCCGCGTCGGGAGAGTTCTGGGCGGGCCAGTTAGGATCGGGATTGGCGCTCCACCACCAGACGCCGCGGGCTGTGGTATTGTTGCTGCTACCGCCCATGATGGGCGCGCGGAGCGAGTCGCCGTCGAAGTACTCGTCGACTCCGCCGCCTGGCAACCCCTGCCGCTGGTGTTGCAGGCCGATCAAGTGCCCGGCTTCGTGCGCGATGGTTTCTCCAACAAAGCGCTCGATCGTGGCGGCGCTCACCCCGACCGAGAACGCGAAGCAGGTGTTCTCACCGCCATCAACGAACCCCCCGAGGCTCGCAACGCCGCCGGCGGTCTGCCCCAACCAGTCGGAAGCCGAGCCCCCAATGATGCACGTCATGTTCCGGCTGTCCTCGACGATCCCGGGATCCATCGTGGTCACGTTGATGGTAAACGGGGAGAACTTCTCGGCGACCCAGTCGAAGATGTTCCGGATGTTTGTCAGCTCCGTTGCGCTGAAGTTCAGCGCGTCCGCATCGGTTGTGAACGCGGGGACCGCGATAGGAGCGTTATCGGGGCTCGGTCCGCGGACGACGTAGGGGACGCCCGAGCCGGCGCCGTCCCAAAGGAACGGCGCGCTGCCGTCGAAGTCGAGGTAAAGCGTCTGAAAGGCGCCCGGGTTGCTGCTGAGCGCCGGCACGATTAGCGCCAGCATGCAACGGGGTTCCATCGGTTCAAAAGCGAGTTTCCGACCTCGGTCCCTCAGCCGGCATGCCACTTTCCGTCGGCGGGCAGACTTTGATTCTCTTGCGGGGGCTCGTCTTGAGGTCGCCATCGATATCTCGACTGTCTGGAATTAAAGGGAACGAGCGCACAAGCGGTACGCCCTGTCGAGCATCACACCGTGCCGAATTCACGCGGCTGAAAGGGTGTCGGCGCCGATTCACTCTTGCACGCGTTCATGCGGGGACGCCGCCAAGGTTGATATCGGAGACATCGGTCTAACCTCGATTCATCGCCGTGAGAGTCTCTTACCTACCGCAGACCAGGTGGACGTTGATAGATCCCTTGCGACAGCGCGTAGCCACTGTTAGCGCTGAGATGCAAAGCAGCATCATCCCTGCAGGCTCGGGAACAGCTTGAATCGAATCAATCCTGAAGGTTAGGCTCCCGCTCTCCCCGAAGTTGTCGTCGGTGATGTCCACGACGCCAAATCGGTTATTAAAAGACGCCAGTGGCAGCCCCGAAGGCAAAGCCTGCGAACCGAAGGCGCCCCCGGTTGAGTCCGCGACAAACAGCATGCCGGTGGCGTAGTGGAACAGTTCGGACTGACTGAAGTCGAACAACGACGAAACGCTGTCGAGAGAATCCAGGTAGCGAAAAGAATCGCCAATCGGAAAGAAAGGCGGAAAAGTATCGGCCGGGTTGTCGTTGCCAATGATGATGTTGGACAGCGAGAATTCCGACGAGGTTACCGTCGCGCCTCCAATGCTGAGAACAAGGCTGGTGACGGCTGGCGTCTCGGCATGTGAGTAGTTGGTGAAGTTCGCGTTGAAGGAGAACGAACCCTGGTTGGGAACGTCGGTGTAGGTGAAGGACCCTGTTACAGGGGCCCCAACCACCGCCGGGCTGGCGAATAGGCCGAGGGGGTTCGAGACCGCGGTAACCTCGCCGGAAAAGCTGTAGGCAAACAAGGCCGCGTTAGAAGTCGGGGCAGCGAGCAAGACCGCCAAAATGGCTGCGGTTGCGATCGCGGATGTTCGCTTGAGGTGAGACATCGCGTTCGGCGGCGTAGCAGCACTACGACGCCGCCCATCGCGAGCCCGCCGACCATCTATTACAGCGGGTACGAGGGGCTCACACTTTACACAAGCATCTTGGTGACAACTAAGTCCGTGGATTCGCTTCCGCCATACGCGGGTTAAAAGACCAATACCGCACAGCATCCATGCCGATGGTTCGGGAACCGGCGTCACGACATATCCAAACGTCCCCCCTAGTCCCGGTGGCCGCACCAGCCCCACGAACTGGCCGCGGTCGTTGAAGCCTTGTAGCGAATCGAACGTGCTCCCGGCCGGCAGTCCGTTGATGCTGGGAGTGATGTCGGTCCAAGCATCTGACGTCGGGTCGTAGAGCACGATTCCTTGGGCCGCCGTGATGGCGACAATTTGACCCAAGCTGTTCCGCTGAACGGAGGCATAGCCTCCATAGCCGTACTCGAGCAGCCCCGCCGTGGGGGTTGGCAACACCGACAGTAGCGCACCGCTCGGTCCCCAGAGCGCCAAGTCGGAACCGGTCCAGCCGAGGACCGTGCCGGCGTTGTCGATGTCGATCGGGCGGATCACTTCGTCGGCCGTTCGCGGGACGAGCGGCTGGTAGTTCCCCTGCCCATCGTAGAAGTAAGCCCCCATGTAGTCGGTGGTGTAGACGTCGTCGTCGTAGTTGCCGGGTTCGTTGGGCACGTACCCATACCGATCGACGCTGGCGGCGAACTGCTTTGCATTGTTGAGCCCCGTCGCGCTTGCCGTCGACGAGAGGAAGCTCGGCCCGCTCTCGAAGTCAAACTCGACGGGGGGGTTTAGGAACTGGTAAAGGGGATCGAGCACAGTGAGCGGCGTGGAGACGCCTTCGTTCCAGAGGAAAAGCCCTGAGTACTCGAACTCGCCGGGAGTCGAGGAAAAACTGTAGTAGCTAACGAGCACGTCCCCCCCGTCGTTGAGACCCCGCAACGTATCAAATCCGATCGTATCGTCGGCCCCCGGGACAATGATCGGAGTCACCACGCCGCCGGCGGAGACGTATTGGGGTTCGGAGGAGGCGACGTCAAGGACGGCGGCGCCGGACCCGTTCACCCGCCGCACCGTCCCGGCACCCAGGACTTGGGTTACGTCATCGTGGTAGAGAACCGCTTGCCGAGCCGCGGGCGCGGTCGATGGCGGGATGATGTACCCGCCGGCCTGACCGACCTCATTGATGTCGAAGAACCAACTATCGCGGACGCCTGATTGAAAGGGGTTGATGACGATGTCGATCGAGTAGTCACCGGCGATCGCCGGTGAGAGAGAAGACAACGCAAAGAGCGTGATCAACGGCGCCCAGCAGGGCCGAGAGCGAATTGGAGCGGTCATTCGATTTCACGTTTGGCTGGCGTTCGATGGGGATGAGAATCACCCACCGGAAACTTCCCCGGCGGCAGCAAGCTCCCCGTACCTAGCCAATTGCCGTAGCGAAGTCGAATCAGAAGCAAAACCGATAAGTTTCCCGATTTGTCGTGTCGGCACGGCATTCGCTGGCCGATTCTGGGGTCGCGGCTCCAAAAGGGTCCGAACGACTACGGCGACCGGCGGAGTCCATCGGTGGGGGCTCGGGAGTCCGACCTCTCCCTAGAGAGTTAGGGTCGCACCGTACGGGCGACGCGGAAGCCGATCAGCGCCCACTGATCGAGAACGCCGCTGGTGTGCCGACGAGCGCTGCGAACATTCTGCTTCATGTCGCCAAAATTACCGCCACGCATTCCTCGTAGAGAAGTGGATTCCACAGTCAATTGTGGCTGCGAAAGCGATCCGTTTGTGATGGAAGCCTTCTCTCCGAGGTAGGGCGCGAACTCGTCGTGGCACCTCTCCGCGACATTTCCCAAGGCGTCGAAGACGCCGAAACGGTTGGGCATTAGCTGGCCAACTGGATGAGCCACGTTGTCAGAGTTCTCTAAAAACCAAGCATAGCGGGGACGAAGGGCTTCGCCCTCACCGCAGAATCGGCTCGCATCGACGCCGCCGCGGCACGCAAATTCCCACTCTACTTCGAGGGGGAGACGATACCCGGACCGCTCTAACCAATTGCTGGGGAGCGTCATCCCCGCGTGGATTTCCGGCAATGGCGGGTAGCACATTTCTTCTTCGCTCAGCCCGGCCTGCTCACTCAGCCAGCGGCAATAGGCCGCCGCTTCGAACCAGGACACATTGTTGGCTGGACAATCGTCGCCGCTGCTGAACCGTCGATTGAATCGCTTGTCCTGGAATCGCAAGAATTGACCGATCGTGACTTCTTCGATGGAGACTGCGAAACGGTGCTCGATACGCACATTGTGCTGTGCTTCGTCCTCCTCTCGGGATAGCTCATTTGAAGGCGATCCCATCAAGAAACTCTGGGGCCGTTGGAATACTGTGAAGCTATGACTATTCGGGCCTACGTACCATTGCTGGGCGGGCTTCGTCATTGCCTCGTTCGACGGATTGTCTAGATCGATGCTTGCGGCCGCACCGAGCCGGTTATGCAACAGCCAGCGACAAGCGGAGTGCACTCCCGCGTCAGGATCGTCGCGATAGAGGCGCTGAACAGAGGTGACAAGAGTTCCTTGATTCTCGAGAGGTTTAACGCCACCGATTGCTAAAAGAAGCGCCTGCCGTACCCCGCTATCATCAGTTTCTTCCGCGTGGCGCATGAGCTCTTCTGTGGAATAGCCCAGTGGGGCCAAGAGCTCGATGAGCCAAGCTCGGCAAGCGGGATCGCGTTCACTTCGTAGCGATTCCAGCAGACTGTCGGGGTCGCCGAGTCGACCCATCGCGACAGCGGCCTGCGCGCGCTGGCGCTGCGCCGCATCGTACGCGTATTCAACCTCGTGCTCCGTTGAGTGCGGAGGGTCGCTAGCCAGTCGGCCGAAATCGACAGGACCCAGTACAATCCTCCGTAGCATCGGCAATACAGCGCTCGCCAGCGGCTGGAGTGCCGGCAGCACACGTCGAAACGCGCCGACATCTCCTTCTGTAGCGATGGCGACGAGAGTCAGCGGATCGTCGAAGGCGAAGCGCGTTAGAATTCCCGCGCACACTTGCTTGACGACGGGGCCCGTGTCGGGATCGCGAAAGAGAGATGCGATCGGTTTGGTAAGGGTTTCCCGTACCGGCGTCAACGCAGTCGTAAAGGCGCCGGTATCGAGAGGATCTTGGCGAACCAGCGAGCGGGCGACGACTCCCGAGACTTCGGCCCAACGCGGGTCCGTCGGAGAAATCCTAGCCGCCAAGCAAGCCAGCCTGAGCCTCGCGTCGTCACCGATCGATTCGTCGAGCAGCACTCGCCACACTTCTTGCCGAATGGCTGCCGAGCGTAAGCCAAGGACTTGCACAAGTATCGACAGTTCCGAAGGTCGCGCAATTGGGAGGTAGCTCAGTAGCTCGCTGCCAGATGCTGAAGCGTCGGTCGCCACCACTGCGATGCTTAGATTGACCCATTTGCGGTCCGGCGGCGCCGTCGTCTCAAGTTCCCTGGAAAGAAGGGGCAAGGCGGCGTGATTCGCGTCGAGGCGTTCCAGCAATCGTGGCAGAGCCTGCAGGTCGGCGGTCACGATGGCGTTGGCGACCGCCGCCGCCGAGAGCTGCCGATGCTGCTTATGGTTTGCCCATATGGCCATCGCGGCAACGTTCAGCAAAATCGCAACCGCTACTGAAAGCGCAGTAATGACTGGGTGCCTTTGGACGTACAGTCGAGAACGTTCGATGATGTTCGGTGGTCGAGCAAGTATCGGCAGACCATCTAAAAATCTCTGTAAGTCTTTGGCTAACGCCGCTGCCGACGCGTAGCGCTGGCTCGGTGCTTTCGCCAAGCAAACCAAGCAGATGGTCTCTAAGTCTTTTGGTACACCGGGTAATAACCGGCGCGGCGCTACGGGTTCTTGGTTGCTAATGAGCGAGAGTGTATCGAGCACCGTAACGCCCAAAAAAGGCGCTCTGCCGGTGAGAAGCTCATAAAGGATCGCGCCCAGCGAGTAGACGTCTGCTTGCGGTCCAACCGATCCTTCGTTGCCCGTAGCCTGTTCAGGCGCCATGTAGCTAGGCGTGCCAAGGACGGCGTCGGTCGTTGTTAAGGAGCTATCGTTTGCCCGGTACTTGGCGAGTCCGAAATCGCTGATTTTTAGATCCCCATCCGCTGTGACGAGCACATTCGAAGGCTTCAGATCGCGGTGGAGGATGCCGGCTTCGTGAACGGCGTGAACGGCTCCCGCCAGCGTAAGCGCCATTCGAGCCGACTCTTGCGGATCCGGCAGTCGCCCGCGGACCCGATCCGCCAGCGTTTTTCCGTCGATGTACTCCATGACCAAGTGCAGCCACCCGTCGATCTCACAAGCTTCGTAGACGTGGACGACGTTGGGATGATGCAGTCGTCCGAGGATCTCTGCCTCTTGCCGTTGTCTCGCGAGAACTTTGGAGTCTGAGCCCGGGATAGCAAAGACTTTGATGGCGACGGACCGACCGAGAGACACTTGGTGCGCCCTGTAGACAACGCCTACAGAGCCTCTGCCGAGCTCCTCCAAGAATGCGTAGCCTCGCAGCGCAAGTTTATAAGTGGCGCCATCAACGGATAGGTCGTCAGCACTTTCCTGCGAAGACAGTAAGGCTTCGACGTAAAATTGAACGGCGATGCGGGCGCCGAGTTCAGGAAATCGGCTTTGATATTCTTCGACGATCGGTGACTCACCAGATTCCCGTCGTAAGAGTAGCTCTCCGGTAATCAGGACAAGGGCTTCTTCAATTTCGCCACGCAGCTCTGGTAGCTCCTTAAAGTAGTCTTCAACGAGAATCTTTCTCCCCTGACGCCAGCGGTGGGACTGATCTCCGCGAACTAAATCCAGCCATTTCTCTCGTGAAAAGCGTCGCACTTCTCGCATCGCCTGTTCGAGAGGCGGCGGTATGGCGGACGGTCCGTCCAGGGCTGTGCTATCGCCGGCCATATTTGGTGCTATTCGATTTCCAGAGTCTCGGCGATCCGATCTATCGCTCGTAAGAATTGCTTCCGCCGGGTGTCGGATGTTCCGCCAAACTGCGCAGCGATCGCATCCCAGTTGGCTCCCGCGATACGGAATTCTGCGATCTGCCGGACTTCGGGGTCCATTAAATCGAAAGTCATCCTCAGCAGATCACGGTCGATCGCTAGCTTTTCAGGGCCAGGCGATTTATCCGGAGCAACTTTGACGTCACTCTCGTTGGCAAGTCGACGCACGTCGCGTCGCTGCTGGAGTTGACTGCGGCAACGCATCGCGAGTTTGTTTTGGGCCATCCGCGTAAGCAGCCCCACCAGGTGTCCCGGCTCTCGAAGATCGTACTGGCCCGCCGCCGCACGCAAGAAGAAGCTTGCCAGCACGCTTTGACAGACGTCCACAGAGTCAAATTGCCGTCGGAGGGCCGGATCAGACAAACGGGCCCGTACGGCGACGCGAATGTCCAATTCGTATCTCTGAACCAATTCCTTGGCGGCGTCTGGCTCTCCCAAACGGACCCGGCGCAGAAGTTCGGCAAATAACTCCGCTTCCGACATGCCGTGGATTGTACTCGGGCGACTGACATGCCCGAATCAGCTAAATACTTGGATAGTTTTGGCCTCCGGAATGACATCGCTGAGAGGAATTCGGAGCGCCAGTGAGCTTCCGTGCAATTTCGTTGTGGGGCGTGAGGACTCAGTTGGAGGAAGGGCTGTCGACGCGTAGGCCTGAAACCCCGGACACTGCTACCCAACCGGCAAGCCGCTGATTTTGGACCACATTCAGAGCTGCGCTACACGCCTAACTACAGACGGTGGCGAAGACCTCCGAGGCCGTGCGGTCGATTCGACCGCTGGTAGACCGCCGACCCCAACACGTCGTCGCGACGGTGGCAATGGATGCCATGGCCGTCCGCTCGAACCTGCTTCGGTCGTAAACTCGCGCGGTTTTGGACATCCGCCAAACCTGCTGAGGCTTCATCGGCCGACGCAGGATACGGCCTGCCCCCTAAGTACGGACGTTTTATCGACCGCCGCTACTTACGGCAAGCAAGTTGGTGTACTCGTCGTACGAAAGCTGCTCGGCATCGGCGTCGCCCATGAGGGCGTGGTATTCCTTTGCCAAAAGTGCGGTTGGCTAGCCATCGACCGACCCACGAATACGTGCAGGCGACTCGATTGCCGCGGCGGCCGCAATGGCGGTCGTTTCTTGGATACCCGCAGGTCCGACGAGGTAGAACCTTGGCCGCTCTGCTGGGTCCGGGAAAAAGTTGAGTTTGTCGTCTCCCGACCAGTAGCGGAGAACGGACCGGCTGTAGTGGGCCGCTCCAGGCGAGTCGGCCTGGATTGGGAAAAGGTTCGTGCCGCTATCGCGTAGCACCCAAACCATCTTCTGCTCTGGGTAGGCTTCCAGGATGGTCAGGTCGTGCTGATAGAGGTCGTTCTCAAAACCCTGGGGCCAGCCGATGCGAGCGGCCTCAGCGAGCATCGCCTGAAAGCGTGGGTCGGTGGAGGCGGCTGCGTGCAGTTTGGTGGTGGTGTTGGGTCCTGGCAGCCTCGCCAATTCAAGTTGCGATAAGCGAACGTCGAGCTGCCTCATGCGTCCTCCTTTGCCTGGATGGCTTTTGTCGAAAGAAGTTCCTTCAGGATGTTGGAGGCGGTGGCCTGAATCATGCTCAACGAAGAGGAAAGCGTTTTGGCGTCTCCCTGGTAGAGCTGGATGTAGTCGCTGGCGTGGGTTCCGCACTCAAGCCCGACGGCTCGGCTAACGACGAAGGCGACGGCCTCTGCTTCCGTCTCTCGCTGGGTTTTGGTCGTTTCGGCCCGACGGTCCGCCTTGTGGAGCAGTTCATGGGCTAGTTCATGCACCAGCACCGAAAAGTCCTCCGCGGGTGGGAGCCCTGCTTGAATCATAATGGAACCCCCACGAGAAAGCCCCTCGGCTCCCCCTGCAATATCTCCGTATTCGAGTTGGATGCCACGTCTGGTCACGATATCGCGAAGCCGTATCAAGTGTTCGCCGGGCTCGCCACGGATGGCGGCGAACTCCGCGAGCGGCTTGCCGTCGGTCTGCGATACGTCGAAGACCCGCACGACACGGAAGCGAATGCGTGGGGCGTCGTCGCTCTCGGCAGCCACGTCGTCGGCGTCTTTTTTACTGCCAAACGCCATGGGAGCAATGATGCCGATTCCTTTCTCTCCCTTCATAACGTGACGACCGAGCTTCTTCCACGTATTGAATCCCGCAACCTGGGTGGCGTCGGGACGCTGTAGGGCGATGAGCATAACGTTGTTGAAGCTGTAGTTGTGAAACGTGCCCATCGTGGCGAGGAACTCGACCAGCGTCGCACTCTTACCAGCGGCGAGGTCACGTTCCAGGTCGGCCAGTGCGTCTGCGGCCAACGCTAGAAACTCGGCCCCCGTCTTGGGCGGCGGACGCCCGGAGGGGAGAGTGACGTCGTCCAGTTCTGCTGCGGCGGGGTGCAGGTCGAAGAGCGTTGGCTCTGTCAGTTTCGACGGTGGTGCGTGTTGGTGGTGTTCAGTTCTCATGCGTTTCTACTCCTTGTTATGGTTAATCTGTAACTTCGGGCGTGTCGGCCGATACGCGGCGAATCGGCAGCCGAGATGGGTGCCGACATTTCCGCCGCCCTGTTTGGCGGTGCGTCAGAATCTGTATTGCATTGGGCGTACATCATGCCTTCCTGTCTTCAAAAGATTGCTTCATGCCCCCTGTGTTCTGTTGGCCGTGGTTACGACCTACGGGGAGCCATTGACGCGGCAAGCAAGGGGAAGCTGCTGGACCCCGCGAAGCGGTAACCAAGCAACAGTGAACCAGACCCGATGGGGAGTGGTGAGCGACCCTTGAGGCCGTGCAAAGATAGGCTGTGTCGAGGATGAACGACGTTCACTTCGATACTGCTCTGAAGCGTCCCTGGCATATTCTCAAATTGCCGGACGCTAAGCAAATCTATGCGTGGCTTTCCTCAGCACGCCACGAAAGGCCCGCCGCTGGCTTTCTTTTCTCAAACGCTATTTGATTCGCTCCGGCAAGGTGTGGTATACGAAGCCGTAGAAGAGCCGAAGGATAGGCTCTTCGACTGTCTGATGGTCGTAAAACGCTTTGAAGCAGTTATCCGTCTGGGAAACGCACCCGAATAACTTGGTCACCAACCAAGCCAAGGGAGCGGCGGGGTTCACCTCCCGCCGGAACTCAAAAAAGTTCCACGCGTTTCGCCGGTAGAGCTGAGTGCATGGAGACATGCTCGCTCAGTTCGAAGGAGGCTTCGTGAAGTAATCTCAAAAACGCTCGCTGCCTTTGTAGGGCAGAGAAGACGCTTGAAGTAATCTCACGATTCTATCCTATGAGTGTTGTATTCTTTTCTCGCCCCGATTCGGGGCGATACGGAAACACTTGCAGTGGTGTTCTGCTGCAAGCCGTCAGTATGCAAAATGGTGTGGGTGTTTTCCCAAATCCATACGCGGGGTTCGCTGCCAGCAATGGGGCGTTCAACGTTGTCCGGTGTCGGGAGCCATGAACCTGGCGACAGGTCATGCCGGAGCGTGACTGCTTCGGGCTCCAGGGCAAATCCCTGGGCGTGAATAGCTCAACGATGAAAGGCCCGCGAGGGCTTACCGGTGAGTGTTTGGAGAGTCGATTGCCAAAGATGTCCAGGCGGGGTGATAGCCAGGCTTGGATGGGGACAAGCGGATGATTCATTCGGTAGGGGGAGCTTCTAGTCTCGTACCCTGGAAATCGCGTCACCTTTGTGACGCGTAAAGTAGGACAGCCTGGCGGCTGCACCTAGAATCATTCGCCATGAAGGTCACACTTCTTACCCGCGAGAATCCAAACGCGAAGATGCTGACTAACGTAGGAATCCCAATGGCCTCCGGGGTGGTTCCTCGGCGCCTGGTCGTCAACCAGGTACTTCAAAAGCCATTGGGAGGGAGCGTGGTCTGAGTAGAAAGTCGCAAGGCGTGCTCACGGGAGTGAGCGCGCGGAGCGAGCGGTGGCCAGGGGGAAGCCCCTGGGACGACGGCGAGAGGAACTCGCCCGCTCGTTTACGGCTGGCAGTCGTAACCCGTGCTCGTTTGGGCTGGTAACCCAAGCACGAAGAGCCGACGAAAGGACTGACTGGCATTGTGCCAGACGGATGGCTGACGCTCGGGCTCTCCCTGCGGGGAGGGCCTGGGCGTTTCTTGGATGAAAGCATGGTGGGAAATCGAGTGCTCACGGGAGTGAGCAGTCCATTTTCAGCGAATTGACGGTGAACAGACGACGTGTGCCTTGCACACGACGGTTTTTCATC
>JBGSJY010000192.1:0-1719 GCA_041741515.1 Pirellulales bacterium | reverse complement strand
GCCGCCGTACTTGCGGTCCGGTCCCCCGGGCGGCCAGCACTCACATCTAAACGGCGGGTTCACCCGCGGCTAGCGCCGACGGCTCACGTTTACCCAATCAGCGGCCGTAGGATGTTGCGGCTGATACGGAGCGACCGTTGTCGCTCGGCAAGCGACTCGGTATAGGCCTCGTCCTCGACCTCGATGCAGACCGGACCTTTGTAGCCCGCGTCGCCGAGGGCGCCGATCCATGCCCCCCAGTCGATGTCGCCCAACCCCGGCAGCTTCGCCGTCGCCCGGTCCATCGGCGGCGCGAGTGAGCCAACCTCGTCGAGCCGGCGCCAGTCGATCCGCATGTCCTTCGCATGGGTGTGAAAAATGCGCGGGCCAAACTCACGGATCGGCGCTACCGGGTCCAGCAGCTGCATCCGCAGATGCGACGGGTCGTAGTTAAGCCCGAAGTTCGGCGAAGGGATCGCCTCGAACATCCGCCGCCAGACCGCCGGCGAGTGCGCCATATTGAGCCCGAACGGCCAAGTCTTCGCGTACAGCATCGGGCAGTTCTCAATGCCGATCCGCACCCCGCGCTCCTCGGCGTGCCTGACGATCGGCGGCCACACCTCGAAGAACTTGGCAAAGTTCTCGTCCAGCGACAGGTACTGATTGGCGCCGACGAACGTGTTGACATTCGCCAAGCCGAGCATCGCCGCCGCGTCGATCACCTTGTGCAAGTGCGCAATCGCCGCCGCCGCTTGCTCCGCGTCCGCCGACAGCGGGACCGAGTAGTACCCCAGCGCCGAAAACGCCACGCGGTGCTGTTCGATGAGGGCGCGGGTGTCGTCCGCCATCGCCTGCGTGAACGCCGAGACGTCGAGGTGCGTCACGCCGCCGTACTTGCGGTCCGGTCCCCCGGGCGGCCAGCAAAGCACCTCCACACAATCGAACCCCTCGCTCGACGCAAATCGCAATACTTCGTCAAGCGGCTGATCAGCCAAAATGGCGGAGACAAAACCAAGTTGCATAGTGCTTCCCAGGTCAAAGAAGGGGAACGCGGATGAATGCAGATTAAAGGGATGAACGCTGATTCGTCATCTTCTTATCTGCGTCTATCCTTCAACTCCGCGTTCATCTGCGCTGCATTCTTTAGTTGGTAGAGACGGCAAGAGCCTGTTCGAGGTCGGCGATTAGGTCTTCCACGCACTCCAGGCCGATCGACAGCCGGATCAGCCCGTCGGTGATGCCCGCCTTCGCGCGGTCGGCCGGGTCGTACGACGCGTGGGACATGCTGGCGGGTTGTGAGATTAGCGACTCGACCGCGCCGAAGCTTACCGCGATGCTGAACAGCTCGGTGGCTTTCACGAATGCTTTGGTCTGCGCGTCGGTCGCGTTGAGCTCGAACGACAGAATGCCGCCGAAGGCGCCGTCCATTTGGCGTTTCGCTAGCTCGTGGCCCGGGTGCGTTGGCAGACCCGGGTAGAGGACCCGCTTCACTTCTTCGCGATTTGACAGCCACTCGGCGACTTTGAGGGCCGACCGCGATTGCTCACGCACGCGCAGCTCAAGCGTCTTCGCGCCGCGCGAGCAGAGGAACGACTCCATCGGGCCCATGATCGCGCCGGTGGCGTTTTGTAGGAAGGCGAGGTCGTCGTAGACGTGCTTCTCTCGCATCGCGAGCAGGCCGCCCATTAGGTCGCTGTGGCCGCCGTAGTACTTGGTGGCCGAGTGCATGACGATGTCCAT
>JBGSJY010000191.1:0-23898 GCA_041741515.1 Pirellulales bacterium | reverse complement strand
CTGGCGCGACACGCCCGCGGCGGACAACCACCTGATCGACAACAACTACTTTGGCGACCGGCCCGTGGGCAACGGCAACGGGTTCGAGACGATCCGCATCGGCGACAGCAGCCAGTCGCTGAGCGATTCGTTCACGGTCGTTGAGAATAACGTCTTCGAGCGGACCGACGGCGAGATCGAGACCATTTCCAACAAGTCGGGCTCCAACATCTTCCGCTACAACACGTTCCGGGACGTGTCCGGGACGCTCACGCTGCGGCACGGTAACAACTCGCGCGTCGAGGGCAACTTCTTCCTGGGGGGCGGCGTGTCGGGGAGCGGCGGCGTGCGGGTGATCGGCGAGGGACAGACCGTCGTCAACAACTACTTCAACGACTTGGACGGGCGCAGCGGCGGGGCAGTCTCGATCTCGGCGGGCGTCCCCAACTCGCCGCTGAACGCGTACTACCAAGTCAAGAACGCCGTCATCGCGCACAACACCATCGTCGATGTCAACGCGGCGGCCATCACGTTCGATGACGGCCTCGGGAGCAGCGGCCGCACGCTGCTGGCCGAGAACGTCACCATCGCCAACAACTTAATCTGGAGCACCCAAGACGCGCTGTTCGAGGGGAACCAAGGCGTCGGTTGGACCTGGGAAGGGAACATCGCCTACGGGCAGTCGCTGGGGCCCGTCGCTGGCAACCCCGGCGTCACGGCAGCCAACCCGATGCTCGCTTTGGGCTCCGACGGACTCTACCGACCGACGGTTTCGAGCCCCGTGATCGACGCCGCCGCGGCCGGTTATTCGGGCCTGATCACCACCGACATGGACGGTCAGCCGCGCGTCGGGCTGTACGACGTCGGGGCAGACGAGTTCTCGACCGCGACGATCGTCCGCAAACCGCTCACCAAGGCGGATGTTGGGCCGAGCTGGCTGGGTGGTAACGTCACGCCGCCAGGCGGGGGCAGTGGCTGCCGGCTGACCGGGTGCGCACTTCAAGCGGAGGGCTACGCGTCGATTCTCGACCCCGACGGCGACGGCGCCGTCTGGACCGTCGCGACGGTCGCCGAGGCCCTTGGGGGCGAGGTGCTCCGCGCGCCCGACGGCGACCGCGTCGACCTCCCCGCCGAGCTGCACGACACGATCGCCACCTACGACCTGGAGTTCCAGACGCCCGGCGTCTACACGGCGTACTACCGGGGCCGGGGCTTCAGCGGCTCGTCGGACAGCTTCTACGCGCCGACCGGCTTTGGCGTCGATCCGGCACAGAACAAGTCGCTCACCGCCAATGGTATTTTCGATTGGACCAAGGACGCCACCACGTTCACGATCACCGCTTCCCACGTCGGCGTGCCACTCGAGCTGCGGCTGGCGATGCGGGAGCAGATGGCGGAGCTCGACGCGCTCGTGCTGAGCCTCGATAGCGCGCTCACCGACGCCGAGCTCGACCAACTCTTTACTCAAGTCGAGGGGGACTACAACGGGGACGGCTTGGTGGACGCCGCCGACTACTCGGTGTGGCGCGACTCGCTGGGACAATCGGGCGTCGGTCTTGCCGCGGACGGCGACGGAAATGGCGTCGTCGATTCACCGGACTACACCGTTTGGAGCAGCGCCTACGCATCGGCTGCTACGTCGCCATCTCACGGCGTGTCCTCGCCCGAGCCGACGGCTATGGCGTTGGGTGCGATATCGCTTACCGCCGTCTCGCTTCGGCGGCACAAAACCCTAGATTCCAAGACCTTGTGACTGGGAAGGAACTGCGCGATGACCAAACCCACGACCGCCGCAACCACCCCCCTGACACGGCGTGGATTCCTACGCACCTCAGCAACTGCTGCGGCCGTGGCGGCGCCGTACTTTGTTCCCTCCTCGGTGTTTGGCGATACGGCTCCCAGCAACCGGATCACCGTCGCATTTATCGGGGCAGGGAATCAGGGTTTCCTCGACCTATCGCTCTTTATGGCGCAGCCCGATTGCCAAGTGGTCGCCGTCTGCGACGTGAACAAGGGAAGCGACAACTACAAGGAGCCTTCGGACGTGCGTGGTCGCGAACCGGCCAAGGCGCTCGTGGAAAGCACGTACGCCAATCGGTCGGAGTCAGGGAAGTATAAAGGCTGCGATACTTACAATGATTTCCGGGATGTCTTGGCCCGCAAGGACGTCGATGCGGTCGCGATCGTCGCGCCAGACCATTGGCACGACGTGATGGCGATCGCCGCCGCCAAGGCGGGCAAGGACATCTACGGAGAGAAACCGCTGGGGCTGACGATTGGCGGCCAACAGGCAATGATCAAGGCGGTCCGCGAAAAGCGCTGTGTCTTCCAGACCGGCTCGCACGAGCGGTCGAACCCGTACGTCAAAGCCGCCTGCGACTTGGTCCAGAGCGGCGCCATCGGCAAAGTGCGGCGGGTTGTCTGCAACGTCGGTCGGCAAAACAAGATCGGCCCAGGCCCTGGTTGGGAGCCGATGCCCGTCCCGAACGGGTTCGACTACGACATGTGGCTCGGCCCCGCCCCCCAGGCGCCCTACCATAGGGACCGTTGTCTCTACAACTTCCGATTCATCGAAGACTACGCCGGCGGTCAGACGGCGAACTTCGGGGCCCACTCGATCGACATCGCCCAATGGGGCTTGGGAACGAGCCTCACAGGCCCCAGGGAGGTCGAGTACGTCTATGCCGACTACCTGCCGGAGGGGAGCCTGTTCAACGCGGCGACGTTCCTGAACTTCCGCTGCAAGTATGAGAACGGCACGGTGCTCGAATGTGTGACCGCCGAACCCTCAGTCCGAACCGCTTTCTACGGCGACGACGGCGTTGTGAGCATCGACAACCAGGGACAGAACGCACTGGTGATCCCGCGGAAGCTCACGCCCGAGAAGCTGATGAAGCGCGTCAAGTACCACTCGGGTGGAGACCATGTCCGCAACTTCCTCGACTGCGTCAAGTCGCGGGATGAGCCCGCCGCTCCGATCGAGGTCGGGCACCGTAGCGCATCGATCTGTCACCTCGGCAATATCTCGCTCAAGCTCAAGACCAAGCTCAAGTGGGATCCGGATGCGGAGCGCTTCGAGGGCGACCGCAGCGACGAAGCGAATCAACTGCTAAGCCGTGAGCAGCGTTCGCCGTGGAAGATCTCTTGAAATTACTTCTGCAGGGCTGTCGATACCACCCCGCGCACATGTCGCTCTGAGTACTGACTTGGCTGCTTTCCATTGGCATCGAACAACGCGACCTCACGCACGAGGCACAGCGGGTCGCTCTGCGCCGAAAGCTACCGACGTTCGCGTGGTCGGGGTTGAGTTGTATTTCCTACCGCTCGACACGCGAGTGCCTCTGAAGTTCGGCTCCGAGACACTGACGTCGGTCACCTGCGCTCGTGTCAAGCTCACCGTCCAAGACGCCGCTGGCCGTACCGCAACGGGATGGGGAGAAACGCCCCTGAGCGTTCAGTGGGTCTGGCCCTCGATGTCGGCGTTCGAGGTGCGGCACACTCGCTTGCGCCAATTCTGTGAGCGGCTCGCCCACCGTTGGTCCGACTACGACATGGCGGGGCATCCCCTCGAGATTGGCGAGGCTTTTCAGCAAGACGTCCTCGAGGTCGAGTCCGAGCGAGAGCACCGCGAGCACCCCTCCGAGGATCCGCTTCCACTCCTCGCGACGCTCGTCTGTTGCTCGCCGTTCGACATCGCGCTCTACGACGCCTACGGGCGTCTGCATGGGAAGTCCGTCTTCGAGACGCTCAACCGCGACTACATGAACAGCGACCTCTCTGCCTACCTCAAGGCGGACGCCGACGTGAAGGTCGATTTTCGTGGGCAGTATCCCAGCGACTACTTGGTCCACGACCGCCCGAAGTCACTAGTCGCGTGGCACCTGGTCGGCGGGCTCGATCCGATCTCTGAAGCAGAGTTGACCGGCGACGAGCCGGCTGATGGCCACCCGGTCCTGTTAGGCGACTGGATCAAGCGTGACGGCCTGCAGTGCCTGAAGGTCAAACTCCGGGGCGCCGATGCGGCCTGGGACTACGACCGATTGGTGAGTGTCGGCCGCGTCGCCCAGGCAACTGGGGTCCGGCAGCTGACCGCCGACTTCAACTGCACCGTGATGGACCCGGCGTACGTGGTGGAGATCCTAGACCGCCTCGCGGCGGAAGAGCCCGCCATCTACGACAGCATCCTTTATATAGAGCAGCCCTTCCCCTACGATCTTGAGACGCACCGGATCGACGTGCGCGAGGTTTCGCGGAGGAAGTTGCTGCTGCTGGACGAGAGTGCGCACAACTGGCGGCTCGTCCGGCTGGGTCGTTCGCTCGGTTGGTCTGGCGTTGCGCTGAAGACCTGCAAGACGCTCACCGGCGCGCTGTTGTCGCTGTGCTGGGCCAAGGCCCACGGAATGGCGGTTATGGTCCAGGACCTGACCAACCCGATGATCGCTCAGGCGCCGCATGTGCTGCTTGCCGCACACAGCGGGACGCTGATGGGGGTCGAGACTAACGCGATGCAGTTCTACCCGAGCGCTTCGGACTTTGAGGCCAAGATTCATCCCGGTCTGTACCGTCGCCGCGACGGACGTATCGACCTCTCCTCACTGCGTGGGTCGGGATTCGGTTATCGTATCGAAGAAGTGCACCGCCCCTTGCCCGTAGCGGCGGCGCGATACGGCGTAGCAGAATAGCCGCTCCGCTCGCGCTTTCGCTAAGCTCCATCGAGGAATCGGATGCTACCTTTTCGTCTGTACTGCTCTGTCTGCCGACTCGCAGTAGTCGTCGCGTCGATCGGCGGCCTCAGCCGCATCGCCACGACAGCGGAAGCGCACCCTCCAAGAACGCTCTATTGGGAGGCGTCACAACTCGACGCGGTGCGGCGGGCGCCTGACGAACAATCCGGCGCGGTCAGGCAAGCGCTGAGGGACTTGCGAGAAGCGGCCGACGAAGCCCTTAATAGCGGCCCCTTCTCGGTCGTCGATAAATCGATCACGCCACCTAGTGGCGACAAGCACGACTACTTGAGCTACAGCCGCTATTGGTGGCCCAACCCGAAGACGCCGGAGGGCCTCCCCTACGTAAGACGCGACGGTCAGGTGAATCGCAGTCTTCTTGAACAGGGAGATCGGGTCGCCATCGGCCGCTTTTGCGATGACTTCGAGACCCTTGCGATCGCCGCCTACGTGTTTGATGAGGACCGGTATGCCAGGCGCGCCGTCGAGCTGTTGCGGACATGGTTCCTTGACGCCGAGACGCGGATGAACCCGAATCTCAATTTCTCACAAGGAGTGCCCGGCGTCGCCGATGGCAGAGCGCCGGGTGTTCTCGACACGAGGCACTTCATTCGCGTGCTTGAAGGGGTCGCGCTGCTCGACTCCCGAGGCGATTTGACGGAAGACGAGCTTTCCGAGCTCAAGACGTGGTTCTCTGAGTTCCTCAATTGGCTGTTGACGAGCGAACTTGGTCAGAACGAACGGCGCGCCGCCAATAACCATGGGGCGTGGTTCGCGGCACAGGCCGGTCGAATCGCGTTGTTCGTTGGTGAGACTGACGTCGCTCGCTCGTTAGTCGCCGAGACGCGGGACCAGCGGATCGCGTCAAGCATCGCGGCAGACGGGAGCCAGCCGGAAGAATTGGAGAGAACCAATTCGCTGCACTATTCCCTGTTCAGCCTCTCAGCGATGGCGGTGGTGGCCCGTCTTGGAGAAGAGGTGGACATCGATCTGTGGCGATACGAGGCGCCCACGGGGGCCAGCCTCGCCGGAGCGCTCAACTATGCCGCCCCTTTTGTGGCCGAGCAGGACAAGTGGCGCCAAGCCGACATCGATCGATTCGAGATGTCGGACCAGCAATCTCAGCTGTTTTACTTAGCCGCCAGCCGGTTCGCTGATGGTCGTTACTTAGAGTATCTCGACCGATCGCCAAAGCGTTACCACGGCCGTCACCTTACCCCGTTACTCTTCCTGGAATCGAGTCAGTGATTCGGTGAAGGCTAGGGGAAGAAATGCTGCCTCAGCTTCTGGCAACGGTCAATGCTATTGCGAGCGGACTGCGGACCACCGGGTAGATTGAGGTGATCGGCGATCAGTAATACGGCTACGCGGCGTCCTAACCGCGGCCGAGCAGCACCTCGTTCTGACGTCCCCCGTCGAGAAGGGACGCGACCTCCTCAAGCAAGTCAGAACTCAGCTCGTTGAGACCGCTCGTCCCGTCCTCGAGAGGCTCGTCGAGGAAGCGACTGGCGTTGGCGTAGTGAGCCTCCACCACGACATCAGCGTGGCAACCGGCGAGGAAGTCGTTCTCTTCACCCTCGAAGAGGCGCCGAGCTGTCGGGAGCTGAGACGCAAGTAGGGACACCGATTAGGCAGGAACGGCAGCTGATTACCTCCCTCAAGTGACTTGACTGGAGCGGATAGGCGGTTCTCTTCGCCGCATCGTGTGGACCAACACCAGTGGCTTAACCAGACTGCAAAGTCGCAGCGATCTATCTTCTGCCTGGGCATCTCGGCAGGTTTGCCGCCCGCCTTCGGAATCTAGGCCGATTCAACCTCGCTCCGTCTTTGGGGGTACTCAGTGGGAGAATCCCGGTGTGAAATACCGGCTCGGAAACTACGTTGCTTCCTAGTGGTGCGAGTTCTCCGGCGCTGTCCCCCAATTGTGGTCAGCGGGGCGCGTGCCCGATACTTGGAGTCTTCGCCACGACCCAACCCGCCCAAGGAAGAAGTCGATGCAAAGATCGCTCCAAGGTAAGCGTGTCCTGGTGCTCGTTGGCGACCTCTACGAAGACCTCGAACTCTGGTATCCGAAGCTCCGCCTCATCGAAGCAGACGCGGAGGTCGTCGTTGCCGGTCCGGAGGCCGGTAGGACCTATCAGGGCAAGAATGGCTATCCATGCGTTTCCGATGCATCGCTCGCCGACGTCACCGTCGCGCCGTACGACGGCCTCGTCGTGCCGGGCGGCTTCATGCCGGACAAGCTGCGGCGGGATCCTCGAGTTTTGCAGTTGGTCCGGGACTTCGACGCCGCCGGCAAGCTGATCGCAGCGGTGTGCCACGGCGGCTGGATCCCGATCTCGGCGGGCGTCTACGACGGGGTGCGTGTGACCGGATCGCCGGGCATCAAGGACGACCTGGTGAACGCGGGCGCGCTCTGGGAGGACGCACCGGTCGTGATCGATCGTCACTTTGTCTCGAGCCGCAAACCCGACGACTTGCCGGAATTCTGTCGCGGCATCCTCGAAGTTCTTTCGGCCGGATCGTAGGGAGCGGAGGCGACAGCTGCATGCTCGAGGGTCCGAGATGAACGAGGTCTTCCGTCCGGGTCGATCGGTAGAAACACGGCCGCGGTACACCGACGCGCCCTTCCCTCCTTACTCCTACGTGCCCGGCTTTCGCCCGCACCCGGTGAGCGACCCCGCCGGGCATCTCTTCGGTCAGGCCCACGATTCCCCGCCTCCGCTACTCCCGGAGCGCTGGTGGGAGAGCAAGACCTACCTCGCCGCGATCGACCTTTTCAACCACGGGTACTACTGGGAAGCGCACGAGGCCTGCGAGTCGCTTTGGCATGCGGCCGAACGTCAGGGCCGCACCGCCGATTGGCTGAAAGGTTTGATCAAGCTCTCCGCGGCGGTGGTCAAGCTTCGCGAAGGGAACGCGGTAGGCGTGCGGCGCCACGCGAAGCGATCGAGTGAGTTGATTCGCAACGTGTGTCCCGATGGCTGTGGATACGCCGGGATCGACTCGACGAGGATCCAGGATTTTCTTGACCAGTTGTCAGCGACCTCGTCGCCGCTCGTCGCGGACCCCAACAAACTGGCGCCACTAGTTCTGCCGATAGAGCATGTCCCCGGCTGACGCGCTGAAACGCCGCGGGTTAGGCGCCAAGGGCGGCTGGCCTCAAAATTCCCGATCGCCCCAGCAAGTGGTCAAGCGCCATATCGTAACGCCGCTAAATGACAACATCGCAGGGTAGGAGGCCTAGCCGACACTCGCCGAGCCTGGACCAGCCTCGTTTAAACTGTATTGTCCCAATCTGCACGCGGTGATCCAGACCCCAGTAGTTTCTTGGCTTGGCAGAAACTGCTGAGGCCCGACACGCCGAAGGAAGTTCTCGAAGCGGACGAATCTGCTGAGAAGCGAAACTTCTCCGCGCTGAGAACGATGAAGCCTCCGCAGGTTTGGCGGATGTCGGAACCCGCCCAGGCGTTTGCGTCCTCGGCAGTTCTGGGGCAGAGCCGGAATTGCCGAGACGGAAATGGGCCACAGCAATCCAGCGTCCGCTCTCGGCGCCCCGGTTGATGCAACCGCTGCGATTTCGCGCAGACACGATTAACTGGACTGGCCACGACAACGAACAGAATTGCCACTCGTTCGTCGCGCCGCAGCCAGTCCGCCTAGAGCAAGCATCGCAATTGACAACGGCTCGGGGACGGCCGCGGCAGACTCGGTTGAATCGCTTGTCGTCGCCCCATAGTTGCCCGCCCACAGGTCATAGCCGGCTTGACCGCTGTCGGATGCGCCGCCATCTCGCCACACGACGTAGTCGGCCGCGTCCGCCATGCCGTCGCCGTTGTAGTCGCCCGGCAGGGCAAACGACTCGAACAACGCCGCACTATCGATAAATACGGCGCCCCCCTCATCGCTCGGCTGCACAAACACAAACGCCAGCCGGGCCTCCACAGCGTTGAAAGGCGCCGTTGCGATGAGACTCTGGTCCAACCATACGTCTTCGGCCGACGCGCCGTCGGCCAGGGTCAAGATCGACTCACCTAGGAAGGACTCCGAGCCGTACATGGCCCCAGGCTGACTGTAGAATTCAATCTTCATCAGCGCCTGGTTCGAGCTACCGAGGACGGAATCTTCCGAACGGATCAGAGCGCTGGCGTTGGCAGTGATGGTCGACCCACCGGTAATCGCAACGTCTTGGAAGGCCCCCGAGTAGTTTGCCTCGCCGTTGAACTGGCCGTAGAGCTTCAGCGAACGCTCGCCGTCGAGCGACGTGCCCCAGTCCGAGAGCACGTTGCCTATCGAGTCGCCAAACACGCCCCAGTTGTCCATGGCGCCGCCGTTGTCCTCGAATCCAGCGTCGTTGATAAGCGAACTCGGTGGCGCCGGGGTCTCTTGACGCTGCCAGACGCGGACGTAGTCGATGTCGAACGGCGTGGGAAACGGCGTGGAACCGTTGGGCGAACCGGAGTAGTCACCGCCCACTGCGAGGTTCAGGATCAAACTTTTGGGCGTACTAGGGATGCCTACGTCCGGCTCGTAGAGAGTGTAGAAGTTGACGCCGTCCACGTAGAAGCGGACCGTACCGACCTCCCACTCAACCGCGTAGTCGTGATACCCCGCCTGAAAATTCGCGCCGCTTTCGTAGGCCTGCGAGCGGTACTGCCGGGAGTTTGCGTCCCATCCCCAGTGCAAGGCGCTACTCATTCGATACGGCTGGTCGCCGCGGGCCTCCATGATGTCGATCTCGCCGCCCGTCGGCCAGGGCGTGGTGCGGGGCAGCAGCCAGATCGCGGGCCAGAACCCTTGGCCATACGGCAGCTCGGCGCGGACCTCGAAACGCCCGTAACTCCACTCCTGCCAGGTCCGCACGTGTCCCGAGTTGTAATTGCGGCCGTGGCTCCAGTTGTTGTCCCGCTCGGCCCACAAGTGCAGCCCGCCGTCGTAAACTAGCACTTGATCAGGGTGGTAGTACTGCTGCTCGTTGTTGGCTTGGTTGGCGAAGTTGCCAACTTCCCAAACGCCGTAGTTAATTGAGTTGCCGTCGAACTCATCCCGGAAGACCGGCGCCCCCCAGCCAGGGGCAATCACCGGACCGCCTGTTGCGGTAGGAGACGCAAGTACGGCGATCGCCAAGGCTAAGGCATGAGCGATGCATCGGGCTGGCGGGCAGCAAGACATTGGCAGCGGGGTCCTTTAATCGGTCGATCAGCGTAACTCCCTACCGGAGCCGGTAGGTTAATTGTATTCGGAGCGCTAGGGAAATGTTTGGCAGCTAGCGGACCCAAGTCGCGTAAAAGAGGCCATCCGTTGACACTTGTATGCCCGCCGATCGGCGCAGGGATCAGGGATGCATTCTACAGCGGCTTCGAGAACTCCGGAGCCAGCGTCGAACCGACTCGTCGAGGGTCGTCGTCGAATCGGCCGAATCTAAGCAGGGGTGAAATCCGCTCGCGGAAGACGATGAAGCCTCTGCACGTTTGGCGAAGGCCGAATCCGCGGAGAAGTTTACGACCGACGCGTTTTGACTTGTAACGGCATCTGCCGATGTCGGTCGGTACGACGCAGCTTTGGAGTCCGATGCTGCTTGCACCCCAAGAATCCTCCTGCAGTCCGCTCCGTCAACGATCGGGTATGCCCCGGTACTCATACGGATCGCCAGATAAATTTGCGTGCATGCTATTGCGCTCGCCCAAGGCGCCCATCACGTTAAGGGCATGCATGTCGAGCCTCACCAGACGCCTCAGGAGTTGCAGCAGCAGGAGCGGGGCGAGAAGAACGTCACGCGGTCCAAGCGTCTGCGAGTGCTGATCCTGGCCCTGGAGGGCTGGACGGACCTGGCGGTCGCCACAGCGGTCGGCTTGTCTCGCCGAGCGTGCCAGGACTGGGTGCGGCGATATAACGAACAAGGCCTCGCCGCCCTGGAGGAACGCCGCGGCCGCCCTCGCCAGGCGGCGTTGGATAGCGAAGAGGAGGCCGCTTTGCGGGTACGCATCGAGGCGGGGCCTACCGAGGCGGACGCCGTGTGTACGTTGCGTGGCAAGGACTTCCAGCGGGTGCTGGCCGCGGAATTCGGCCTCTGGCGGAGCCTCACGGGCGTTTATCGACTGCTGCACCAGCTGGGCTACAGCTGCCTACGACCGCGGCCACGCTACCCGCAAGAGCGATTCCGAGGCGCTCCTCGCCTTCAAGGCGGGCTGGCCCGAGCGAATCGCGAAGATCGCCCGTGAACACCCGGGCCAGCGGCTGCGGGTCTACTTCCAGGACGAGTCGCGGTTCGGCCAGCTGGGGACCAACACCAACGTGTGGGCGAAGAAAAGCTCGCGTCCCACGGCGGTGCGACAGACCGAGTATCGGTATCTCTGGGTGTTGGGGGCCGTCTGCCCCCAGACGAGCCATGCCCAGGGCCTCTTGAGCCCGCGTCTGGACACGAAGATCGTCAACTCGTTCTTGGAGTTATTCGCCAAGACGATCCCCGCGGGAGAGCACGAGGTGATGGTATGGGATGGGGCCGGGTTCCACACGGCCAAGGCCTTGGCCGTGCCGGAGAACGTAACGCTGGTGCGGCTGCCGCCCTACAGCCCCGAACTCAATCCGATCGAGAACCTCTGACACTACCTCAAGAGCCACTTCTGGAGCAACCGGGCGTACGCCGACGACGACGCCCTCGAGCAAGCCGCTATCGAGGCCTGGCGCCACGCCGTGCTCGACCAAGAACTCATCAAATCCGTCTGCAACGCCCCCTACGCATACACCACCAACGCGCAGCAATAAACGGCGACGCGTATTATCGGCGGTATTCGGCCCACCGAATTCCCAACTTTCGCATCCGGGCACGCAGCGTATGGGGGTTGATGTCGAGGGTCGCCGCCGCGCCGTCATGGCCCTCGATCTTACCCTGCGTACTTCGCAATGCGGCTTCGATATGGCGGCGCATGGCGTCGTTCAGGGTGGCGGGTTGCCAAGTGTTCACCGACCCAGCGGTGGTGGAGTTTGCTTCCGAAGAGAGTGGTGAAAAGCCTAGGGCGGCGCTGATTTCGAGGGTGCGCCCCTCGCCAAGGATTGCCGCGCGGTCGATTACGGCGCCGAGTTCGCGGATGTTGCCTGGCCAGCGGTAGCCAGCAAGCACTTCGAGATCGGCTTGAGTTGGCGCCACGGGAGTTAGGCCGAAACGCGTCGCCGCTCGCTGGGCGAAGTGGTGGGCGAGCTCGGGGATGTCCCCGACGCGGTCTCGAAGTGGCGGCAGCAGGATCGGGAAGACGGCGATGCGGTACCACAAGTCTTCGCGGAAGCCGCCGGATTGGGCCATCGAGGCAAGGTCGCGGTGCGTCGCAGCGATTACGCGTACATCCACACGCAACGGGTCACTGCCACCGACGCGTTCTATGATCGAATCCTGCAGGACCCGCAGGAAGCGAACCTGCGCGTCGGGTGGAAGCTCGCCGATCTCGTCGAGGAACAAAGTTCCCTGGTCCGCACGTTCGAACCAGCCCTTGCGTTGCTCCGAAGCGCCGGTGAACGCGCCCTTCTCGTGGCCGAAGAGCTGTGAGTCGATGAGCTCGGGAGGGATGGCGCCGCAGTTGACTCGGATAAAGGGACCCGAGTGGCGGTCGCTGCGCTGATGGATCGTACGGGCGATGACTTCTTTGCCGGTACCCGTCTCGCCCAACAGCAGCACGGGGGCGTCGGACCCGCTCACGAGGTCCACTCGACGCATCACCTGAGCGAGACCCGTGGCTTCGCCGACAACGAGGTCCGTGAGGTCGGTGCGACCCAGCCGACGCAAGAGACTCCGCTTGTCGGCTTCGGCCGCTTCGCGCAGCGACACTAATTCGTGCCAGCGATGATCGGTCGCGAGTGAGACCGCAATCGGCTCTTGCACGGCGCTCAGCAAGTTAGCGTGCCGAGGACCGAAAGGCTTGCCGTCGAGGGAGCTTGCCAGCATCAGTCCATGCAAGTCGCCGTGCAGCAATCCGGCTGCCCACCCGGGGGAGAAACCTAATGCCTCAGCAAGCGGCGACAGAGGCCGTGGCAGTTCGCTCGCATCTCCCGCCGCCCAGCCCGCGGCGTTCTTCTCTGCCCACACGATCAAACGTTTGAGATTATCGGGCGCATGAGAGACAAGCCCTGTCGGCGACCCTGCGGGACCGGTGGCGACGTGAGCGGCATGGCCGTGCTCACGGTCCAATCGCACGACATCCAGGCGGCTGACCGGCGCGACCGTGGCGAGGATCGACGCCACAGCGTGGAGCGCCGGCCCGATCTCGTTATGCCGAGAGGTTTCTCGCCACGCTTCCAGAACCAAATCTTGCGTACGCATGTCGGCTGGGCCAGGGGAGCATATATCACGGCAGCCGTTACTAATGATAGCCATTGCCATCTTATTTACTAGTCGCTTGGGGCGTGATTGGACCGGAGCACCGATCGGGGCTGAAAACACAGGCAATTCTGCGGGGCGAAATCGATTGGCGCCGTAACTGCATAACCGGCGCCGGAACCCCTTTCTTCCTTGCAACGGAAGCGACACGATGACCCGCCTTGCTCTGTACGCCGCCCTCGTCCTGCTGCTCGCGCCGCTTGCCGGGTGCGGACCTTCTTCGCAGGCGGATGCTTCGGGACGAACGCCCTCGGGCGAGCCCGCGAAGGCCGGCAAGGTGACGCTGCTAAACGTTTCTTACGACCCGACCCGCGAGCTTTACCAGGAGTACAACGAGCTCTTCGCCAAGAAGTGGAAGGAAGAGTCGGGGCAAGAGGTCACGATCGAGCAGTCGCATGGCGGCGCCGGTAAGCAAGCCCGTGCGGTGATCGACGGCCTCAAGGCCGATGTCGTGACTCTCGCCATCGGATACGACATCGACGAGATCGCCCAGCAGACCCAGCGGTTGCCGATCAATTGGCAATCACGTCTCCCGCACCGCAGTTCGCCTTACACCTCGACGATCGTCTTCTTGGTTCGCAAGGGGAACCCGAAGGAGATCAAGGACTGGGACGACCTAGTGAAGCCGGGCATTGAGGTCATTACTCCGAATCCGAAGACCTCCGGCGGCGCCCGCTACAACTACCTGGCCGCTTGGGGCTATGCCCTGCGTCAGAACGACAAGAACGAAGACAATGCGAAAGAGTTCATCGGCGCCTTGTTCAAGAATGTTCCAGTGCTCGACTCGGGCGCCCGCGGCGCGACGACCACGTTCGTGCAACGAAAGATCGGCGACGTGCTGCTCACGTGGGAGAACGAGGCGCTACTCGCTCTGCGTGAGCTGGGCGAAGGTGAAGTCGAGATGGTGGTCCCTTCTGTGAGCGTCCTCGCCGAGCCTCCGGTGGCCGTCGTCGATAAAAACGCCGAAGCTCATGGTGCGCTCGAAGTCGCCAACGCTTACTTGCAAGGCCTCTACGCTCCGGAAGGCCAGAAGCTCGCCGCTAAACACTTCTACCGGCCGCAGAGCCCCGAGCACGCCGAAAAGGCGGACATCGAACGCTTCGCCGACCTCGAGCTATTCTCGGTAGACGACGAGTTCGGTGGCTGGCAAGCGGTGCAGAAGAAGCATTTTGCCGACGGCGGCTTGTTCGACGCGATCTACCAGCCCTGATCTTCCTCTCAATCACTGTTCACGAGGTCTTCCGACGCTAGGGAGGGCGACGCATGGCACGTAACTCGACTATCTCCGCGTTGCCCGGATTCCGACTTACGGTCGGCTACACGGTGTTGTACCTCAGCTTGATCGTGCTGTTGCCGCTGGGCGCCCTGTTCCTCAAGGCGGCGGGTCTAGGTTGGAATGATTTCGTCGCTGCGGCGTTCAACCCGCGGGTGATGGCTTCGTATCGGCTAACGTTCGGCACGGCGTTCATCGCTGCGGTGATCAACGCGGCGTTCGGCTTAGCGGTGGCTTGGACACTGGTCCGCTACCGCTTCCCGGGCCGCCGACTGATCGACGCGCTGGTGGATTTGCCTTTCGCTCTGCCGACCGCCGTGTCGGGCATCGCCCTGACGGCTGTCTACTCGCAGAACGGCTGGATCGGTCAGTGGCTCGAACCGCTGGGTATCAAGGTCGCTTTCACTCCCATAGGGATCGTCGTGGCGCTGGTGTTCATCGGCTTGCCCTTCGTTGTGCGGACGCTCCAACCCGCCCTCGAAGACATCGAAAAGGAAGTCGAAGAGGCGGCCGCGAGCCTCGGCGCCACGCCGATCCAAACTTTCCTCCGCGTGACGCTGCCCGCCATCTTGCCCGCGCTGCTCACTGGTTTCGCGCTTGCCTTCGCCCGTGCGATCGGTGAGTACGGCTCAGTCGTCTTCATCTCGGGCAATATGCCGATGCGAACGGAAGTGACCTCGCTGCTGATTGTCACGAAGCTTGAACAGTACGACGCTGCCGGCGCCGCCGCGATTGCGGTGGTGATGCTCGCGGTGTCGTTCACTCTGCTGCTGGGGATCAACCTCTTGCAGCGATTATCGGGCCGTCGTCACCTGGCGGGGGTCTAGGAATCGCATGAACGCCATGACCTCAGCCGCAACGATTGCGGATCCTCCGAAAGCCGCCCGGTCTCGCTCGATCGAATGGAGAGAAGCCCTGCCGCGTTGGACGCTAATTGGCCTGACACTCGGCTTCCTCGCCCTGTTCTTGTTTGTTCCGCTCGCGGCGATCTTCGCCGAGGCGTTACGCAAAGGGCTCGGCGCTTACTTCGCTAGTTTTACTGACCCCGACTGCCTCTCAGCGATACGCTTGACGCTGCTCGTGACGGCGATTGCCGTGCCGCTGAACCTGGTGTTCGGCTTGGCGGCGTCGTGGGCGATCGCCAAGTTCGAGTTTCATGGCAAGAGCATCCTGCTGACGCTGGTGGACCTGCCGTTTGCCGTGTCGCCTGTTGTCTCGGGTTTGGTTTATGTGCTGCTCTTCGGGGCGCAGGGGTGGCTGGGTCCATGGCTCGCGAAGCATGGCATCGAGATCATCTTCGCCGTGCCGGGGATTGTGCTGGCGACGATCTTCGTGACGTTCCCGTTCGTCGCTCGCGAAGTTATCCCGCTGATGCAAGAGCAAGGCAAGGACGAGGAGCTCGCCGCGCTGTCGCTCGGCGCCAGCGGCTGGCAGACCTTCTGGCGCGTCACGTTGCCCAACGTCCGCTGGGCGGTGCTGTACGGCGTGATCCTGTCGGTCGCCCGGGCGATGGGTGAGTTCGGCGCCGTGTCGGTGGTCTCGGGCCATATCCGCGGCCGCACCAACACGATGCCGCTGCACGTCGAGGTTCTCTACAACGAGTACAACTTCGTCGCCGCGTTTGCGGTGGCGTCACTGCTAGCCCTCCTCGCGCTGGTGACGCTCGCACTGAAGAGCGTCGTCGAATGGCGTCTGAGCCGCGAGACCCGCGGCGACTCGCACTGAACTACCTAACGCTGCTGAGCGCGCAAGAGAAATAATTATGAGCATCGAAGTCCGTCACGTGTCAAAATCGTTCGGCGCGTTCAAGGCGCTCGACGACGTCAGCCTCCGCATCAACGGCGGTGAGCTGGTCGCGTTGCTGGGCCCTTCGGGCTCGGGCAAGACGACGCTGCTGCGGCTGATCGCGGGACTCGAGACGCCCGACGACGACTCACGTACGTCGGTCTTGTTCCACGACCAAGATGTCTCCAACGCCAAGGTCGCTGAACGGCGCGTCGGCTTTGTGTTCCAGCACTACGCGTTGTTCCGTCACATGACGGTGTTCGATAACATCGCCTTCGGACTGCGGGTGAAGCCCCGCAGCGAGCGGCTCCCGGCCGACCGGATCCAGGCAAAGGTCGAACGGCTGCTCGAGCTGGTGCAGTTGAAGCAGTTCGGTGGTCGATTCCCGTCGCAACTCTCGGGCGGTCAGCGGCAGCGTGTGGCGCTCGCCCGGGCGCTCGCTGTCGAGCCGAAGGTGCTGCTGCTCGACGAGCCGTTCGGCGCGCTCGACGCCAAGGTGCGACAGGACCTGCGGCAGTGGCTGCGTCGTCTGCACGAGCAGATGCACGTGACGACGGTGCTCGTTACGCACGACCAAGAGGAGGCGCTTGAGGTCGCCGACCGTGTTGTCGTCATGAACCACGGCAAGATCGAGCAGGACGGTTCGCCTGACGAGTTGTTCCACAACGCGCAGACGCAATTCGTCATGGAGTTCCTCGGCCAGGTGAACATGTTCCACGGCCGGGCGGTCTCTGGGTTCGCGACGGCTGGGCCGCTGCGGGTCGAGTTCCCCAACTACCGCAGTGATGAAGCGGCGCCGGCACGGGTTTACTTCCGTCCTCACGACCTCGAAGTCCGCCGCCGCCCCAACGGCGACCCCAGCCTGGCGGCAACCGTTCGGCGGATCAACACGGCTGGTTCGCTCGGCCGGGTGTCGCTGACGACGCTCGACGGCGTGCCGGTGCTCGTGGAGATGACGCTCGACGAGTTGCGAGAACTCTCGCTCTACGAAGACGAACTGGTTCACCTCTACCCGAAGCAGGCAAAGGTGTTCCTCGATGGCCCAGCGTTGCCTCGGGAAGTCGATGACTCCGAGTCTCAGCAGCAAGATGCCAACCCTCACGAATCCACCCCTCACGAATCCAACCCCCACGAAGCCAAGCACACTTCACCCGCGAGGGCGGTCGCATCGTGAACAAGTCAACGCACATCAACGGGACACGGGCCGTCGGTCCCACGTCCGATGAGCTGCAAGAAGTCGCGGAAGCCCTGCGTGGCCTGCGCTACGGCGTCGTGCAAGTTGTGGTGCAAGACGGTGTGGTGGTGCAGATCGATCGCACCGAGAAACGCCGTTTAAGAAACCCTAAGCCGACCGATAAATCGGTCGAGTAGTTTTATTGCCCCACTGCATCGGCAGAGGGCTCTCTCCCCACTAAAGTCCGACCGGACATCCGGAGGCGAAGCATGACCAGGACTGTCTCGCCATGTCGCCTTTCCATTCGCGCTTTTCGATCGCACTGTCGCTACTGACCCCGCTGGCGATTGTCGGCTGTGGCGAGTCGGCGCCTTCGCACGTCGCCACCTATCCGGTCGAAGCCCCGATCACCTTTCGGGGCAAGCCAACGCCGGGCGCGTGCATTTCTTTCCATCCGGTCACGCCCACCGAAGAGGTCCCCGCGCCGCGTGGCGTGGTGACACGTGACGGTCAGCTTCAAGTCTCGACCTTCAATGGCGGCGACGGCGCCCCCGAAGGGGAGTACGTCCTCACCGTGCAGTGGAACCGCCTCGTCCGTCGCGGCGACGAGGTTGTCGCGGGGCCGAACGTCATCCCCCGCAAGTACACCTCGCCGCAGACGTCGAACCTGCGCGTCCGCATCGCCGCGGGCGACAACAAGTTGGACCCGATCCGGCTGTAACCCATCCACCCCAGCTCTCCGAGCTGTCCTACTCCTGTTCCAAACGTACGAAGGGAATTGTCATGAAACCAGTCCGTCGCGGCTTCACGCTTGTGGAGTTGCTTGTTGTGATCGCGATCATCGGGATCTTGGTCGCGCTCCTGTTGCCCGCCGTCCAAGCGGCCCGTGAATCGGCCCGCCGCGCACAGTGCATCAACGGCCTGAAGCAGCTCGCGCTGGCCGTCCACATGCACCACGACGCCAAGAACGCCGTCCCGGTCAGCGCCCGGCCGGTGGGACTGACGACGGCGCCGCGTATCGCCGCGATGATCCATCTGTTGTTCTATCTAGAAGAGGGGAACGTTCGGAACACCTTCGACCTCGATAAGAACTGGGGGCACATCGATAACCGACCCGCCGTGAACACCGTGATCTCGGTGCTCAACTGCCCCTCGACTCCCGAGAGCCCCGATCGGCTGGACGGTCTCCCGGAGCTTAACCCGTGGACACCCGAGGTTGGCGTTCCCACCGACTACTCGCCGACGGTGTGGGTCGATAAGCGATTGCTCGAAGCCAATTTGGTGGACCGGACCAACAACGCCGACGGCCTCGCTAACGACGAGCCCGGGATCATGGAGTACAACAACCCGAAGGCCGGCTTCCGCTACGTGACGGACGGTCTGTCGAAGACGGTGCTGCTAGCCGAGTCGGCCGGTCGCCCTTTCCTCTACCGCCGGGGCAAGAAGGTCACTAACGACCTTGTCCAGGCCCGCGTCAATGGCGGCGGCTGGTGCAGGCCCGCGTCGGACATTCTGGTGGTCGGTCTCACCACCGACGGGTCGACCCAGGTCGGACCGGGGGCCATCAATGTCGCGAACGGGTTCGATATCGTGGAGAGTGGTTATCCGCACCCGGTGCAGAGCACGTTCGGCACCAGCCAAACGTACGCGTTTCACCCGGGAATCGCCAACCACGCGATGGGCGACGGTTCAGTGCGCTCGCTCAACGAGGACCTCGACATCCGTCAGTACGCCCGCTTAGTGACCCGGGCCGGCGGTGAGATCGCCGAAGAGTGACTTTGTAGACTCGTAGTCATCGCAAAGTACAAGCATTGCAGAAGAAAGCCCGCGGCGACTTGTAGGTCGCCGCGGGTTGATTCGTAGAGACACTAGCACGTGCCGCAGCAGACGGGCGTATTGTTGAAGCAGACGTAGCAGCAGCAACCCGACTCGCAGCACTTGGCCAGGCTGTCGCAGCAGGCCAGTAGCATCTCGCAGCACTTCTTGTCGCCCGAAGTGCAGGTGATGCAGCAACCGACCTCGGTGCACTCGCAGACGCAGGCGCCACAGGTCAGGTTGCACTGCGCAACGCACAGGCCGTTCTGGGAGCAACAGAGCGAACAAAGGCCATGCGAGAGCATGCGGCAAAGGTTATGCAGCGCGCCGCAGGCCACTTCGTCCTCGCACTTGCAGTGCACCTTGAAGCCGCCAGCGCACTTTTCGAACTCAATCGTGCAGCAAGGCGTCATCTGCCACTGACCCGGCAGAACTCAACGACGCCCACGCAGTCCTCGTTTTGGACTTCGACGGAACGCTGGCCCACCCCGACTTCTACCAGTTGGTGCGGGCGCAGCAAGTGGCCGAATCGACGCCCGACTACTGGCGTGAGTACCGGGAAGGGACCCGCTCGCACTTCGACGTGCTGAAGCGATACTTCCAGGCGGCGGAAGGAGGCGAGTCGGCGCTCGTTCGGCTGCTCGACGAAATCGCGTTGCCCGAAAACTTGTCGGGCCTTGTCGCCCGCCCGCGGGACCATAGCTGGGCGGTCGTGGTCGTGTCGGCGGGTTGTCAGTGGTACATCGACCGCTTACTCTCTGTCGGGCGCAGTGCGAACTACCGGTCATCAACAACCCTGGCGCCATCGAGTCGGGCCGGCTCGTGATGTGGCGGCCTGCGTCGTCACCGCTTCGCTGCGAGGAGAACGGTATCGACAAACGAGCGGTGGTCGAGCAGCTCCTGTCAGCCGGCAAGCGGGTGGCCTACTGGGGCGACGGTTATACCGACCAGCCAGCGGCTAGGCTCGTCGAGGAGCAACGCCGCTTCGTTCGAGCCGACTTGACCAGGGCGCTGGAGGAAGGGGAGCTGGAGTATCGTCCCTTTTCAAGCTGGTGAGAGGTCGTCGAAGGCTTGACCGCTTCGCCCACGTTGCGTTCCAGTGAACGCCGTTGAAGGTCGGGCGCCTTCACCCAGTCCTATCGCTTGAAGGAGTGACATTGAGGTCCGCCCACGTCGACATCCCGTCGTTCGTTCGAATCAAATCGGGCGCCCTCGGTCGATTGGGCCTCTACGCCGCGCGCCATGACCGTGCTCGACCGGCGCTGCTAACCAGCGCGGGCCTGCCGGAAGCGATCCTGTCGACGCTCCACGCCGGCTTCGCCGCTGAAGACGTCAGTTTCGCTCTTGAACGCGAGGTGGCCGAGCCGAGCTTCGCTGCGGCGGCAGACCTGCTCGCTGAATTGCCAAGCGGCTGCGACGCGGTCTTTGGGGTCGGTGGCGGCCGCGCGCTCGACCTGGCGAAGTACGTTGCGAACCTTGCCGGTTTGCCGTACTACTCAACGCCGACGTCTTTGTCGAACGATGGGTTCAGCGCTCCTCAGAGCAGCCTGTTGCTACGGGGGCGACGTAAGTCGCTGCCCTGCCAGATGCCGTTCGCTGTGGTCATCGATACGTCGGTATGCCACGAAGCACCGGAGGTACTCTGGTTGTCGGGGGTTGGGGACCTGATCGCCAAGCTGACCGCGGTGCAGGACTGGAAGCTGGCGTACCATGAGCGTGGTGAGCCGGTCGACGACCTTGCGGCCTTGTTGTCGACCTCCACGGTTTACCAGTTTTTGGCCCGCCCGCACCGCGACGCCGACAGCCTGGAGTTGATGGCGACCGCCTTAATGCTTAACGGCGTCGCGATGGCGATCTGCGGTTCGTCGCGTCCGGCGAGCGGCGCGGAGCACCTGATCTCGCACGCCCTCGATCAGCTGAGCGAGCGGCCGCGCTACCACGGGCTGCAGGTGGGTGTGGCGTCTTACCTCACCAGCAGGCTGCACGGCGGCGCCCACACCGAGACGATCGCGCGGCTGTTCGAGGAAACCAGCTTTTGGGAAGGGATCCGCCGAGACCCGTTCTCAGCGCGAGAGTGGTCCGAGGCGGTCCGCGTCGCGTCGCAGAGCCGACCCGAGCGGTACACGGTGCTTAACCACCGCGGCTGCCTCGACGAAGTCGACGCGATCGTCGCCTCCGACCCAAACCTAGCGGGGTGTTTCGTCTGAAAAGAGAGGCGGCGCGCCCCGGCTGAATTCCCCGCGGAACGGTCAGCCCTTGATGGTATCGCCTTCGAGTGCCGCGACAGCCAGTTGCGTCTGAGACAGGCCTGCTTTGGCCCGCAGGTAAGTCACGTCGGGTGGACCATCACCAGCGGATTCGCCAGGCGCCAAAGTCGCAGCTGTTTGACTCGGGCAAGACCACTTCAGCGAGTTGACGGAGTCGGCGGTCAGCCCCAGCTGATGCAACTTCGCGGAGTTAACGATGGCTTCTCAAGGGGTGATAAGGGTCCGGTTCTCACCGCTGAGTGAGATCGTAAATTGCCAGCTCGCCAGCTGGGGATGAGCGTTCGGTAAAAAGACTGATCAGACTTGGTTATTGCATTCATCGACTGGCACTTGGAGCCGTGGCCTTCCTCCCGGACGCATGGTGGACTCCAGATTCAAGCGTTGCGCGAACGATCCAATCCAGCCTTCATACCCCAACGGACACTCACGCTGGGCGCAGCGTCAGACTGCATCCAGCTCCGACTAAGACGATGGGTCGTTCGCTCGCTTGACCCAATTTGGCAGACGCGGCATACGCCACGCCGACAGTAGCTTCGGATCGGGTCCTGGTTTCTGCAACCAACGAACGCCACAGCGAACTCCATCGCCAATCCTCTGATCGTTTGGCCAGCCCGGCGCGAAGCGCGTCGACGCTCGATGCATCGGCAAACGGTCAGAAAGTGTTCCGCATTCTCTTCCTCGGGCGAAGTACTGTATAAAGCTGGCCATGAGCTTCTTCGATATCGCCGGCATCCTCGTGGCCCTCGCAGCGGCCTTCGCGTTCATCAACCACAAACTGCTAAAGCTGCCGACGACGGTGGGCCTGATGCTGTTGGCCATGCTGCACGCGGTCGCGCTGCTGCTGATTGATTGGGTCGCACCGGGAGCGGGCGTGCTCACCTTGGCCGAGACGCTCATCGGCTCGATCGACTTCGACCAGACGCTCATGCAGGGCATGCTCGGATACCTGCTCTTTGCCGGGGCGTTGCATGTCAACCTCAACGACCTCAAGCAACAAACCGCGGTCATCGCCCTGCTCGCGACCGTCGGCGTTCTCGCCACGACGTTCATCGTCGGCGGGCTCACCTACGTCATCACCGGCTGGCTCGGCATCGAAGTCCGCTTCCTCTGCTGCCTGATCTTTGGCTCGATCGTTGCGCCAACCGACCCGATCGCGGTCTTGGGGATCGTCAAGAGCCTCGGCGCACCCAAGTCGCTGGAGACCAAGATCGCAGGCGAGTCGCTGTTTAACGACGGCGTGGGCGTGGTGGTGTTTATTGCGCTCTTGGGTATCGCGGGGTTGGGTGAACATGGGGAGTCGCATAGACACCCAAAGAAGAAGGCTGAATTCAATGGCGTCGTTGACCAGATCCAAGAAGATTACGGCATACGATCCAACTTCGATGACGATCCACCAACCGTTCTACTAGACGAACCAATTGATGAGGCACAACTCGAACGCGGGCATCCGCACGATGTTCTAGAAGGCATGGAGAAGACAGAGACGCGAGCAATCGACGTCGCCAAGCTCTTCGCCCTCGAAGTCGGCGGCGGGATTGCGTTGGGCTTGGTGCTGGGGCTGCTCGCGTTCTTCCTGTTGCGATCTATTGATCACTACGCTACGGAGATTTTGATATCGCTGGCGGTGGTGACGGGCGGGTATGCGCTGGCGATGAAGCTCCACCTGTCCGGGCCGTTGGCGATGGTGGTCGCGGGGCTGATCCTGGGCAACCACGGCCGAACGCTGGCGATGTCCGACAAAACGCGCGAGCACCTGGACACGTTCTGGGAGTTGGTGGACGAACTGCTGAACGCGGTGCTATTTGTGCTGATCGGGCTGGAGGTCTTGGTGCTGTCGTTCGAGGAGAGGTATCTGCTGGCCGGGGCCCTGGCGATCCCCGCGGTGCTGCTGGCGAGGTTCCTGTCCGTTGGCACGGTGGTCACCGCCTTGAAGAAGGTGACCGGCCGAGAATTCACGCCGCACGCGATCAAGGTCATGACCTGGGGCGGCCTGCGCGGCGGGATCAGTGTCGCGCTCGCGCTATCGCTCAAGGAAGAGATCCACGCCAAGCAATCGCAGTACGACAATGTCGGCGAACTCCTCCTGACCATGACCTACGTCGTCGTCGCCTTCTCGATCCTCGTCGGCGGGCTGACGATGGGGCCGATGCTGAGCCGGCTGGGGCTCGCGGGGCAGAGCAAAACAGACGCCGATTAGCTACTGGTAGTGAACCAATAGCGATTTACTGGCGAGGACCGAGTCACGCGGTCGCAGCCGTCCGAGCAGGGCGATCGCACGTTAACTCAAGTTCCTAGCAGGACTTCGAGCGCCGTACTCAAGCTTCAGCGGGTGGACCACCAACAGCAGATTTCCCCCCGGCGCAACTCGCAGCGGTGCAGCTCACTCACGCAGTTCGCTGTCGTTCCAATTTCGCAGCGGCTGCGTCAGCCTGAGCGACTGGGACCGTCGGCAAACTCACAGAGGTGTCGTCGCTGAAGGACGATCTCTGCAACTGTGGCGACTGTCCAACGGG
>JBGSJY010000190.1:0-2633 GCA_041741515.1 Pirellulales bacterium | reverse complement strand
CCGATCGCTGCGGCCGTTTGCCAAAGGAAAATCGCCAGGAGGCACCAGGCGCCCACGGCCGACAGCACGCCGCGAAACGCCAGCCCGTAGCCGAGGCTTTTCCGGAGCCGCTCGCGTAACTCGGCTCGGCCCGACGCGGCGGTGAAGCGACCCAGCAGCCAACGGAAGACGGGCGGCGCCGCCGGCGCGAGACACACGGTCGCCAGGGCCAACGACACGGGCATGAGCCACTGCAACTCTTCGGTTCCTTCCACCCACGGGATCAGTCCTGCCGCAAGGACAGACCCGACGGACATGAAGCAGAGCGTCTCGTAGAACGAGGACGCCCCGGCGGCGACGAACGACGTTTTGTAGTCGACGAGTTCGCCGGACCGCCTAGCGGCCGAACGCAGCCGCGCGGCGCGGATCAAGATGACCGACGCCTTGCCAGGGACGTACTTGCCGGGCTGGCTGATGATGTACGTCGAGAGGGCTTCACGCAGCGTCATCGGCCGCCCGATCGCCTCCAGCACGCTCCGCCAGAACGCGCCCATCGCGGACTGGGCGAGCCCGTATGCGAGGCAGGCGGCGGCCAAATGCGGCCACGACAGCGTTAGCCTCTGCTGCGAGAGGTCGGCCAGGCCGTCGCGGAACGTTTGCGCGGCGAAAGCCAGAACTATTGCCAGGAAGGTGAACTTCGCGATGGCGACCGCCCAACGCCGCCCGAGGGGCTTGCTCATTAGTCGATTGGATGCCGGTGTATCGTTCACGCTTCACTGGTTGGGTTGCCCCGCATTCCGGAGCGATTCGTATGCTTGCTATACTCGCGGCGTTACGCCTACGAAGGAACCCCACCCGTGTCGAAGTCGAAACCGACCCGTCCCGCGCCGAAGCCAACACCGGCCGAGGAGAGCGAAGTCCCCACCGTCGCCGAGGTTATCGAAAAGGCGCCGCCGCTGTCGGTCTCGATGCCGACTGTGCCGCGGGTAATTTCACTGATCGTGCTGGTGGCCGTGCTGCTGCTGATCAGCGTGCTTTTCTTTCGGGTGATGGCGACTTTCCTGGTGCCGCTATTTCTGGCGGCGGTATTAACAGTGGTGTTCAAGCCGCTGCACGCGTGGGTGCTCGACAAGCTTAACGGCCGCAATCAGCTTGCCGCGCTTGCGACCACGATACTGATCTCCTTGGGCGTGGTGATCCCGACGACGCTGCTGGGCTGGATGGCGTTCGTCGAGACCGCCCGCATCGTGCGCGTCGTTCAGGCTAACGGCGATATCGAGGCCCCTCAGGCCGCGACCGGCGAGGAAGCGGCTGCTATCCCCGACGGCGTTGACCACAAAGCAGACCACGACGACGCGGCCGACGGCGACGCCAAGGCAGGGTGGACAGATGCGTTGACCGCGTGGCTCGATCCGTTCACGGAGTGGTACCACGACAACGTCGATGAAGAGTTCAATTCCGCCAAGTTCTCCCAAAACGCGGATAAACTCGCGCAGTATGCCGCTGAGCAGGTCGTCAAGGTGGGTTTGGTAGGGGTGCAATCGGCCATCGGCCTGCTTATTGGGACGGCGATCATGGTCTTCTCCCTTTACTTCTTCCTGGCGGACGGCCCGACGATCGTCGAAACGCTCATGCACTTGTCGCCGCTGGACGACGACTACGAACGCGAGCTGCTCGTGCAATTCTCGAACGTCAGTCGTGCCGTGGTGCTGGCGACGCTGCTTTCGGCGTTCGCACAGGGCATCCTGGGCGGGATCGGCTACTACTTCGTCGTCGATGACTGGGCGCCCGCCAGGATCCTCGCCCAGTACGGCGGGGACATCGAAGCGGTGCCCCGAAACCTGCAGGTCCACCCGCCTGTCATCCTGCTCACCGTGCTGACCATGCTCCTGGCGATTGTCCCGTTTATCGGCGCCACGGCTGTCTGGGTCCCGGTGGCGTTGTGGGTCTACTTCGCTCAAGGGGACACTTGGCCGGCCATCGGGATGGCGATCTACGGCGTCGCGGTGGTGTCGTCGGTCGATAACCTCATCAAGCCGCTGGTGCTGCACGGGCAGTCGAACCTGCACCCGCTGCTGGCGCTGTTGAGCGTGCTGGGGGGGCTGCAACTGCTCGGCCCGATCGGCATCCTGGTTGGCCCGATGCTGGTGGCGTTCATGCAGGCGCTGCTGCTGATGCTTCGCAAAGAACTCGACGTGATCGCCGAGGAGGCTGTCGAAAACGGCGACAACCTGCCGAAGCCGGCCTAGCTCACCTCCCCGGTGGGAGGAGCGTCTCCCCGAGACTGTCGCCGCCACTCGCCGGGGCTGACGCCGCGGAGCGATTTGAAGCGGCGGTAGAACGTCGAGAGGTCGCTGAAGCCGCACTCGAAGGCCACCGCGGCAATCGGCGCCTCGGACTCGGCTAGCAAGCGACAAGCGTGATCGATGGCGCGCTCGTGGACGTAGGCCAACCAGCCACGCCCGGTCTCTTCCTTGAAGAGCTGCGTGAAGCGGCGCCGCGACAGCCCCAGGCGGCGGGCCGCGTCGTCGATGGTCGTCGCTTCGAAGAAGTGGGTGTTGAGCCGCCCGACGTAGCCGCGGACCTCTTGGCGGGCCTCAAGCCGGGCGGTTCCGGTGCGGTCGGCCCCCTCCCGCGGCGGCTCCAGCAGCAGC
>JBGSJY010000189.1:0-15933 GCA_041741515.1 Pirellulales bacterium | reverse complement strand
TGGCGCTCTCGATCCTCAAGCTGGACACCACCCTCCGTGAGACTCTCCGCGGGAAACGGCTCCGCGCCGGGTGGAACAACAACACCCTTCAAGCCATTCTTACCGGGATCGCTGCGTGATTAGATGCGATTGCCCTGGGTGAGGGGTAACGGCCATAGTTATGAATTCGCGATCTCCGCCACGGAGATCCGCCACCTGGCCGCCCAGCTGAACGAGACGGCGACGCCGCTGAGGGAGATGTGGCCCGAAGTGCTGGTGGAGTTTCCCAGCTTTAAGCCAGAACGCCAGCCTTGAATCGAGGCCGAGACGGTGACGAGGGGTGGCGAGGGGGTGACTACTATACTAGGCGCCGCCACACCGACGGTTCAAAGACGGCGACCATGTCGCTGGTCCTCTTCTCAACCTACCCCCGCTAGCGGCGGATCGTTCGGCGTAGGTGGCTGTGACCGCCGTCATTTGAGCTCCTCACCCGCGATCCAACCATTCGTTGGTTCAAGGAGCCAGTCGATTGCCGGAGCGACGTCGTCGGGCTCACCGGGCCTGCCGATTGCACGCATCCGGCCAAACATCAGGAGATGGGTGAGCGGACAATCCCCGCGGCGCTGGCCGCCAATCGGACCACGGTCCGGCATTTGGAGAGCGTCGGGAAGCCCCTGATGCTGGCCGCCGCCGGGCGTCGTGACGCCGAGGCGGCAGTGGCGTTCCTCATGCGCTGCCTCGCCGCCGCCTGGATAGGCCCGTGGATGCTCGCGGAGGAAACCGGACCTGCCCTCATTGTGGGCCCGCGTCCCTGCATCTATCCCACCTCGACGCTACTACACGAGGAGGGTTGTCACTCCCAGGATCCCGCAGGAGGCGTCGCAAATCGATCAAAGAACGCCTCTGCGTCGGCGAGCCCCTCCAGGCCGAAGATCCACGCCACTTCGGATACGTCGCTGAAATCGAGTCCGCCGGCGGCGATCGCTTCGTTCAGGTAGCGCCCCTCCGCGCCGTTGTAGCGGTTGGCGATCTCGATCGCTCTACGCCAGATCGTCTCGAGGCGAGGGGTGGTGACGCGAGCCTGCCAGTCGACCGGCGCCTCGCTCCGAAAGCCGGGCGTGCCGTTGCCGACTGAGTTGCCGTCGGGGATCCGCTGGTAATTTGTCGCTCGTCGGGCTTAGGACAGGTCGGCAGGGGTCGTCACCTCTTCGTTCCACTCGGCGTGTTGGACCACGACGACGCGTGAATTCAATTCGTCGGCCGGGACCTTCTCAGCGAGCTGCCGGACGACCGCTGCGGTGAAGTCCGACTGCCCTGCCTCGGCGACCCAGACTGTGCCCCCCGAGTCGAGCGTCGCCGCGGCGGCCCCGGTCACCCGATCGAGGGCGGCGTCGCGGTCGGCGTGAGCGTCGGACCAGTCGTCGCCAAAGGCGAGATCGAACAGCCCTTCGGCCCGGACGTAGAGCCCGGTCTGCACGCCGTAAACGCTCGCGACCGCGTGACAGCGGACCCCGGCCATCGCCGGGTCCGCGAGCAGGGTAGCGACCGGCAATAAGTCTCGTGGCCGAACAATCTTTAGACGCCAATGGCGCGAAGCTCGCCCCGGAGAACCAAGAGATCAACCCTAGGCGGCCACCAAGAAGTTTCTGTAGCCTGAAAGCTCGCTGAGGTTGTCTCAACGTGGGCTTCGACGCCGTCTCTGATTCCCGCCAACCCGCACAGGTGGCGTCGTCCCGAGCAGTGAACCGCTCTCGACGAATCTGTGGACCGTTTCTGCGGTCCGCCGCTTACGCTCGGGGCCTACCAGCTTCCCTTGGCGGCTTCCTTAAAGATCTTCCATGTCGAGCGCTGATTGGCCACCAGCCGCTTCAGGCGCACGTTCTCCTTCTCGAGAGAACGCATCTGCTTCACCAGGTCGGGGCCCATGCCCCCGTACTCCTGACGCCACCGGTAGTAGGTCTGCTCGGTAATCCCAAGCGTCTTGCAGACCTCCGGGACCTTCTACCCTTTCCCGAGAGCCACGTCCGCTTCACGCAGCTTCTCGGTGATCTGCTCTGTCGTACGTCTCGTTCGCTTCAGCGAAAGAACCTCCTGTCCGGAGATCCGCTCGGGCGCGATTCTCTCACTCAGGCTGGCTCAATTTGAGGCGGGGAAGCCCACCATCGGGCGCGTAGGTCGGTAGAACACCGACCGGCAATGATGCTGCGGGACGAACTGCGGTCCCAAGTCCCTGAGGCACTCTTGACTGCCGACAAATAGATACCCATCGCCGCTCATGGTCGCGGCGATCCTCAGAAATAAGTCTCGCCGCGCAGTGGGCGTGAAGTAGATCGCTACGTTTCGACAGAGGACAACGTCAAACTTGCCCAACCCGGTAAAGGGCTCAAGCAGATTCCGGCGTTGAAACGAGACCATCGAGCGCAGCTCGTCCGTCACACGCCAACCGCCTTTCTCTTGGCGGAAGTATTTCGCGCGATACTCCGCCGGCAGTCCGCGGGCGACCTCATGGTCGGCATAAATGCCCGCGCTGGCCCTGCTCACAGCGCCGTCCGAGATGTCCGTGCCATGAATCTGAATGTCCCACGACCGTGGGTCGGGCAACAGCTCGCATAGCATCATCGCCAGACTGTACGATTCTTGTCCCGTGCTGCATGCGGCCGACCAGATGCGAATTCTTTTGGGATAGAGCGATCCCGCCTTGGCGTCGATGAGTTCCGGAATCGCCTTGTGTCGCAACGCCTCGAACGGCGCCTGATCGCGGAAGAACAGAGTCTCGTTCGTCGTGATGGCGTTGATCACGTCGCTCTTCAACTGCGGGTCATTCGAGAACCTCACCTTATGCGCGAGGTCGGCATAGCTGGCGCAATTCGACCGCGCGGCCAGTTCGCCCAGCCGGCTCTCGATCAAGTAGCCCTTGCTCTCATCGAGATAAACGCCACACAAGTCGATCACGAGTCCACAGATTGCGTCGACGTCCTCGGGGGCGAGTTTCATGCTGATGCTCCTTGACTGACGCAACGTAAAATCTGGTCGTGCATCTCCCCGAGCGGGCAGACGACGTCCGCCAAACCCGCTTCCACGACTTGCCTCGGCATGCCGTAGACGACGCTGCTGGCTTGGTCCTGCGCGACGACCCATGCCCCGTGACTTTTCAGCAATCGACACCCCGCGACGCCGTCATCGCCCATCCCCGTGAGAACGAAGGCCATGACGTTAGCCGCGTACAACTCGGCGACGGAGCGGAACAAATAATCGACCGACGGCCGGCAATTTCGTTCGGGAGGATCATCGGAGAGCCGGATCTCGGGACCCACGCTTCCCGCGACGATCCTCATCTGGCGCCCCCCGGGAGCGACGTAGGCGACGCCGGCCTCAAGGACCTCCCGGTCACTCGCTTCACGCACGTGGATCGCACAATTGCGATCGAGATCGTCGGCGAGTGATTTCGTGAACATGGGTGGCATGTGCTGAACGATCGCGATCGGGATTGGAAACGTCGCAGGCAGTTTTGGCAGGAGGTATGCCAACGCCGCCGGGCCGCCGGTGGAAACGCCGATCACTAGAAGCCGCGGCAAGACGTCCACGGAGGGGATCACTTTACGCTGACGGGGGCACGCGGCGCCGGCGGAGTTGGGTCGTGGAACGTCCGACGACGTCGCCGCTCGGCTCACTGTGGTGCGCTGCTTGTCGGAAAGCTGGCGAATTCTCGGCTCCAATTCGGCGCGAAGACGCGCGACGTTCCGCTCAAGGCTCGTGTCGCTGGGCTTAAGGATGAAGTCAAAGGCTCCCAGGCGAAGCGCCCGCGCCGTTTGCGCGGCCGCCGTGCTCGTCGCCGAACTCACCATCAAGACATCGGCGACGCTCCCGCGAGTGCGCATTTCGCCGAGTACGCCGAGCCCATCGAGGCCCGGCATCTCGACGTCGAGGGTCACGAGATCGGGCTTCAGGAAATCGATCTTGTCAAGTGCGATCAGCCCGTCCGCCGCCACGCCGACGACTTCAACGTCGGCCTGACCAGCCAGCGCATCGCGTACCACTTTGCGAAAGACGGTTGAGTCATCAACCACTAGAACGCGCATACGAGTCGCTCGAAGTCTCAACCTGGTCGTATTATAGAAACCTCCCAGGCGTCGCGGTTGCGACGCCTGGGAGTTGAAGTATCGCTGCGCCTGCCCAGTAATCCGCTGTCAAGCAGGCGCCGGTAACCCGTTCGCTGCTGCCGGCGGATGCGGCTACTGCGCCACTAAGCCACCTGAAAACGCCCGACCATCACGCGGAGGTCTTCCGATAGTTTGGACAGCTCCGTGGCGACGGCGTGCGACTGATTTGCGCCGATCGCTGTCTGCTTCGAAGATTGATCCACCCCCGCGATGTTCCTGGCGACCTCATCGCACGCGGTCGCCGACTCGACAACTCCGTTCGATACGGTGCTCACCGCATGAGCCGTCTGATTCACGCGGACAGCGATCTGCTTGGTGATGACGCTCTGCTCTTCGACTGCCGAGGCGATCGTCGATGACGTCTGGTTCACCTGGCGGATCGCTTCGCCGACGTCGCTAATCGATCGGACAGCATCGCCGCTCGTGTTTTGAATCCGTTGAATCCGGTTGCGGATGTCCTCGGTGGCCCCGGCCGTCTGACGGGCCAGTTCCTTCACCTCGGTGGCGACGACGGCAAACCCCTTACCCGCTTCGCCTGCACGGGCCGCCTCGATCGTGGCGTTGAGCGCCAAGAGGTTGGTCTGTTCGGCGATGTCTTGAATAACCTCAATGACCTTGCCGATTTCCTCCGCGGCGGCGCCGAGTTGACCGATCGTGTCGCTGCTCGACCGCGTCCGTTCGGCGGCCTTGTCGGCGATCCTTGCGGCTTCCTCGGCTGTCTTGGCAATCTCGCTGATGCTGGTCGTCAGCTCGTTCACCGCCAATACGACGGTGTCGACATTCGAGGTCATCTCTTCTGTCGCGGACGCCATGTTGCGCATGTTCGTTGACATCTCTTCGGCGGCGGCCGCCACAGTTGCTGATTGCGAGGTAGTCTGATCGGCGCCGCCGGCTAACTGCGTGGCCGTGGCCGACAACTCTGTGGATGAGCTGGCGAGATTCACCGCGTTGGTCGTCAGTTCGCCGAAGACGTTGCGCAGGTTACCCGCCATAACGTTGATGGCTGAGGAGATCTTCTCAAAGGTCGTTCCCGCGTCGCGCGTGTCATCATCCACGGCGGCAGTCTCGTATGACTTTGACAAATCGCCTCGGGCCACCGTGCTCAAGACGTCCAGGATCTTCGCGACTTCGCCTTCGCGATAGGCCGAAATCTTGGCGTTCAAGGCTTCCCGGCGGGCGTCCTGCTCCTCGAAGGCGGCCAGCGAGTCCAGCAGATAGTTCAGCGTGATGTTCATCCGACTCAGCTCGCCGCCCCCCATGATCTTGGGACGCTTGGTGTAGTCGCGCACCGCCGCGGCTTCCATCGACGCGACCGTTTCGCCAATCGACAAGGCGATCTTGCGAGCCAGCCAGAAGCCGCTCGCGACCAGTGCCGCGGCGACCCCCAAAGCGAACAGCACCTGAACCTTGGTCCGCGACGCGATCGTCGCATTGGCGGTTGCTTCGACCTCGGCGTTCTTTTCATTCGCCATGACGACGACTTCGTCAATCTTCTGGCGGTGCGTTTGGTACTCCTCCCGTAGGGGTCCCGCTGCAAGTTTCTTTGCCTTGGCGAAGTCTCCCGATTCAACTGCCGGCAGGAATTCCTCATCGCGGATCCGGAAAAACTCGACGGCTGGATGGTACGACGCCTCGACAAGGGTCGTTTTCATGGGGCTCTCTTCGAGCGCGTCGACCCACACGTCGTGCCGCGTCTCATAGTCCGCCTTAAGCTGCTCGCTCTTCTGTATGAGCGTGGCGAGTTGCGAAGGGTCGGTCTCACCAGCTATCTCAAGAACATTGAGGTAAGACTCGATGATGTATTCCGGTGGGGGCAGAATATCGGCGACGAGGTCCTTGCCTTCAACAATCTTGGCGTACAGGGGGCCGCCTACCTTGACCTCGCTTAACGTCGAGTAGGCCACCAAGCCGAAGGTCAATACGCCAACCACATAGAGCGCTGAGAGAGCCGCCAATTTCTTCTTGATTCCCAACTCATTAATCCAGTTCATGATGCGTGTTCCGGTGCTTACTTGTGAGCGATGCGCTAAGGGCGCCGCGGGTTAGGGTAAAAGTGTTGCTCGGCGTGACGCGTCACGCCGGCCAGGCGCTCTCCGAATCACGTGATAGGCACGGGCGCCAGTGCCAACGTCTGCTCCAAATGCAGAATCGCAATAATCCTTTCGCCGCACGGGTACACGCCGCGGATCAACCGACCGTCGATCTTCCCGATGTTGGGTGGCGGTGGTGTGACGTCCCCGGCGTCCACGGCGGTAATGTCAGCGACGCGATCGACGACCAGCCCGATCGATTCGCCCGGCGCCCGCACCACCAGGGTCCGGCGCGCCGTATCCGCGGGGGCCGGTGGCAGGCCGAGCACGCGGCGCAAGTCGATGATCGTTGACACCTCGCCGCGCAGATTGATCACGCCGCTCACTTCCGGTGGCGCGTGCGGAACGTGCGTGATTCGCACTTCCCGCATGATCTCTTGAATCTGGCCGATCTCCAGCGCCAGGCAGAGATTGCCCAGGTAGAAGGTCGCTAGCTGGAGTTTCTCGCCACTCACCTTGGCGGGTGAACGCATTGTTCGCGTCATAGTTTGAGTCTCGTGTACGAGGCGGCGTCTGGCGTTCGGCTGCGTCAGACCGAAAGGCAGGGCTCCGATTGATTCGCGCTCGCGGCGCGGTGCGACGGCGACTTCGACTTCCGTCGCGGCAACAGCGTCGTGACAGCCTCGATGACCCGCTCGCGGTCCATTTTCACTTGGTACTCGTCGATCCCCGCCTCGCGGCCGCGCTCTTTGTCGGCGTCGCTCGCCAGCGACGTGAGCGCAATCACCGGCAGGCTTCCCAACGTCGCGTGTGACTTGAGTCGACGGCACAACTCGAAGCCGTCCATGTTCGGCATCTCGACATCGGTGATGACCAACTGCACATCGTGCGTTTCGTTGGTCAAGTAGTTCCAGGCTGCAGCCCCATCCTCGCATCCGATCACCCGGAAGCCCTTACTGGCCATGAAATCGGACACTTGCTTGCGAAAGAAGGTCGAGTCCTCGGCGACGAGCACCAAGGGACCCTCCGAATCGAGGGGTTGCTGGTCATTGGCCCCGACGAACCATTCGGGATAGGCCAGTTCGGCCAGTTCAACCAGGTCGATCATCCGCAGCGTGGCCCCGTTGAAGACGAACGATCCGGAGACGCCCGGGGCGCGATAGGTCTGACCGTCGATCTCGGGGGAGATCTGGCGGATATCGTCAAGGTGCGGCGTCAATAGCCCCACCTCTCGGTTGGCGGCCCGGAAGACGATGACGAAGCACCGCTCCATGTCGCTTAACGGTTGCGCGACCACGTGGTCTTCTAGCCGCAGAAGGGGAAGGCTCGAGCCGCGATACTGCAACAGGCGTCGGCCTCCCACCATCTTGATGTCGGCCGAACTGACGCGTTCCAGCCGCTGCACCAGGCTCATCGGCACGGCGAAGCGATCGTCCGGCTCCACGCTGAACAGCAGCAGTTCTTGCACGTCCTGTGGAATGACCTGGCCGGATGGGGCTTCGTTATCAATGTTCGGGCCGAGGTCCTGATGCTCCGCCAGGTCGGCGGCGGCTATGCCGGCCGCGTCGAGAATCAGCGCCACGCGGCCATCGCCTAAGATCGTCGCTCCCGCCAGGCAATTGCACCCCTTCATATGCCGCCCAAGGGGTTTCACAACAATCTCCTCGGAATCAACGATCTCGTCGACGACCAGACCGTAACGCCGCGGGCCGGTTTCCATGACAATCACACTCACCGGGCTCTCCGGCGCCGCTTCACTGGCCGCGGGCATGCCGAGGACGCGATCGAGACGCACCAACGGCAGCAGCTCGCCGCGGAGTCGGAGCACTTCGGCGTCCCTGACCCGTGAAATGTGCAGGTGCGCTTCATTGACCCGGACGCGGACCAACTCCAGCACGTTGACCTGCGGAACGGCGTAGCACTCGCCGCGCGTGCGGATGATCAGCGAGGGAATGATCGCCAGAGTGAGCGGCAACGTGATCTGAATCGACGTCCCTTTAGTGGGGACCGACTCGACATCGACCGTCCCTCCGAGTCTCTCAATGTTCGTTCGCACGACGTCCATGCCGACTCCCCGGCCGCTGACGTCCGTCACCTTCTCGGCGGTAGAGAAGCCGGGATGAAAGATCAACCGCACGGCCTCGCGATCGCCCATCCGACTCGCTTGTTCCGCAGTGATCACCCCTCTTTCGACGGCTTTCTGCTTGAGCTTTTCAGGGACGATTCCGCCGCCGTCATCGGCGACGTCGATCCGCACTTTTCCAGCTTGGTGATACGCACGAAGATGAATCGTCCCGACGGTCGACTTGCCAGCCGCAGCACGGACGTCCGGAGATTCCACCCCATGGTCGAGCGAGTTGCGCACGAGGTGAGTGAGCGGATCCCCGATTGCCTCGAGGATGGTCTTATCGACCTCAACCTCCTTGCCGTCCATCTGGACTTCGCACTGCTTGCCCAGTTTCGCGCTCAGGTCGCGCACGATCCGCGGGAATTTGCTGAACGCGGCCCCTATCGGCTGCATGCGGGTCCGCATGATCGCTTCTTGCAGCTCCGACGTCACTTGGTCGAGCCGCGCGGCGACCGCATCGATCCCAGCGTGATCGTCCATCGTAATCGTCTGAATGAGTTGGTTGCGGCCCAACACCAACTCACCGGCGAGATTCATGAGACTGTCCAGCACACCGACCGGGACGCGAATGCTGTTCTCCGCGACTGTCGGCTTGAACGACGCGGAGGCGGAAACTTCCCGCTTAGGCTCGGCTCGGCTCGGCGCCGCCTCTCCCCGGGGCGTGGCGACGACGGCAGCCTCTGCCGTTGCGAGCTTCGGCGCTGCAACAGGGGGGGCCGAACGCCGGACTGAGGCGGGCTCGTGGGTGTCGGCTTCCCCGGCGAAGATGCGGTCGAGAGCGGTCGTATGGGCATCCACGTCGGTCCCTTCCGACCCCTCGACGTCGTTGATCAACTTTGTCAAGGCGTCGGCCGCACGCAACATGACATCGACGATCGCTGAGGTCGGCGCCAACTCCTGGGTGCGCATCTTGCCGAGGAGATTCTCAAGGCTGTGCGCGAGCCTGTTGACCGTGGTGAGCCCGAGAAACCCGGCCGCCCCTTTAATCGAGTGCACGCCCCGGAACACCTTGTTGACTAGTTCGATATCAACATTGGCGCCGTTGGCTTCGATTTCTAGAAGTTGACCCTCGACGTCGGCGAGGTGCTCTCGCGACTCGGTGACGAAATCCGCGATCAGTTCTGGATCGTCCAACGGCATACAACTTTCCCGACTGGGTCTGGCCTGAGTGTGTGGTGACTACGACGACTTAAGGCTGCTCACCGCCGCTTTGCGACGGCCCTTGGCCGCCGACTTCTTCGCGCTGCGGCTCGTGGCCCCGGCGCCTTTGGCGGACCGGCGGCCCTGGGGAATCGACGGGACGACGCCGGGCTCGTCACCCCCTTCGTAGCCAGGGGCCTGACCGCGACAAGAAGCCTGGAACCGTCGTAATTCGCGGTTCAGAACGTCGGGAGCGACCAAGCCCATCTCGTTGACACACTGGGCGACGGATTGGCAACGCTCACTCTGCAGGCCGATCAACTCCAAGACGTCCGCATGGGACATAAATCCCAGGCCGATCGCCACCTCCCCGAACGGCGCTGACGTATCCATCTGCGCTTCGAGGACCGCGAATAACTGCTTCATCGATATCTTCCGTACTTCGATCGCCAGCATGCCTAACATCGGCGTCCTGCTGATCTGGCGTTCGATCACCGCAACAAACTCATCGGCGGTCAGTACGCCACTGCGTACAAGGTGGATGCCGAACTGCATGGTGTCCTCTGCTGAATCTCGAACTGAACGGCAGTCGCACATGTTGGTCGCGAACCGACCACGCAGTACGGTAGGTTGCCGCCGGACGCCATGATGTAGAAATTCATCGATAGCCGTCGAATCGTCACAATCCGCGCTTTCGAACTGCGGGAATCGCTGCATATCGCCGGCTTGTGCTGAAGCGCATGCTAAGGTGGTTCGAGATGGGAGTTATCTCCGCTTGAACCTTGGGCAACGAGAGGCGTAGCGATGGGATGTAGAGTTCTTCTGGTGGATGACTCCGGCGTCATGCGCAAGATTATCCTGCGCTCGCTTAACGCCTGCGGCGTCACCGATGTCGTCGAAGCGGCAGACGGCGTCGAAGGTTGGGCGCGGTTCGGCGAACAGGAATTCGATCTCGTCTTGACCGACTGGAACATGCCGAACAAGAACGGGCTCCAACTGCTGCAAGAGATTCGCGGCAGCGGCTCCAAGGCGCCCGTGATCATGATCACGACCGAAGCCGAAGGTGGTCACGTGAAAGAAGCGATCGCCGCGGGCGTTAGCGACTATCTCGCCAAGCCATTTGACAACGAGACATTGCGGAAGAAGATCGACAAGTATGTCACCGCCGTCGCCTGATCATCGAGATTCGACTAAACCACCGCCCGACGATTGGGTACGCCGCTATGAACGTCGCCTATATCAATCCTTTCGTCTCGGCTGCCGTGGACGTGTTCTCCACCATGCTGGATTGTCCGCTGACACGTGGCGAGTTGTCGCTTAGTGTGAACTTCCAGCCGGCTCATGAAGTCACGGGAGTCATCGGACTGTCCGGGAAGTTCAGTGGAACGGTCGTCGTGAGCGTTGACAAGAATGTCGCGATTTCCCTCACCGAGAAGATGCTCGGCCAACGGCCCGAAGATATTGACGAGGACGTGATCGACGCCATCGGCGAGGTAACCAACATGATTGCCGGCAAGGCGAAGACCGACCTTGCCCACCTTTCTATGACCCTCGCTCTGCCCACGGTCATCACCGGCAAGAATCACACGGTGCGATTTGGATCCAACGCTCAGACCATTTGCATCCCCTACACTTGCCCCTGGGGCGAATTGAGTGTGGAGGTCGGTCTGGTGGAAGCGCTCGCCGCGGCGGCCGAGCCGGCTGCCTGCTCGTCGCGGTAGCGCGCTACTCAGTCGACGCATTCGAGTTGCGGCATGATCTTTGCCTCGCGTCGGTTCCTGGCTCACCACGGTGGAGACGACGGCGCTCAAAGTCCCCTCGGTCGATGAAGCCGACGCAGTTTGCGAGATTCCAAATCTGACCGATGTGAGCTGCACCGACGTGAGTTTGGGGACGGCCGGAAGTGCTGAGAAGTTTCACTTCTCAGCAGATTTGGCCGCGTCGGAATCAGCCCTCGGCTGTCGGGCCTCACCAGGCTACGAGGCCACGCGACTTCGGCAGCTCACGTGGGCGGTCAGCCATCATGGATTGACGGCTTTTCTATTTTTTCCGCTATTCCTGTTGCTCGAAGGTCAGGTGGACTTCGGCGTTTCCAAGAATGCGGCCCTCGGGAGCGGGCGGAGTAACGGTGACCGTCGCCTCGGGCTGTGCGTACCCAGCGAACTCCGCGGTGACCACGTAGTCGCCGGGCACGCCGACTGCGGTCCAATTGGCGTCCTGCTTTTCGAGGCGGTAGATCGTCTCTCTGGCGGCGATGCGGACCGCGCGGCGATCGCTGGCCCGCGGGGCGTTGCCGGAGCAGACGACGCTGAAGGTGGGCGAGCGAAGGCTTCGATCCAACGAGGGTCGGTGGCCGATGACGCCGCGGCAGTCGCCCCGCGGCGCGCTATTCGTCGCGGCTCGAACCGGGCGATTATTCGGATTAAACCGGAGAATCCGCTGGCATTCGGCTCACTTGTACCCAGGTTCCGCCTTTGACGCTGCGGCTTTTGCCGACTCGACAGGCCACGGGACCAAGGGTGATCTAGCACGAACTATGGTTTCCGCAGTCCTAAATGACTCTCGCAATCCTATCCCTGCGCAGCCGATGTCTTTCCATATCCTGCTCGTCGGTGAAAAGCGGATAGTCCGTCGCCAAATTGGGCAAGGCGGTCAGCAGGACTCGGTCGAAATCACCGGTTATAGCCCGGACGACGCCGTGCGACTCGTCCGAGGCGATCTTCAGTCCGACGTGGTCGTTCTCGACACACCGCTGCCGGGCATCGAATGGCGCGAACTGCTCCGTCATTCCGGCCCACTGCGGCCGGACACTCGGTTCATTGTGCTCGTCCACGAGACTGAGAGCGAGGCCGCTCGGGAGGCCGAAGAAAACGAGCATGTCTATCGGATGCTGCTGAAGCCGGTGACTTCAGCGGAGCTTCGGGAAGCCATCGGCACAGCAAAGAAGTCGGTGGAGTTAAGGAAGCGGCTCGCCGTCCCCTCGACGGTCGTGTAGCTCGATCTCATCGACGTCTCCGTCGCAACGCTTGCCCGGCAGGGCCGGCTGACCGACATCCTTGAAGTGCTAACCGCCTGCCCCTTCGCTGACCATGATTGCCCAAGCCACACGGATCGCGATACGGATCGCAGCGGTAGGACTTTGGGCTTTTTGTCCGTCCGTTTGCCTGGCGGATGACAGCGCAGCTGTGTCGGCGGGCTCAGCGATTGAGGAGTTACGAACGCTTGTTGATCAATCGTGGGTCTTACTGGCGGCGGGGCTCGTCCTGCTGATGCAGGCGGGGTTCCTTTGCCTCGAGTCGGGACTCTCGCGTGCAAAGAACGGCATTAACGTGGCGTTGAAGAACGTCGCGGACTTTTGCTTGTCGATCCTGCTCTACTGGGCGTTCGGGTACGGCCTGATGTTCGGCGCCTCCGTCGCCGGCCTGGTTGGTACGGACGGCTTCCTGTTGAACGCTGGCGCCACGGCTTGGTCGCTCACGTTCTTTCTGTTTCAGGTTACTTTCTGCGGCACGGCGACCACCATTGTTTCGGGGGCGGTCGCCGAACGGATACGGTTCGGCGGCTACCTGGCGATAGCGGCCGTTGTTTCGGGATTGATCTACCCCGTGTTTGGTCACTGGGCTTGGGGCGGGGCCGTCCCCGGCACCGACGCCGGGTGGCTCGCAAGAATGGGTTTCATTGACTTCGCTGGCTCGACGGTGGTTCACTCCATAGGCGGCTGGGTCTCGCTCGCCGCGGTCATCCTCATCGGGCCGAGGACCGGAAGATTCGGTGACAATCCGTCGCCGATGAACGGGCACAATCTGCCCCTCGCGATGCTCGGGGTGTTGCTTCTGTGGTTCGGGTGGCTTGGGTTCAATGGAGGCAGCACGCTGGCGATGAACGCCAGCGTGCCCGGCATTCTGGTCAACACCTGCTTGGCGGGCGCCCTGGGCGGGGTGGCCGGTGTCGCAGCGTCCCTGCTGTTCGTCGGTCGCGTCAACGCGCCCGATGTCATGAATGGGGTTATCTCAGGGTTGGTTGGCGTCACTGCCTGCTGCCACATCCTCTCGCCGGCAGCGTCCGCGTTGGTGGGTTTGAGCAGTTCCGTACTTTGCTTCGCCGCGGCGCGTCTTCTCAATCGTTGGCGTCTGGACGATTGCGTCGGAGCCGTCTCGGCGCACGGCGTCGCCGGCGCGTGGGGGACTCTCTGTGTCGCGCTGCTCGCCGCCGACGGCGCATGGGGGACCGGGCTGAACCGTTGGAGTCAGCTCGGCGTGCAAGCTGTCGGGGTCGGCGTCGCCTTCCTCTGGGCGTTCGGCGCGTCATTCGTCGTTGTGCATTTGATCAACCGCTTCTATCCCCTCCGCGTGTCGCTCGAGGCGGAGGCGCAGGGCCTCAATGTCGCGGAGCACGGCGCCTCGACCGAGGTGCTCGACCTGCTGACCGCGATGCAGCGCCAGGAGGTTACCGGGGTATTCTCCGAATCGGTCGCGGTCGAGCCGCACACCGAGGTCGGTCAGATTGCCGTCGGCTATAATCGGGTCCTCTCAAAATTCAACAACGAGACCGCGCTGCTCAAAGAAGCGAAGGCGGAATCGGAACGGCTCAATAAGCAACTCGTCGACGCCGCGCACCGGGCCGGTAAGGCGGAGATCGCGACCGACGTGCTCCACAACGTCGGGAACGTGCTCAACAGCGTGAACGTCTCGGCGGGACTGGTGCTTGAGCGGCTCGAATCAAAGCACGCCCACCGCGTCGAGCAAACGGCGGACCTGATCAACGAACACCTCGACGATGCGGGGGCGTTTTTTGGAAGCGCCCGCGGCTCCGCCCTCCCCGGATTCCTGCGCCAGGTGGCTCGGGGACTTGAGGAAGACCTCTTTGAGGCGACCCGGGAGCTGCTCAGCCTGATGGAGCGGCTGAATCACATCAAGGCGATCGTGGCGACTCAGCAAACCCACGCGGCTCTGTCGGGCATGACCGAGCCGGTCTGCCTCGCGCGCCTCGTGGAAGAAGCCGAGCTGCTCAACTCATCGTCGTTCGACCGGCACGACGTCGAGGTGCTTCGGCAGTATGACGAAGACCTCCCGACGATCATGGTGGAGAAGCAGAAAGTGCTGCAGATCCTCGTGAACCTGCTCCGCAACAGCAAGGAGGCACTGGTCGCGGGAAGAACCGAAGGACGCAGGATGGTGGTCCGTCTCGCGCGGCTTGATGAAGTCAACGTGTTGCTTGAAGTCACCGATAACGGGATCGGCATCGCCTCGGGAAACCTCGCGAAGATTTTCGGTCACGGGTTTACGACCAAGCACGACGGCCATGGATTTGGCCTGCACAGTTGCGCTAACGCGGCAAAAGAAATGGGCGGATCCCTAACCGCTCACAGCGATGGTGAGGGACGCGGGGCTTCGTTCCGTCTCGTGCTCCCGCTCCAGCCCCAAGAGGCGCTAGTATGACACCGAACGATGGACCGATCCGCCTGCTTGTCATCGATGACAACCAGGCGATTCACGACGACATCCGCAAGACGCTCCGCCAGCGCAAGTCAGAGCAGTCGCTCGACGCCGCCGCCGCGGCGTTGTTTGGCGTCCCGTCGTCGAGCGACGACGCGGCGGAATACGAGATCGACTCCGCCTACCAGGGCGAGGACGCGCTCCGGATGGTGCAGGCCGCGCTCGCCGAGAACCGCCCCTACCAAGTCGCCTTCACCGATGTCCGCATGCCGCCGGGATGGGACGGCATCGAAACGACCGAACGGATCTTCGCCGCAGATCCCGAGCTGCAGGTGGTGCTCTGCACGGCTTACTCGGACTATTCGATAGGCCAGATCGTCAAGCGCTTTCAAAGGACGGACCGACTTCTCATCCTGAAAAAGCCCTTTGACATCGCGGAGGTGACATTGCTTGCCGCCGCGCTCACGGAAAAGTGGCGGCTCACTCGCCAAGCCCGCGAAACCATCGACAACCAGGGCACTCAAATCATCGACCTCGAGTCGGTCCTGAGGTTGGTTAAGGATTCGCACTCACAACTGGAGACCAAGGCGACCTCGCTGGCGGACCAATCCGACGAGCTAAGCCGTGAGCTGCGGCGACGGACGATGGAAGCCTTTGAGACCTGCGAAGTCGCCGCGATGGCGCTCGCTCAGCTTGCCGAGTCGCGCGACCTAGAGACCGGCGAGCACCTCACGCGAATGCAGGAAACGGGTCAACTGATTGCACGCCGGCTCGCCGAGCGAGGGCCCTACGCGTCGCAGATCGATCCCGACTTCCTTATCGACTTCCACCGCGCTACCCCCCTGCACGATATCGGTAAGGTCGGGATCCCGGACGCCATCTTGCTGAAGCCCGGGCGGCTCACCGCGTCGGAGTTCGAAGTACTGAAAAACCACCGGCTGGAAGCCGGTGGGTTCAAGCGTTTCGTGAGCTACGGACTGAAGTCCTTCACTCACGAGGGGTGACCCGAAAGTTGTCGTCGCCGTCACTCGGTTCTGTTCCGTCTTGCCCGCGGATGTACT
>JBGSJY010000188.1:0-5393 GCA_041741515.1 Pirellulales bacterium | reverse complement strand
GCAGGCGCCTAGGGTCAACTCCGCGATTGGGACTAAGTCGTAACAAGGTAGCCGTAGGGGAACCTGCGGCTGGATCACCTCCTTTTTCTAAGGATACTTAGAACCGCCGTTCTTCGGGACGGCGGAAAATGGGGCGGCTTGATTGAGTAAAGAAGGTCAGCAAGATTCGCAAGAATCGAGCAAACTCACCAATATTGCACTGATAGACCCGGCGTTGGGATTAGCCTCCCGACGCCGGGTTTTTTTATGTCTGCTATTGATCCCGACCCGTCGATTTTGGAACAATCTCCCCCAACGGCTGGTCTGGCCGTCACGGAGACCGCGTCTCCCGACGGCCAGACGGACCGGCATGGAAGCCATATTCGTTGGAGGGAATGATGATGAAGTACGGGTGGATCGCCCTGCGCGGTGCTGATCTGCGAAAAACGGGGCTGCGAAGATTCGGCCTCCTTCTCCTCTTCGCCGTCCTCATGGGACGCTCGGCCCTCTTTGAGTATTCGTCTTTGACTAGCCCGTCACAGGCCGCTCCGGCCGTCATCGGCGAGACGGCCCTGATCCGAGAAGTGAACACCGGTCTCGAATTCGAGGCCCGCGTCGATACGGGCGCTGCGACCAGCTCGATCCACGTCGATCCAGACGATGTCGTGATCGTCGATGAGTCGACGAAGCCTACGGAGAATATCGACAAGAAGATCCGCGTGCGACTCGACAACGGAGCTGGCAAGCTAGCTTGGATCGAGACCAAGATCGAGGACTACACCGAGGTCCGCAGCGCCAACGGCGCCGAGCACCGGTACCAGGTGCGTCTGCCGCTGCAGTTCGGCGACGTCCAGAAGATCGCGATCGTCAATTTGAACGACCGATCGACGATGAAGTACCGACTGCTGCTTGGCCGCGACTTCCTGCGGGACGATTTTCTGGTCGATGTCGCCTTCGCGGGCCCTAAGCCCCTTTAGCGACCATTGCCGGCGCCGAGACGCTGTATCCCGAAACCAAAGAGGCCGTTGGCGCCAGCCGGCGGCCTCTTTTTTCTGGGAGGGGGTCAATCGTGTGGGCACACTCGGCGCGAATCTCTATCGGTCCGGCTTCGGGATGACCGCTAATTGGCGGCGTCCCGAGCCCAGGGCCGCTCTGCGTTGATCGCCGGATCGGATACGCTGGATCGATTAAGGCCCTCTCGAGGCACGGCTACTGGTCCCCGAACGAATCCCGCTCGATGAAAGGAATCCGCAAGTTTCTCGCCGAGACGTGGTGGGTCTTCGCCCTGGCGATGGCGGCTTCGATCGCCATGGGCTATTTCTCCGAGATCTGGCTCTATTACGTCTTCCCACCGATCCTGGTGGTCGTGGCGATCTACATGGCGTCGGTCCGGTACGACAGCGATGGCAATCTCCGCGAAGAGCAGCGGATGCGGTGAATCGTTCCGCCGCTAAGCCGACGAGCAACGGTTACTGGTCGCGTGTTGCTCACCACTTCCTGGTTACGATGAAGGCGAGCACGCCCCCCAGCGCGAATCCGCCGCCCACCAGGAGGGCCAACGTCACCGGGCCCGCTTGGGCGTCGACGCCCTCGAGGCCGTTGCGGAGGTTCATCCCGAAGACCGCCGAGATCGTCGCGACCGGGAAGAAGAACGCCGCCAGGATGTTGAGCCGGTAGGCCGCGGCCGTCTGGTGGCGGACGGCTTCGGCCTGTTCCTCGGCCCGGCGGGCGATCAGGTAATTGATGGCCATTTGGGCCTCGTGCTGAATGAGGTCGAGGCGCCGGGTCAGGGCGTAGGCCCGGTCGCGGAGGATCAACAGGGCCCGGTCCTTCTTGGCCAGCGTCCGCGCCTCTTCGAGCACGCCCAGCAGGTTGTTCGCCGCGCGGAGCAGCGGGCCGGTTTCGGTGAGGATCTCGAAGTATTCGCCCGATTCGTTGGCGTCGTCCTCGAGCGTGTCGATCTCATCGACGCGACTTTCGTACTCGCGGAGCAGCTCGCCGATGGCGTGGTCGTTGTGCGTCAGCCCTGGGGGCTTCCAGCGGCCATCACGGTCGCGCCAGAAGAGCCTGCCCACGCGGTAATCCTCGCCCGACTTGGGCGGGGCGTGCAGCACCAGCAGCATTTGCCCCTCGGCGGCGATGACGCGTTGCTTTCCGACCTCGTCGCCCAGGCGCTCGCGGAACTCGGCGGGGACCTCCCAAGCTGCCGGTAGGAGGGGGCAGGCGTGGCCGCGGGGAGCGCTGGTCGGGGGACTTGCCATGGGATCGGCCAGAGAAGGACAGGCGGAGCCGTGGGATGGGGATGACGCGACAGGTGGATCATGGCCCCAATCGCCGCGACTTTCCATGGAACAAGGGGCCCATTAAACTGCGGCGACTCCTCTTAGACACACCCCACCTCCGGGCCCGCTCCCATGTCTCGAGTTTTTTTCCTGTTGGTCCTGATCGCTCAACTGGTCACGGCCGCCCGGGCCTACGAACCGACGCCGGAGAATCTCGCCGCCCGTGAATGGTTCCAGGACGCCAAGTTCGGCGTGTTTATCCACTGGGGCGTCTACAGCGTCCTGGGGCGGGGCGAGTGGGTGATGAACAACGAGAAAATCACCGTCGCCGAGTACGAGCCGCTCGCCGAGCGGTTCAATCCGACCGAGTTCGACGCCGACGAGTGGTGCCGGCTCTTCAAGGAGGCCGGCGCCAAGTACATCACGATCACGTCGAAACACCACGACGGCTTCGCGATGTGGGACTCTAAGGTGAGCGACTGGGACATCGTCGACCGCACGCCCTACAAAAAGGACGTGCTGAAGCAGCTCGCCGACGCCTGCCGGCGGCACGACATGAAGCTTTTCTTCTACCACTCGCAGCTTGACTGGCGACACCCCGACTACTACCCCCGCGGCGCGACGGGCCGCACAGCGGGGCGCCCCGACGCAGGGGACTTCGACAAGTACATCGACTACATGAACGCGCAGCTCACGGAGCTGCTCGACGGCGACTACGGCGACGTCGCCGGGATCTGGTTCGACGGCTGGTGGGACCAGCAATCCAAGCGGCTGGAAGGCACGCCTGACGCGGCGGTCAAGGACTCCCAGGTCGATTGGCGGCTCGACGAGACCTACGCATTGATCCACCGCCTGCAGCCGTCGGCCCTGGTGGGCGCCAACCACCACATCGCGCCGTTCCCGGGCGAGGACTTCCAGATGTTCGAGCGCGATCTGCCGGGGAGCAACACCACTGGATTTAGCGAGGACTCGTCCGTCAGCCAACTTCCGCTGGAGACCTGCGACACGATCAACGGCGCGTGGGGCTACAACGCGGGCGACAAGGGCCACAAGAGCGTCGCGCAACTCGTCACTTACCTGGTCCGCTCGGCTGGGATGAACGCCAACCTGCTGCTGAATGTGGGCCCCAAGCCCGACGGCACGATTGACGACGTTTCCGCCGATCGGCTCCGCGGCATGGGCAAGTGGCTCGATAAGTACGGCGAGACGATCTACGGCACGCGCGGCGGGCCCGTCCCCGCGCAAGATTGGGGCGTTACGACCAAGAAGCCGGGGGTGGTCTATGTCCACTTGCTCAAGGCGCCCGCCGCCGACGCCGAGGGATGGACGAGCCTGAGCGGCGCCGGCGAGCTGGCCGAGCGGCCGCTGAAGGTCTTCGGGACCGACGCCGAGGTCCCCTGCCGTGCAGGTGCAACGGGCGAACTGCTCGTCCGGCTGCCAGAAGCGGAGGCGGGCACGGTCGACCTCGTGCTAAGCACCTCGGGAGATTAGGCATTGCCGGCGAGGTCTGATAGTCTCTTGGCTCGTCAGGCCGCCCCGTGACGCGGCCCGCCGTCCCCCTTCAGGACCCCCCCGTGGAAGCCTACGTCGAGATCCTCATTATCCTCGGCCTGATCCTGCTCAACGGGTTCTTCTCAGGCGCGGAGCTGGCGATCCTCAAGGCGAAACGGAACCGGCTGGAGCAGGATTCCGAGGAAGGGAGCCGTGGGGCGAAGGCGGCCCTCACGCTGCTGGGGGACACGAACCGCTTCCTCTCCGCGGTGCAGATCGGCATCACGGGCGTCGGCACCCTGGCGGCTGCCTACGGCGGCGCCAACTTGGTGCGCGAGCTTTCTGAGTGGCTATCGCTCACGCCCGGCACGGTGGTCGCCCGCTACAGCTATGCGATCGCACTGGCGGTCGTAACGGGGTCGATCGCCTTCGGCTCGCTGGTGCTCGGCGAGCTCGTCCCGAAACGCCTGGCGCTGGGCTACGCCGAGACGTTGGCGAAGTTCGTGTCGCTGCCGATGCTGCTGCTGAGCTACGTAGCCACGCCCTTTGTCGTGGTGCTGGGATTCGTCACCAACGCAGTCCTCTGGGTGTTCCGCGTTAAGGACAATGGCGAGGTGCTCGTCACGGTCGATGACATCGCCCACCTGGTCGAGACGGGCCGCGAGCAAGGCGTCCTGCGGCTCGCCGAGGAAGATATCCTCCTGGAGGCCCTGCAGCTGCGTACGCGCCGGGTTCGCGACATCATGCGGCCGCGCGTCGATATCGACGCAGTCGACGTGGAGACGCCCGTCGATGAGATCATCGGCGTCGTGGCGATGTCGGGCTTCTCGCGGCTCCCCGTCTACGAAGGGAGCGCGGACAACATTCTCGGATTTGTCTACAACAAAGACGTCCTCCAGCAGCTCTACCTGAAGCGCAAGATCGACATCCGCAAGATCCTTCGCAAACCCCTCTTTATCCCGGAAAGCCTCACGCTCGAGCGGCTGCTGGTCGCCTTCCAGTCCGAGCGCACGCAGCTGGCGATCGTGCTCGACGAGTTCGGCGGCACCCGCGGCATGGTCACCTTCGAGGACGTGCTGGAAGAGCTCGTCGGCGAGATCCACGACGAGCACCGCCACGACGACGAGCAGGAAGTCGTCCGGCGCGACGAGAATAGCTGGCTCGTCGATGGCCGGGTCGGCATCCACGACTTCCTGGAGCACTTGCCGGAAAAGACCTCCCTTGGCGACGCGGCCAGCGACGTCAATACCGTCAGCGGGTTGGTGATGACGGTGATGGAATCGGTCCCGAGCGTCGGTGACCGGGCCGAAACGGGCGACGTCTCGATCGAAATCGTCGATATGGACGGGCCGCGGATCGACCGGCTCTTGATCTCGCTGACGCCCAAACCAGACGACGACCCCCCCGCCGGTCAGTAACAATCCCGCCTGAGCCGTCGGCGCTAGCCGCGGGCGCGATCGGTACACGTTCTGTGGCGCAGCCCGCGGGTGGCGCCGACGGCTCATTGTCCTTGCGATGGGTCCGAAACCCTCGCCTTCAGGCGAAACCTTAAGGTTCATATACTAGCCGGATGGAGAATTACCGTTCGGGAGCCCACAGCCGGTATGACCTCAAATACCACTTCGTTTGGGTGACGAAGTA
>JBGSJY010000187.1:0-5147 GCA_041741515.1 Pirellulales bacterium | reverse complement strand
CCCATCCCCGACCCGTCCCCGCAGGACGCCCTATTGCTCGGGCTATCGAGGGCCGCCCTGGGCTGCGTCGCCGTTTACGCCGCGCTCTTCGCGACCGGCTACGCGCTCTACGGCCAGCTCACCACGGCGGCGGTGACCTTGGCGATCGGGGTGGCGGCGGCGAGTGGCATCGCTTGGACCTACCGCGATCGCCTCATGCGTCCCAAGCAGGCGCCGCTGACAGCATCAACGACAGAGAGCATCCCAAATGACCCCCACTTTCCCGCACCGCATTCTGCTGGCGACCCTCGCCGTCCTCATATCGTCGGTGACCCGCTTATCGGTGGCCCAATTGCCGGTGGCGCTGGGCGCACCCCCCGCGACGATTCCCGCGTCTGATGTTTTCGTCGGTTACGTCGACGGCCGAGCCAACGACCTCAACTACCCGCTCTACACGCACCTTTGCCACGCGTTCGTCGTGGCCGACGCCCACGGCAAAATACTCCCGAGAACGAGCGTTCCCGACGCCCCGTTCGTTGCCGAGGCCCATCGGCATGGCGTTCGGGTTCTGCTATCGCTAGGCGGCTGGGGATGGGACGCCCAGTTCGCCGCCATCGTGCTGGACCGTGAGGCCGAGGCCCGTTACGTCGACGCCGTCCTACTCTTGGTGGACCAGAACGACTACGACGGCATCGACCTCGACTGGGAGTACCCCGATTCACGCGAAGAGGTCCCCGGCTTCGAGCGGCTGACTCGCCGGCTGCGGGCGGGGCTCGACGGGTTGGCGACTCGCAAAGGGAGGCCGATGCAACTCACGATGGCGGCGGCCGCCCACCCTCACACGCTCGACTGGCTGTCGAACGAGTTTCTCTTGGAGACGATGGACTGGGTCAACGTGATGACCTACGACTATGCCGGCGGGTGGGCGGGCTTCGCCGGGCACAACGCGCCGTTCACGCCGTCGTCGCAAGCCCCGCCGGAGGGTCACCAGTCGGTCACGACAACCTTCGACTACTTGCTCGACCAGCGGCGCCTACCGCCCGACCGGCTGGCGCTCGGCTTGCCTCTTTACGGACGGGCGTTCTCGGTCGCGAAGCCCTACGCGGACACAACCGGCTCCAACGAACCGGGCAGGGCGAAGACGTTCCTGCAGAGCCAGAAACTGCTTACTGACGGGTGGGTACGCTCTTGGGACGACGAGACCCAGACCCCATGGCTGACCTCACCGGACGGCGACGCCGTCCTGGCCTACGACGACACGCAGTCGATCCGACTCAAAACCGAGTGGGCGCGGCGGAAGGGCCTGCGAGGCGTCTTCTTTTGGGAGGTCTCCCAGGACCGCCAGTCAACGGGCGGCAACCCCCTGCAAGAAGCCGCGAAGGCCGCCTGGCAGGCTGAGCCCGTTACGCCGTAGTTGAATGGCTATGGGAGTAGTTCAGCTGTGAGAGGCGTCTCCCGACGTCGATTTCGGTCTCTTGGTCGGATGGGGTAGCCGGATAACGCATGGCCGGTTCAATCGGCGCCGAGAACGCCTATCGCAAAACGACTTCTTAGAACAGCTGAGTGGCTTCTTCGCCCTTCGTCGTGCCGGCGGCCCGCCAGGGCCCGAGGTCAATCGAGTCGGTAATCGTATGAACCGATCCGTCGATCATCACCGTGTTGACGACGCCCGGATGCCGGCTACGCGCTAAGGCGCGGAAGAAGAACGGCCCCGACATGCCCTCGCACGGCGGGTTCGGCGCTGTGGGATTGCAGTAAGCGCTCTGTTGCATCAGATCCGGCTCGGTGTCGTTCGGGGCCGCAAAGGTCTCGAAGCCCGCCGACCACCCCCACCAAGTCAATCCGCGGAGGTCCCCGTCCTGGCCCTGCACCGTCTCGGCGGCGAGCAGCGTTTTACTCAAGCCGTCGGGGATTTTGCGGAAGTTTACCACCTTCTTGAGGTTCGGCGGATTGAAGTCCTGGCTCAGGAAGGGCGCCCCCAGGAACTCGACGTAGTCGGGGCTGGCGGGTCCGAGATGGTTGGACTGCCGGTGGTTCGTGTTGCCGTAATTGACGACGTAGTTGTGCATCGTCACCGCGGAGTTGGGGCCGTTCAAGATGTTGGTCACTTGCGGCTGGTCGCTGGGGCAGGTCAGCGAGGCGATCCGCGTCTCAACGACTTGCCGATTGCGGATCGGCGGATTGGCCGTCAAATCTTCGGCGTGATAGTTGTACTTGGCGGTGAGCATTTCCCCCTCCGGCAACGGCGTGTACAAGTCGGCGAGGCTCTGTTCCTCAAGGAACGGGAGGATCGCCATCTGCCAGGTCCCGTGGCAGCAACTGATGTTCCCGATCGGCAGGTGCTGGTAGGTGTCGTGGTAGTTCTGCATCGCCACGCCAAGCTGCTTCAGGTTATTGACGCACTGGTTGCGACGGGCCGCTTCGCGAGCCGCCTGCACGGCCGGAAGCAGCAACGCCACCAGGATCCCGATGATGGCGAGGACGACCAGCAACTCGACGAGCGTAAACCCACTGCGATCTTGTTTCATCGAACTTTGGACCTGCGCCTGAGGGGGGGAATTCGTCGCCTGACGGTCGTGTATCTCGCTCGCCCGCTGGGCGATTACTTTGCGCTGGGGATGTCGAACTCGAAGTGGTTCTCTTCGCCGCGGGCCACTTGGACCTTTAGGGTGGTCGCGGCGTTGTACTCCTTAGGGATCCGGTCGGGCGCGGTCGGAAAGCCTTCGTAGAGGATTTTAGGCGCGTCGTTGTCCGGCGACCGAATTACCACGGCGTACTCACCCGGCAGCAATCCCTTCTCCGCCGGGATGTCGTAACGGCCCTCGCGGATCAGGGCCCCGGCCGCCATCGGTTTGTCGCCAGTGGCGGTAAATCGGATCGACCCCTCGTCGAGCGGGGCGCCGTCCAGATTGACCTGGCCGCTGATCCCTAGTCGATCGGTCGTCGGACCGCATCCGGCGGCAATGGCCAAGAGGATGCCGAGGCTCAGGGCCGTGAACGGTCGCAAGGTTCGCATCCCACCGCCTCCCTCGAATCCGTGACTGCCTAGCGTGCCCGGCCGGCGAGTCGGGTCGCCACCCGTCCCCTTAGTTATTAGCGAGGCTACGGCCGATCGCAACTGATATTTTATAGGATATCCAATATATCGGCCGACCGAATCGCCGCTCGGCAGAGATACTGTTTCTGTGCCGGAGACGGTTAAACAAGGCCCCGTCGCTCGTTAGGGGCTTTCAGCCCGTCTCCGTTTTGCTGGGCTCCCCCTCCGCCGAATAGCCCGGATTTTTGTTGCATTTATTCTAGGTCTTGATATTAATGGCGAGAGCCGACGCCATCGTCTCGCGCGTGGCCGGTGATGATTCTGCTCTGGAGATGCCGCTAATGACGACCTTAGTTCGGACTGTCTGCTTGGGCTGCCGATTTTCGCGGGCAGCCGTTGCTCTGCTCCTTGTGCTTGGCTCGACGGGGCTGCTCCCGTCCGCCGCTCACGCGCTGGAGCTGGCCTACTCGTTCGAGACGGGAACCGATGGCTTCGGTCCCAACCCCACCGGTGGCGGCATCACCGTCACCCAGGACACGATCGGCGCCACCGAAGGCGCCAGTTCGTTGAAGGTCGCCATCTCCAACGGCCAGACCTTTGTCGGCGCCTTGGCGAGCGAGCTCGCCCCGTCGGTCGGCGACCCGCCGGGACTCGACTACTTCCTCGTCGATATCACGATCCCCGAGGCCTTCACGGGCACTTTCGCCGACCTCGGCGTGACGTTCTTCGGTGACTCCCAACCCAATTATCCCGGCGGTCAAGTCGCCGGCGCTCAGGTCCAGTTTATCCGCGATCAAGTGTCGCTTGGCGCGCTGGGACCCGGTACCCATCGGAACGTCTTGCTCGACTTGACCCGCGGAAACTTTCATCCGCTCACGTTTCAGTTTCCCGTCTCTTTCGACGACGCCTTCGGGACGCTCGGGAGCGGCCCCAACGACCTTATCCCCACCGGGTTCCAGTTCTACGTCAACCTGGCCGGCGGCCCGATCACGTTGTACTTCGACAACGTCCGTACCGGGCAAATCTATGAGGCCGATTACAACGGCGACGGCGTCGTCGACGCCGCCGACTACACCGTGTGGCGTGACAGCATCGACCTCGAGACCCCCATCGTGAACCCCGCCAGCTTTTTCGAGGGCGACGGCAACCAAGACGGCGTCGTCAACAACAACGACTACGCGTACTGGGCCGACCGGTACGGCCTCGCTTCCGCCGGCGTCGCCCAGGCCGGAATCGCTACGCCCGAGCCGACGGCCGCCATCCTGCTTGTTGTCGGCGGGCTTGGACTGCTGACCCGTCCACGATATCGGTGACCCAAGAGCGATCGATGCGTGCTGTTACCAGCGCGGCCGCCTCGCGGCGTTTCGCGCGACTTTTGACTGAATCAGGCAACCACGTTTGACCCCGGAGAGACTCATGAGATTCGCCACAAGAGCTTGCGCAGCTGCGATTTTGGTTTGCGGACTGAGCGGCGCCGCCCAAGCGCAGCTCCTCTATTCGTTCGAGGATAACCTCGACGGCTTTTTTGCTACCGGCGGCTCCTCGGTCGCCGCGTCGACGACCACCGGCGTGACCAAAGGAACGACCGCGCTGCAGTACTCGCTGATTACACCAGCGACCTTCGAGGGCGCCCGCACCGAGACCGTCATTCCCGCGGCCCTGGCCAACCCTCCGGGGGTGAACGAGATCCTGTTCGACCTCACCCTCACCGACCAGTTTGCGGGCGGTTTCGCCAGCCTCGGCGTCACGTTCTTCGGTTACTCGCCGTCGCTGATGGTCGGCAATCAGCTCCAGATGGCGGACTTCATCGCCGTTGAAGCGCTCACGCCGGGCACCTACACCGACTTGTCGATCGCGACCGACGTTTCGTTTGGCGGCGGACCGTCCTTCAATGATTTCTTCGGCGGAGTCACCGACTACGTCCCGACCGGCTTCCAGTTCTTCATCAACAAGTCGGGCACCGCCCCGATCACGGTCTACATCGACAACGTCCGCGCGGTCGTTCCCGAGCCGGCGACGTTGGGCCTCGTGGCCCTCGGCGCCGCGTGCGGTCTAGCAGCGCGTCGGCGCTAGCGACGGCGGAGTTTCACCAAAACGGGGTAGCGACCAGAGCGGCGGGGGGGGGGGGGTG
>JBGSJY010000186.1:0-6207 GCA_041741515.1 Pirellulales bacterium | reverse complement strand
GCGCGAGGGCGGGCTTCATGAGGTTCGCCGCGTCGGCGCCCCCTTCGGCCGCGCCGGCGCCGATGACGGTGTGCAGCTCGTCGATGAAGAGCACGACGCTCCCCGCGGCGTCCTCGACCTCTTTAAGCACCGCCTTGAGGCGTTCCTCGAAATCGCCGCGGAACTTCGCCCCCGCGACCAGCGCCCCCATGTCCAACGCGATAACGCGTTTGTTCTTGAGGCTCACCGGCACGTCGCCGTTGACGATGCGCAGCGCCAGGCCCTCGGCGATCGCCGTCTTGCCGACGCCGGGCTCGCCGATCAGCACCGGGTTGTTCTTCCGCCGCCGCGACAGCACCTGGATGACGCGACGGATCTCCGCGTCGCGGCCGATCACCGGGTCGAGCTTCCCTTGCTCGGCCCGCTCCACCAGGTCGATGCCGTACTTTTCCAGCGCCTGGAACTTCCCTTCGGGCGACTGATCGGTGACCCGCGAGCTGCCACGCACCTGCCGGAGGGCCTGCAAGAGGTCGTCCTCGTCGATGGCGTTGAGCTTGAGGGTGTCCTTGGCCTTGCCGGGCGTTTTGGCGAGCGCCAGCAGCAAATGCTCGGTCGAGGTGTAGTCGTCCTTCATCGTGCCCGCCTCGGCCTGGGCCGTTTCGAGCACCTTCATCAAGTCGCGCGACGCCTGGGGCTGGGCGCCACCCGAAGTCTTCGGGTAGTGCCCGAGCTCCGCGCGGACGATCTGATCGAGCTGCCCCACATTCGCGCCGGTCTTCTCCAGCACGGGGCGCACGACCCCCTCCGACTCGGCCAGCAGCGCGGCGAGCAGGTGCAGCGGTTCGACCTGTGGGTTCCCCGCTTCGGCGGCGAGCTCCTGCGCGTGCTGCACCGCCTCACCGGCTTTGATGGTCAGCTTGTCGAATCGGAAAGGCATGGGAGGAACGGGAATTGGGATGTCGGAAGTGGGAAGTGCGAAGGTCTATAGGTTTACGTGGGATCGAGGGCCTGGGTTGCCTCAAGTCAAAAAGGACCGCAAGTCGCAGCGTGTCGCTGCGGTGAGAGCCGAGAAGAGGGTCACGACGCGGCCTTGAGTCTAACGCGCGGGGGTGGGGCGTCGAACGTGGGGCGCTCCGGGAGCTGACGCTTCCCGGCTCGCACGGAGTTCCTGCGGCTGGCGGGCCGTTTCGTGTGGCAATGCACGACTCACTCAATGCGAGCCGGGAAGCGTCAGCTCCCGGAGGAACCCCCAACAAGCTTCACCATTCCCCCCCGATCTCCCCCGACACGACCTCTGCTGTCCGACTACGGGGCCTCTTCGCGGTAGCTCCCCCCCCGCCACAGTCGCTACGGTGAAGCGTTCACGCCCCGCATGGCGTTCTCTTCCCCCCGCTACGCTCCGACGCCGGCCGATGCCACGCCCCGTCCGACCCATCCGACGTCGCACTGGCTTTACGCTGGTGGAACTACTGGTCGTGATCGCGATCATCGGCGTGTTGGTAGCCCTTTTGCTGCCGGCCGTGCAGGCAGCGCGCGAGGCGGCCCGGCTCACCCAGTGCAAGAACAACCTCCACCAGATCGGCGTCGCCGCCCTCAACTTTGAATCGACGCACGGCGCCCTCCCGACCGGCGGCTGGAACGCGGCCTGGATCGGCGACCCCAACGTCGGCTACGGCGCCCGCCAACCGGGCGGCTGGGTCTACCAGACCGCGCCCTTCCTGGAACTCGCGTCGCATTCGCTCCCGGGCCTCGGCGTCACCGAGATGATGGCGCTCCGCGACGCGCTGGCCGAGCTGGCCGCCGTGCCGATCGCGACGATGAACTGCCCGAGCCGCCGCGTCGCGACGGCTTACCCGGCGTTCGACCTAGAGGGCCTCAACTTCTCGCCGCCGAGCGTCGCCGCAAAGACCGACTACGCCGCCAACGCCGGCGCCCGCATGCTCGTCGGCGGCATGAACGTAGGCCCCTGGCTGCACACGCCGTTCGACGGTTCGCAGTGCCAGGGCCTCTTCCCCAACTGCCGCTGGGTGAGCGACTACAAGTGGCTCCGCGACAACTGGACCGGCGTCGTCGGCGATCACTCCGGCGCGCGCATCGCCCAGATCACCGACGGCGCCTCCAAGACGATGCTCGCCGCCGAGAAGTGGGTCTACACCCTCTACTACGATGTCGCCTCGATCGACTCCGACTTCGACAACCAGACCAACGGCATCCCCCACGACAACCCGGGCGACAACGGCTCGATGTACGTCGGCTTCGACTACGACAATGCCCGCGTCGCGAGCGGCAGCGTCCCGCCGCGGCGCGACACGGAGTACGACCGCAGCAACCCGCAGTCGGACAAGAAGGGGAAGCACTACCTGCAGAACTTCGGCGGCCCCCATGTGGCGGGCCTTGTCACCGCGCGCTGCGACGGGTCGGTGCACGTGTTGAACTTCGATGTGGAACCGGCCGTGTGGGCGAACTTCGCCGCGCGCAACGACGGCAACTAAAGAGGGCATCAACCTGGCCCGGTGTGGGAGGCGTCTCTCGACGCCGATTACGTTCTCCTAGCCGCCAATGGTAAGCTGCGCGAACACGGCGTCGGATACGCCTCCCACAAGATTCGACGGAGACGCGTCGCGATGAAGAAAGCATCGTCCAAGAAGGCGGCGACGCCGGTTGAGCCGTCTGCTTCCGAGCTGATCGACGCGCGGATCGCTGAGCTTGGCGACTGGCGAGGCGAGACGCTCGCCGCGATCCGTGCCGTCATTCAGGGGGCCGACCCCGAGGTCATCGAAGAGTGGAAGTGGCGTAACCCCGTCTGGTCGCACGACGGCATCCTCTGCACCGGCGAGTCTTACAAGAGTGTCGTGAAGATGACCTTCCCCAAGGGCGCCTCGCTCGACGACCCGGCGGGCCTCTTCAACTCCAGCCTGGAAGGCGGCGTCCGCCGCGCCATCGACTTCCACGAAGGGGAGAAGCTTAACAAGCCGGCGCTCAAAGCGCTGATCCGCGCTGCTGTCAAGTCGAACCAAACGTCGCGCCGTCGATGAGGCCGGGCGCCATGCCCACACGCGCAGCGGAGGGGCAGGTGAATCAGGATCGGCAGTTCTCTCCACTTCCCATGCTCAACCCCTATCGGGTGAGAGCATGGCGCCCGGCTTACCCTGGGCACCCGGCCCACATGCAGCATGGGCATGTGCGTTACGGCAGAGTTACCCGGTAGTGCGCATGCTCATGCTGGCGCGCGAGCATGGCACCCGGCACGGCACCCGGCGATTATGAGCGATTCGGATCGTGATCGCCGCTGGTATCGGTGTTGGAGAGCCCGCGTTTCCAGGCCGTCCAAACCGTGTAGCCGAGCGCTATGAAAAACGCCCCCCAGGCTACGAGGATCAATGGCAAGTCCCGCACCAGTTGGAACGCAGCGACCATGTTGTGCGGGTCGGTTTTGGGATCGCCGGAGGCGAAGATCGGACGCGATAACCAGACTGCGATCGCTCCGGTGATTGCGAGTATGAGGTAAGAACGCTTGTGTTGCATCGTCTCGTCTCACACCGCCATGGACTTGGATCAAACGAGTGCAATCCGCTCCCCGCGATCGAATTCGACGGCAAACGGCTTTACTCATTCTAGCGTGCTAAAAGAATAGCCGGGGGCGGAAACGCCCCCGGCTATCGCGTTGCTCAATCTTTCTCCGTTTATCCGCGACCATCCGCGGCTAATTCAATCCTCAGCTCTCCTTCACCTCGAACTCCGCATCAATCGCATCGTCCTCCGCGGCGGGCGTTGCGTCGGCCGCGGCTGTTGCTCCTGCGGCTCCGCCGGCGGCCGCCTTGTACATCGCTTCGCTCATCGCGTGCGAGGCTTGTTGCAGGGCGTCGGTGGCGCTCTTGATCGCCGATAGGTCGTCGGTCTTGGACGCCTCGCGGACCTTGGCGATCGCCGCTTCGATCGGCTGGCGATCGCTCTCCTTGACCTTGTCGCCTTGCTCCTTGAGCGTCTTCTCGACCGAGTAGGCCAGGGCTTCGCCGCCGTTGCGGGCCTCGACCAGCTCGCGCTTCTTCTTGTCCTCGGCGGCGTGTGCTTCGCCGTCCTTCTTCATCCGCTCGATCTCGGCGTCGGACAGGCCGCTCGATTGCTCGATCGTGACGGTTTGCTCCTTGCCGGTGCCGAGGTCCTTGGCCGAGACGCTGAGGATGCCGTTGGCGTCGATGTCAAACTTGACCTCGATCTGCGGCACGCCACGCGGCGCCGGCGGGACCCCTTCGAGGTTGAACTGGCCGAGCATGCGGTTGTCGGCGCACATCTCGCGCTCGCCCTGGAAGACACGGACGGTCACCGCGGTCTGGTTGTCGTCGGCCGTGCTGAAGACCTGCTTCCGCTCGGCGGGGATCGTCGTGTTGCGCTCGACGAGCTTCGTCATGACGCCGCCGAGGGTCTCGATGCCCAAGGACAGCGGCGTGACGTCCAGCAGCAGCACGTCGGTGACGTCGCCCGCGAGGACGCCGCCCTGGATCGCGGCGCCGATGGCGACGACTTCGTCCGGGTTGACGCCCTGGTGCGGGTCCTTCTTGAAGATCTGCTTCACCAGGTCGCGCACCTTGGGGATGCGCGTCGAGCCGCCCACCAGCACGACCTCGTCGATCTTCGACGGGTCAAGCTTGGCGTCCTCGAGCGCCTTCATCACAGGGCCGCGGCAACGCTCCACCAGATCATCGACGAGCTTCTCGAAGTCGATCCGCGAGATCGTCATCTGCAAGTGCTTCGGGCCCGACGCGTCGGCCGTGATGAACGGCAGGTTGAGGTCGGTCGATTGCGCGCTGGAGAGTTCCTTCTTCGCCTTCTCGCAGGCCTCTTGCAGGCGCTGCAGGGCCATCGTGTCCTTGCGGAGGTCGATGCCCTGTTCCTTCTGGAACTGGTTGGCGACATAGTTGATCAGCGCTTCATCGAAGTCATCGCCACCGAGGTGGGTGTCACCGTTGGTGCTGATAACGCGGAAGACGCCGTCGGCGACTTCGAGCACCGACACGTCGAACGTGCCGCCGCCGAGGTCGAAGACGCAGATCGTCTCCTGGCCCTTCTTGTCGAGGCCGTAAGCGATCGCAGCCGCGGTAGGCTCGTTGATGATCCGCGCGACTTCGAGGCCCGCGATCTCGCCGGCGTCCTTGGTGGCCTGACGCTGGGCGTCGTTGAAGTAGGCCGGCACGGTGATGACCGCCTTGTTGACCTTGTGGCCCAGGTACGACTCGGCCGCTTCCTTGAGCTTGCGCAGAATCTTGGCGGAGACTTCCGGCGGAGTCATCTCTTGCGAGCCGGCCTTCACCTTCACGTAGTCGTTGGCGCCGCCCACGATTTCGTAGGGGACCATCTTCTCTTCGCTCTGGACCTCGTCGTGACGACGGCCCATGAAGCGCTTGATCGAGTAGACGGTGCGCGTCGGGTTGGTGACGGCCTGACGGCGCGCGGGCTCGCCGACGAGCGTCTCGCCCTTGTCAGTGAAGGCGACGACCGACGGCGTCGTGCGGTTGCCTTCGGCGTTCGCAATGACTTTCGACTCGCCACCTTCCATGACGGCGACCACCGAGTTGGTGGTTCCGAGGTCGATGCCGATGATCTTTTCTCCAGCGGCCATAGATGGCTCCTTTCCGGTCTTTTTTGATCTGCGGCTGTGCCCTTGGGGCGCTCTGTCCCCGAGGGGCCCGCAGCAGTGGTCGGTGGTTGGTGGTTGGTTTTGGACGGTTGCCCGATTCGCGGCGCCACCCGCGGCAAGCGTCGGCGGCTCATTAACTGACGGTTGGTCAGAACAAGCGATTTCCTGACGTTCGGTCAGAAAAAGCCGTCGGCGCCAGCCGCGCGTGAACCCGTAGCGCGACCTCATCGCAGAAAAGCAAAGTCCGTGCCAGCATCGCCTTGGCCGGTCTGCTTGACATAAGCCGATAGGGGAGCAAGAGTTACGCCGCCGCTGGCGGGCTTCGAGACCCATTGCGGGGCTGCCATTTTGGGACCCCGGGGCTGCCGCCCTCGGCTGCGGGGTTGTGGTAGAGTGTCAAAGTGGCAGTTCGGGGCGATGGTTTCCGACACAAGTCCCGATGCCGTAATCCGTTAGGCGCTCGATCGATGGCCAAGAAAGCCGCCCTCAAAACGACTCCCGCTACCGGCGCCAAGGCGCTGCGGGCGCGGATTGGGGTGCTCGATCGGCAGGTCGCCGCTGCGGTGGCCGAGCGGGCCGAGCTGGTGGCCCGC
>JBGSJY010000185.1:0-7233 GCA_041741515.1 Pirellulales bacterium | reverse complement strand
GCGCAGCAAGAGGCCGAGCGAGTCGATCGTGGCGATCGGGTTGGCGACGTTCTGCCCCGCGATGTCGGGCGCCGAGCCGTGCACCGGCTCGAACATGCCGGGCGCGACGCCGTCGGGGTTGAGGTTGCCGCTGCTTGCGATCCCCATGCCGCCCGCGATCGCGGCGCCGAGGTCGGTGATGATGTCGCCGAACATGTTGGGGACCACGATCACGTCGTAGACCTCGGGCCTACTGACCATGTACATGCAGCAGGCGTCCACGTGGTGGTACGCCGTCTCGACGCCCGGGTACTCGGCCGCCACTTCTTGGAACGCGCGGTGCCAGGTGTCGCCGGCGAACGTGAGCACGTTCGTCTTGTGGACGAGCGTTAGGTGCTTGCGCTTGCGTGTCTTCGCCAGCTCGAAAGCATAACGGATGCAGCGCTCGACGCCGAAGCGGGTCGAGATCATCGTCTGCGTGGACATCTCGTGCGGCGTCCCCTTACGGACAAAGCCGCCGACGCCGCAGTAGAGGTCCTCGGTGTTTTCGCGCACGCAGACGAAGTCGATGTGCTCGCTGGTCTTGTTCTTGAGCGGCGTCTCGATGCCGGGATAGAGCGTCACCGGCCGCAGGTTGATGTACTGGTCCATCTCGAAGCGCAGCTTGAGCAGGATCCCCTTCTCGATGACGCCCCCGGCGAGTCGCGGGTCGTTCGGCAGGCCGCCGACGGCGCCGAGCAGGATCGCGTCATACCCGCGCAGCGTCGCGATGTCCTCGTCGGAGAGGACATGGCCCGTCTCGAGGAAATAAGCGGCCGAGAACGGAAAGTCGGTCGTCGTGAACGACAGGTCACACGAAGGGGCGACTGCCTTGAGGACTTCGAGCGAGGCGCCGACGGCTTCGGGGCCGATGCCGTCGCCGGCGATGACAGCAAGTTTCATGGGGAGTGGGCAGCAGGCAGTGGGCGGTGGGCAGGACTCAAGCCAAACAGTTTACCGCGCGCAGCCGCCCTTATCGACCGGTCCCCAAGACGTTGCGACATACCCAGGCGACGCAGTCGCCTTACTTATCCCCCTCCTTCTTTAGAGGGAGGGGCTAGCGGAGGGTGCTGAAGCGGGTACCAGCCGCGCCCTACCTACCTTCTTCACTGCCCACTGCCGACTGCCCACCGCCCACTACCTACTTCCCACCGCCCACTCTAACCTGCACTTCCTCACCCACGACCCGCGTCTCAAACACATCGATCCCCAGCCGCGGGTTGTCGGCCCATTTGCCGTCGCTGAGGCGGAAACGCCAGCCGTGCCAGGGGCAGTAGACCTCGCCGTCCTCCACACAGCCCGCGCCGAGCGACGCCCCCTGGTGCGGGCACAGGTCGTCGATCGCCCGATACTCGCCGCCGACGAGGAAGATCGCGACGAGGCGCTCACCGACCACGACCGTGCGGCCCTGGCCCTCGGCGAGGTCGCCGACGCGGCAAACGGTGACGAACGAGTCGGACAAGCGAAGTGGGAAGGCGGAAGTGGGAAGTGGGAAGTGGGAAAGAGCTAAACCTGCGCTACTCGGTGGCGCCGGGTTCTTCGTTCGGCGCCGCTCCCGCCTCTTCTTCGGGCGGCGCGCCGAGGTTAGGGGTCTCGTCTTTGCCGATCTCGCGCATCTCGACGGTCTGCTCCATCGTGTTGGCGATCTCGCGGTCGCCGACCTGCACCCGGATCTCGATCGTTTGTAGCAGCCGTGAGCGGAAGAGCCGGCCCTTCTGGCGATCGAAGAGAACCTCGCCGGTCGACTCCTTCGTGTCGAACTCCATTTGAAACTGCCCCCCGTCGCCGGTGGGCTCCATCCGGATCGACGGCGTAAACGCCTCGTACTCACGCCCATCGACCTCGCGAGGGCCGTCGTAGGTGTAGGTCGTATAGATCTTCATCCCGCCAATCGCGGGCGACTCGACCTCGGCCGTGTTGGTCCACTTGTCGCCGATCGCGAGGGGCTCGTCGGGGAACCGGAGCGTCGATTGCTCGCTCATCTGCTTGATCATCGGGCCCGACACCGCGCCCCCGGGCAAGTTGTCGAGCGCCTTGGAGAGTTCGTCCGACAGCTCGACTTCCGCGATCTCGCCGCTGGGACGCATTAAGAGTTGAATCGGGTGCTCGACCATCGCCTCGAAGGCGGGCGCGACAAGCGCCGCCATCCCGGCGGGCGGGTCCTCGCTGTCGGAATCGTAGGTGAAGCCCTGCCCCGCCGCCGCCTTGTTCTGCATCACGATCCGCTCGACCCGCTGCGTGATCTTCGCGGCGCCGTCGTCGGCGACGTCGTCCGCCTGCCAGTCCATGAGCATGTCCTGTCGCATCGAGGTCGAGACCTCGCCCGCCGGCCCCGCCTGAATCGTCATCCCCGTCAACTGCGTCAACTGGTAACGGATCGAGTCGCCCTCTTTCCATTTCCACACCAGCGGCTCGGCGCCGAGCACGGGGCTCGCGGCGAGAAGCATCGCGCAGAGACGCACAGACGCGGAGAATCTTCGGAGCATGGCGACCTCTCTCGTGATTGAAACTGGCAAGGTCTCACGCAAAGGCGCGAAGACGCAAAGGACTCGAAGCTCAAACTCTTTGCGTCTTCGCGCCATTGCGTGAGACTTCATTCATAGCGTGATCGACCCGCCCGGCTCCAGCACGATCGGCTCGGAGACGGTGTGATTGCGGATCTCTTTGGCCCACTCCTGGGCGTCCTGCCGGATCGGCGGGAACGTATTGTAGTGGCACGGCAGCACCTTGGCGGGCATTAGTAGCTTCGTCGCTTGCACCGACTCGGCCGGGCCCATCGTAAAGAGGTCGCCGATCGGCACCACGGCGACGTCGAGATGCGACCCGGCGAGCGACGGGTCGCCGATCATCTTCATGTCGAAGAACATGGCCGTGTCGCAAGCAAAGTAAATCCGCTTGCCGCCCGTGGTCACCTCGATCCCCATCGCCACGCCGCCATAGGCGCCATCCGGTAAGCTGCTGGAGTGATGAGCGATCGTCATCCGCACCCGCCCAAACGGCAGCGTGATAGATCCACCGGGGTTCATCCCAATCGCCTTCGATTCCTCAACCCCCTGCTTCGCAAGCCAGAGCGAAATCTCATAGCTCGAAATAACCGTCGCGCCGGTCCGCTTAGCGATCGCAACCGTATCGCCCAAGTGGTCGCCGTGCGCATGCGAGACCAAGATGTAATCGCATGCCACATCTTCCGCCTTCACCGGCGACGTAGGCGAGTCATTGAGAAACGGGTCAACAAGGACCTTCGTCCCGTCGCAGTCGAGCAGCCAAGCGTTGTGGCCGTACCAAGTGAGCGTCGTGGGCATCGATTCTTTTGGATTATGGATTCACCGCGGAGACGCGGAGAGGATTTTACCCGCCGATCGAACCTACGATTGCTGCGATCATGATGATAAGCAGCAGTGCGGCGGCCATGAGTAAAAAGTATTGAAGAAGCATCGCCGAAATCGACAACAAAATGGCCGAGAGACTCAATCGTCGATGCTCGTTACTAACGAAGCCAATGACGCCGAAGCAAAGACCGATTGCTCCAAACCCAATTGCCGACGCTGGATACCAATTTACGGACTTGGGGTCCCACTCTTGCTTTGGCGGCGCTTCGCCTTTCATCCTGGCGGCTAATTTGTCCTTAAAAGCAACAACGACATCGACCGCGCGGTCTTCAATCTCGCGTTGGTCAGGATCAAAAGCCGGCGCTACCCAAGGCGACAGCGCCGCAAGAACGAATGCGATCATCGCGAAAGTCAAAGCGATAACGCTAAACGCACGCCGATCGCGTCTCCCTTCTGGAGAGTCGGTAGTCTTGAGAGCATCGGCAGTGATATCGCTATCTGCCATAATTTGATTCGCCGCGTCCTCCGCGCCCTCCGCGGTAAATCAAAGATCACTTCCGCAAGTGAGCGTTCATATTCTTCTTATAAGCCTCCACCCCCGGCTGACCATACGGGTTGATCCCGATCAGGCGGCCTTCGACCACCGTCGCCAGCATCATCATCTGCAGGAACTGGCCGATCGTGTGCTCGTCGAGCTCGGGCATCACGATGTCGGTCGTCGGGCGGTTGTCCTCGGCGTAGGCCTGGTTGGTGCCGGCGATCGCCGCGGTGAGGACTTCCGGCAGCGTCTTGGCGGCGAGCTCGTCGAGCTTGTCTTGGTTGTACGCCTTGCCGTCGAGATCGAGCTTGCCGATCGCCAGGGGCCTGGAGTCTTGCTTCGCGACGATGACGTTGGTGATCAGCTTGTCGCGGACGCCCTCTTGGTGCTGCTGGCCACGGCTGTGCAGGTCGCGCGTGTTGACGACCGTCAGCGGCAGGGCGCCACGCTCGTCCTTGCCGAGGCTCTCGGCGAGCAGCTGGTCGTACCACAGGCCGGCCGCTTCGAGCCGCTTGCCCCAGGTGCTGAGGACACGTACGACGCAGTCCTCGGTCTCTTCCAGCAGGTGGCAGACGCCGACGTACTTGAGCACGACGTTGTCCTTCACCGGCGCCGTGGCGAAATGGTCGTTCATCGCCTTGGCGCCGGCGAGCAGCTTCTCGACATCGAGCCCCAAAATCGCCGCCGGCAGCAGGCCGACTGCCGAAAGCACACTGAATCGGCCGCCAACGCCGTCGGGAACGTCATACAGCTCCGGCGCGCCGAGCGCCTTCGCCAAATCAAACAGCTTGCCGCTTGTTCCCGTGACGGGCACGAAGCGCTGCGTGAGCTTGTCGCCCGCCGAGGCGGCGAGCTCACGCAAGAAAATCCGCGTCGCGGCCGCCGTCTCGAGTGTGCCGCCGCTCTTCGAGATCACGACCACGCCCCACGGCTCGTTACGGCTCTTCAAGAGTTCGATGAGCCCTGTCGCCGCGTCGTTATCGACATTGTTCCCCTCGAAGTAGATGCGGGGCCGATTGCCACGCGCGTCGGCGGGGACTTCGTTGTAGTACGGGTGGCAGCACGATTCGAGCAGCGCCCGCGCGCCCATGTACGAACCGCCGATGCCCAGCACGACGACGCTCTTGCAATCGCCCGCCAGCCGGTCAGCCGTCGCCTTCAGCCGCGCGACTTCGCTCTTGTCGCCCTTCTCCTTCAGCTCAGCGAGCAACCGGTCGGGCAGCAAATGAAACCCCGCGTCGAGCGGCTCCTTCGCCTCGGGGACCTCGGCGCCGGCGGCCCACAGCTCGGCGTCGGCGAGCACCTCAGCCCGCGCGGACTCGAGCTGCGGCGCAAGCGCGTCGAGCTCCGCCTGCGACGTGCCGCCATGGTCAAAGAAGGCGCCGGAGGGGTCGTACTTGAGCAAGGACATGGTGGTGAGTTGGTTTGGGTTAACCACGGGGGCACGGAGGACACGGAGAACGCGCTGAGTTTTTTGACGGGATTTACAGGATCAACAGGATTAAGGCTTCCGTTCGCAAGTCATTCATCCTGTCGATCCTGTAAATCCTGTCCAACTTCCTCAGTGCGTCCCTCCGCGTCCTCCGTGCCTCTGTGGTGAATCTTTTCGTGCCAGCATTCTAACGCGGCCCACGCGGCTGGTCAGCGGGCGGCCAGTGGCTGGCTGATACGGCGGCTTCGATCTGCTGGCACACCGCGTCGTGCGTTAGGCCGGTGGTTTCGACCGTCACGTCGGCGTGGCGTTCGTAGAGGGCGGACCGTTCGGCGTAGAGGTCGGCGAGGGTCTGGTCGGGGCGCTTCGCAAGGCCGCGCATCGTGTAGTCGCCGACACGGGTTTCGAGCGTCGCCAGGTCGGTCGCCAGATAAACGAGCGTGCCCAGCGACTTCAGATGAGCCATCCCCGCCGCGCTGTAGACGACGCTCCCGCCGGTGGCGATGACGCAGCACTGGGCCCGAACGCCGAGCACCGCCGCCTCCTCGGCCCGCAGCAAAGCCCCCTGCCCTTCGCCATCGACGATCGCCTGGAGCGACTTGCCGTGAGCCTGTTGGATTAGCAAATCCGTATCAAGAAATCCCAGCGACAGGTGCTTGGCAAGCAGCACCCCAACGGTGCTCTTCCCCGAGCCGGGCATGCCGATGAGGACGACGCTGGTGGAGTTGGACATGAAATGATTAACCACCAAGACGCCAGGAGCGCCAAGGCTCGCCAGGAAAGAAAAGAAAACAAGTTAGACAGGATCAACTGGATTGACGGGATGGAGTTGGAATCCGGTCGATCCTGTTAATCCTGTCAAAAACTTGGCGATCCCTGGCGCTCCTGGCGGTTCCCCTTTCCGCGGCCCTTGCCGAAGCGGCGGCAATCCCGACGATTAGAGGTCTCAAGCTTCCCTCCAAGCCTCACGACTCAAGCCTCACCCCTCCGTCATGGACATCCACGCCCTGATCAAGCCGCTGCTGCAGAAGAACGACTCGAAGATCGTCATGTACGTCGGCGACGGCTTGGGCGGCCTGCCGCAGCAGCCGGGCGGGAAGACCGAGCTCGAGACCGCGAACACGCCCAACCTCGACAAGCTGGCGAAGGAGGGCGTCTGCGGCGGGTCCATCCCCGTGGCGCCCGGCATCTCGCCCGGCTCGGGACCGGGGCACTTGGGGCTGTTCGGCTACGACCCGGTGAAGTTCCTCATCGGCCGCGGCGCACTGGAGGCCACCGGCATCGGCTTCGCGCTGCAGGATGGCGACGTCGCGATCCGCGCGAACTTTTGCACCGTCGACGCCTCGGGAAACATCACCGACCGCCGCGCCGGCCGCATCCCCACCGAGGAATCGACGCCTATCGTTGAGCGGCTGGCCAAGGAAGTGAAGATCGATGGCGTCGAGGTGATCGTTAAGCCCGTTAAGGAGCACCGCTTCGTCGTCGTGCTCCGTGGGGAGGGTCTCGGAGGGAATGTCGCCGACACCGACCCGCAAGCCACCGGCGTCCCCCCACTCAAGGCCGAGGCGAAAGACGCCGCCAGCGAGAAGACGGCCCAAATCTGCGACGAGTTCGTCAAGCAGGTCCGCAAGTTCCTCTCGCACGAGAAAAAGGCCAACTGCTGCACGCTCCGCGGCATCACCGGCAAGCCCTCGATCGAAAGCTTTGAGAGCGCGTACGGTCTGAAGGCCGGGGCGATTGCCGTCTACCCGATGTACAAGGGCCTCGCGTCGCTGGTGGGCATGGACATCCTCGGCGACGCCCAGACGATCGAAGAGCAGATGGAAGTCCTCAAAGCCAACTGGGACAAGTACGACTTCTTCTTCATCCACTTCAAGTACACCGACTCGACCGGCGAAGACGGCAACTTCGACGCC
>JBGSJY010000184.1:0-3599 GCA_041741515.1 Pirellulales bacterium | reverse complement strand
GCGCTCTCGATCCTCAAGCTGGACACCACCCTCCGTGAGACTCTCCGCGGGAAACGGCTCCGCGCCGGGTGGAACAACAACACCCTTCAAGCCATTCTTACCGGGATCGCTGCGTGATTAGATGCGATTGCCCTGGGTGATCTGGGCCATTTATCGGGGGAGGAACGACGCCAAGCAGAAGAATCAGCCAGGCAGCAGATAGACTTTTGGTGGGGAGTGAAACTCCTAACGGCAGGCGATACCGCTGGATTTCTCGCTGCTATGATGAACTACAGTGAATTATCCTGGAGTGACTTCGGCACGAACAGGGAGGTGCTAATTGACAAGCTACGTTCGTCTGAATTCTATCTGGCACGCTGCGAGGCAGAGCGGGTTGCAACTGTCGCTTGACATCCGCTCCACCAGAATCACAGCCTGGTGAACCTATGAGAGGAGGCCGCGCCGAGTTCCGTAGGTCAGGCTGTGCCTGACGCCTCACCCGTTGATGGTGACCGTTGCGTGATCGGTGGGCCGTCAGGCACAGCCTGACCTACTTGGGTGCCGGTGGCCCCGACTGTCGTGAGCGAGCAGCGTCGCCTAAGCGAACGCCTCTCCTCGAACGACTGTCGGGGTGCGCAGCACGAGAGGCGACCGAGCATCGCACGCCTCTTGTCGCTCCGCGACCCCGACAGTCGTTCGAAATCGTCTTCACGCGCAGGAGAAGTTTCCGCTCACGACAGTCGGGGCCACCCGTGAAGGGATACTCCCTCCGCCAAACGGCGTCGTCGGTCGTAGTGCTAGTAGGCATCGGCAGGCAGTCGGTTTCGTAGCGAGACAGCGGAGCCTTTAAGCCTCCACCCTCCCCCCATCCCCCACCATCCCCACCCTCTCCCTTCCTAAAGTTTGCCCCTCTTCAGTCATCACCAAAAAAAAGAAAGCCGCGGCGGGGGATCCCGCCACGACTTCCTTTGATTCAAACTTTCGACCGATTGCGACGGAGTGGAGTCACTCGAAGAAAGACGCGAACCGGACAGCGCTGCGCGCGGCCATGGATCGGCTCGGGCCAATCGATTTTTTAGGTCCTCCCGGCGGAATTTTGGTCGAAAGCTTGAGCGGTCAGCGGCGCTTGCGGCAGGCGTTGCTGCTGTCGCGCCGTGTTGGGTTTGATGTTGTTATCGGAAGCGTGGGTTCCTGTCGTTACGTCGAGTCGGGGCTTTTGTTCGCCCGCCCGGGCAGGTCGGAGCCTACAGTCTAAGCATAGCCCACGGAAGGGCGTGTTGGCGTCGAAATTGGCCGGCAGGCGCCCTGCACGGCGGCGACTTCGGCGTTGGCGTTGGGCCCGCGATTTGCTAAACGCGGCGGTCGAAATCGGTCCCCGCCACGCCTCCCGGAGGCCCCGCTATGTTCCCTTCTCCGAAGCCGCACTCGCTGTGTTGTCTGGTCCTGGTGGCCGCGATGGCGGCGCCATGGCCGTCCCCCGTCCACGCCCAGACCTTCGACAAACGCGAGCCCTCGCTCCGTGAGCGGCTCACGCTCGGGCTCCAGGCGCGACGGCCCGTGGAACTGGAGTACATCGACGCCGTGGTGGATACCGTCAACCGCGGTGAGCTGCCGGAAAAGGTGGTCGATCGCATGTTCTTTTGGGCCCGCAGCCGCTCGCCCAAGGGGGATCAGAGCCGACGCCCGATCATCTACTTCCAGGCGGGCCTGACGCGGGTAGCCGAAAAGATGCACGTCAAGATCGAGTCCGACCCCGAGCCGCAAACGGCCGCAGCGAATGCCTAGGCGACGGCCCCTCGGATCGGCGGGCCCGGCGTAGCCCTCCCCCCAGTAGGACGGCGGCGAGCGACGTGTTAGGATGCTCGGCTCGGTGTCGCCCGACGCCCTCAGCTACTACCCGTCCGGTCCGCCCGTCAGAGGCCGCTCAATGGCTCGTAAAGTCGTCAGCCGTCAAAATCTCCGCGCCGAAGCGGAAGCCGCCGAGGCCCTCGAAGCCGCCGCTCCCAAGAAGAAGGCGGCCAAGAAGACGACGACCAAGAAGAAGACCACCCGGTCCAAGGCCGCGGCGGAGGTGCGTCTGAAGGCCTTCTGGGGCGTCTTCAACCAGTCGCTCAAGCGGGTCGCCCTCTACGACTACAGCCAGAAAAAAGAAGCCGAGAAGAAGGCCGAGGAACTGACGGCCAAGGGCAAGAGCCCCCATTTCGTCCAGCCGGTCAAAGAGATCATTAAGGACGCCTGACGGGGCCCAGGCGAAGGGGATCAGGCGGAGGCCGCCTCGCCTCGCGACGCGATGGCGGCGTCGCTCCGTGGACTTTTAGGACAGGGCTGGCTCCTCTCTTTCGGTTATTTGGCAAGACTCGGCTAGACTTTCTTGACATGTCGTCCTAAACTGACGAGTAGTCAATAAAGGCCATGGCAGTCAGCATCCCACCACCGCCGCTACACGCCGAAACTCCCCGCCCGGGCGAGTCGCGCAAGCAGCGCGAAATCCGGCTCCGCGAGGCGCGGATTCTGGCGGTCGCCCGCGATCAGATCCTCGAAGGTGGGTATCTGGGGCTCAATATGGACCGCATCGCGGCCCAGATCGAGTACTCCAAGGGGACGATCTACCAGCACTTCCGCAATAAGGAAGAGATCCTGCTGGCCCTGGTGAACGACGCCCTCGACACCCGCCAGCGGATGTTCCGGGCGGCGGCTGGTTTCGATGGCCCCGACAGGGTGCGGTTGGCGACGGTTGGCGCGGCGGCGGAAGCGTTCGTGGAGCACTTCCCCTACCACTTCAAGGTCGAGCAGATCGTCCGCGCGTCGTCGATCTGGGAGAAGACGTCGCCCGAGCGCCAGCAGCTCATGCAGACCTGCGAGAAGAGCTGCATGACGACGGTGGTCGAGGTCGTCCAGCACGGCGTCGCCGCCGGCGACCTCTCCCTCCCGGAGGGGGTGCGACCGGAAGAAGTTGTTTTCGGCCTCTGGTCAGTTTACCTCGGCGCGCAGATCATCTCGCACAGCAGCGACACGCTGGGCGAGATTGGCATTGACAACCCCATCCGCTCGCTCCGCACGAACCAGCACAGGATGCTCGACGGCTATGGCTGGCGGCCCCTGTCGAGCCAGTTCGACTACATGGCTCACATGGACGGCGTGAAGGCCGAGATGTTCCGTTACGAGCTCTTCGCGACCTAGGACCTTGTTTGTCAACCAACCGCTTGGCACGCCGGGCGGTCGTTTTTTTGCCCTCGCTTTGGCGCATCGTCATAAAATGACTACTCGTTGGATAGCGGTCACAGCAGGCGTGCTCGGGGTGGCGATCGTGGCGGCGGGGGCCGCGTCCGTCATCAGCAGTGGCCCTCAAGCTGTTGACAACACAGAGCGCGGCGCATCGCTAACTCCTGTCCGCACGGCGCCGGCAGAGTTGGTGGAGTCCTTCCTACGCGAGCGCGTGTATACGGGGACGCTGGTCGCGGCGCGGCGGAGCACTTTGTCGTTCGAGCGCGCGGGGAAGGTGGTGGAACTGGCCGTCGATGAGGGTGACGCTGTCGCGGCGGGCCAACTGCTCGCAAGGCTCGACACGCGGCGGCTCGCCGCACGCCGGGCAAAGGCGCGGGCCGACCTCGCGCAGGCGG
>JBGSJY010000183.1:0-5264 GCA_041741515.1 Pirellulales bacterium | reverse complement strand
GGCGCTGCCCATGCCGACGCCTGCACAACGCAGCCGCTTCACGGCGCCAACCAGAGCGGTCGTGGCCAGCGCCGCCGCCAACGACGAGGCACTGCTGCTGCTCATGATTGCTGACGCGACCGAAGCAGACGGCCCCACGCTTGACGTGGCGATAGGCGTCGATTCAGCGGAGGAAGCGGCGCCGGAGTCGGGCGAGGTTGGCGTGCGGCAGGCGTGGCGCCCGAGCGTTCGTGGCTGATCTTTCGACGACACAATGAAGAAACGCCACCGCGCCCGGGGGGCACGGTGGCGTCTTCAGAGATAGCGAGATCGGCAGCTGCGATCAGCGCTGGATCGACTGCGACTCGCCGTCCTCCTTGCTGGCCTCGAAGGCGACCAAGATCAGGTTGTCATTGGCCTTCACAAGCCGGCCCCGGGCGGAGAGTTGCTCTCCCTCGGTAAGGTCCAGCGGCAGCTTGTCGGGCGAGCCGAGATCGACAATCAGCTGCTTGCCGTCCTTCGTTTGGAGGTAAGCTTGTTGGCGCTCCTCGCCCTGGACCTCGACGGTCGTCAGCGTCCCGATGTCGCCCGTCACCTCGCGCAGGTTCTTAGCGTCGGCCTGCTGGGGCCGGACACGGGTGCGATCGCCGTTGTCGATGACCAGCATCCGACAAAGCAGGACCGGTTGGCCGCTCCTGGCCTTCACAACCGGGCCACTCACTTGGCACCGGTCACCCGGCTCGCAGGTCATGTCGAGTTGCTCAGCGGGACCGAGGTCAACGAGGACTTGGCGTCCCGCATCGGTGCGTAGCAACATCAGCTGCCGCTCTTCGCCACGCACGGTCACTTTTCGCTTCGAGGCGACCTTGCCCGAGAAGGCAGGCGACCTCATCGCAGTTCGCGAATCTTGCCGCTGCTGTTTACGGTTAGCCTGCTGGTTGCGACTGGTCTGCTGAGAGCTTCCGCGTTGGTCGGCAGACCGGCGGTCGATCTCAATCGTCTGGCCGTCGTGTTGCACACGGCTGGCAATGAGGATTCGCTGGTCATTCACCTTGACCGGCGCTCCTTCGACCGTCACCTGGTCATCTTCGGAGAGCTTTACGCCCAGTTTGTCGGCCGGGCCGAGGTCTACCAGCATCTTGCCGCCCTTCGCCTGTTGGCCGCCGTCCTTTGCCTGTTGGCCCTCCTTGCCCTCCGCCTGGCGGACCTTCACCGTTGCGAGGAGATGCTTGGCGCCGCGGTTCACAAACTTCCGCGTGCTGACGATCGTGCCTTGCACCTTCGCCCGATCGCGGTTGGGCTTGAAGGTCTCGCCGTCGATCTTCACCGACTTGGCGACGAGCAGACGCTTCTCACCCACCTTCACCACCGGGCCGTCCGCTTGGATCTTTATCCCTTCGGTGATATCGCGGTCTTTCAAGGCCGTGGCGGGGCCAAGGTCAACCGTGCTTTGCTTGCCCTCGCCGCCGTCGAGACGAACCAACAAGTGCTCATTGCCGCGGACCTTGACCTTCTTCACCTTCGCGACCGTGCCCTGGGTGCGCTGTGCCCTGGACTGCATCGACTCGCCCTGCTTCTTGCTATCGGACTGCTCATTCTTGTTAGCCGCAACGCTGTTGAAGCGGTAGTAATCGACGTCCTCGTAGACGCCGTCGTTGTCCCAGTCGCGGAACGTCAGATAGGCGTCGTAGTAGCCGTCGCCATCATAATCCCGATAGGTCGTGACGTACTCGTATGTGCCGTCCGCGTCCCAGTCGCTGTAGTACGACGGGGCGTCACTTAAGTACCAATAATCGTAGAACCAGTCGTCATTCGCGGAACGGTTGTCGAAACCGTAGTCCGAATCGTAGCCGTATTGGTTCTCGTAGTGACCGCCATAGTCGAGGTCGCCATCGTCGTCGTAGTAATAGCCGTAGTCATACTCGTAGCCCGTCGCGGTCGAACTGTCGTCGAGCTCTTCACCTGCCTCGGTACGGCGCCAATCGTCGCCGTCAAACCACTCGGTGATGTCGTACCAGGGCTCTTCTTCGTAGTACGGCGTACTGCTGTACTCGCCCGCCATCGCGGGCGAAATGATTAGGGGCGCCAGAAAGGCGCCGAGGATGTGCCGCCATTTAGACAATGTCATGTCCTCCTTCCTTTGGGGTTGAGGTCCGCAAGGGGCGCCGTCGATGCGCCTTCTGGAGCCCAACGTTTCGGGCTCTAGGGTGCGAAGGCGTGCGGCGTAGAGACTGGGCCGGCCAGATACGCGATAAGGCCGCAAGGTGCATGCCAACCGGCGGATTTAAGTCCTTCCCGCGCCCCAAGTGAGAATAAGCAAGCCGCTCTAGTACCAAGCCCGCGGCGGAAAGGTCGGCGCCTGCAACCGGACAGCGATGGGCTCAAGGCCCTGCCTTAAAAGGGACCGATCCCATTCGGACTGTGCGCTGTCGCACACCGCATCGACCCGTCTCATGACGCCGTGGTCACCGTTGCCGAGCGATCCCGTCGCGGAAGTCGCCGCTGGTGAGAGTCCCGCCTGATTGCACGACTAGACTCCATCGCGGGTGTTTACTCGCCACTGCTTGGCCAGCTGGCGCCGTGGCCGCAGCGTGACTTCGGCGCGGTGGAAGCACTCCTGCGCTTCGCAGCCCGCGGTCTAGACGCATGCCGAGGGAGCGAGTTCAGACCGCTAGCGCCGCGACGTCCGCCAGTTCCGAATCACCCCAGCCGCCCGCGGCGCTCTCGTCGTACGCCGTGAGCTTGTTCAAGCCGTCGAGCGCGGCGACTTTGAACGCCTCTGCCATCGTCGGGTAGTTGAACACCGTGTCGCGGAAGTAGTCGAGCGTGCCGCCGAAGGACATGACGGCCTGGCCGATGTGAATGATCTCGGTCGCCGCCTCGCCGATCGCGTGGACGCCCAGCAGCTGGCGCGTCTCGCGGTGGAAGAGGAGCTTGAGGAGGCCCGTCTCGTCGCCGGCGATCTGCCCGCGGGCGATCTCCGAGAAGCGAGCGAGGCCCACCTCGTAAGGGACATGCTCGGCCGTCAACTGCTGCTCGTTCTTACCAATCAGCGAGATCTCCGGCACGGTGAACAGGCCGTAGGGGATCTCGCCCATGTCGCGGGCCGGCACGGCAAAGGCGTGGCAGACGGCCTGGCGGCCTTGCTCCATCGAGGCGCTGGCAAGCGCCGGGAAGCCGACGATGTCACCGACGGCGTAGACGTGCGGGACCTCGGTCTGGAAGCCCTCGCCGACGACGATCCGGCCGCGGCTGTCGGGCGCCAGGCCGGCGGCCTCGAGGTTGAGGCATTCGGTGTCGCCGGTGCGGCCGACGCTGAACAGCACCGTCTCGCCAAGGATTCGCTTGCCGCTCTCGAGTTCGACCGCAGCCGCGTTGAGGCCGACACGGCGCACGTCGGCGACGTTCTCGCCGAGGCGGAACGTAACGCCCATCGAGCGGGCGTTGTAGACGAGCGAATCGACAATCTCGCGGTCGCAGAAGTCGAGCAGCCGGTCGCGGCCGTCGATGATCGTGACGCGGACGCCGAGCGTCGCCATCATCAGCCCGTACTCGACGCCGATGACGCCGCCGCCGACCACGATCATCGAGCGCGGGATGCGGTCGAGGTTGAGGAACTCGTCCGAGTCGAAGACGGTGCGGCCGTCGAACGGGATGTGCTTGGGGCGCGACGGCTTCGTGCCGGGCGCCAAGAGGACGTTGGCGGCGTGGACCAGGACGGGCCCCTCGGGGGTGAGGACCTCGATCGTGTGCGGATCGACGAAGCTCGCCTCGCCGGCCATCGTCTCGACGCCGTTGCGGTCGAACTGGTCTTGGATGACGTCCCACTCACGCCGCGATACGTGCTGCAGCTTGTGACGCAAGTCGTCCATCGTAATCGACTTGCGGAGGCGGTACTGCTCGCCGTAGACCTCGCGCTGACGGAAGCCAGTGAGGTGGAGGATCGCCTCGCGCATGGTCTTGGAGGGGATCGTGCCGGTGTGCAGGCAGACGCCCCCCACCAGTTCCTTCTGCCGTTCAACAATGGCGACCCGCTTGCCCAGCTTCGCCGCACAGATCGCGGCCTTCTGCCCGCCGGGGCCACTGCCGATCACTACCAAGTCAAAACGGTTCACGACAGTCGCTCGCTTCATTGCGGGGGGAAGGGTCCGCGTAAGTGTAGGGCGAGGCGCCTGGCGTGCTGCCCTGGGAGACGGATGGCTGGCGAAGAGCAGAGCCGATTGTGCCGGTTGCGCCGGGCGTCCGTCCGTAGAGTGCGCTGTGTGGACCGTCAATTGGACTTAATGGAGTGACGAGCCTTCCTGCCGCAATCCACGGTCCGCACAGCGGACCCCACGGCCTTACGACAGATAAGCGACAATCTCATCCGCGTCTTCGAGCGTTTCGACCAATACGTCGGGGCCGGCCGCGGCGAGTTCTTCGAGACTCGTGTGACCCGTCGGCACCCCGACGGCGTACGCGCCGACCGACCTAGCGCAGCGGATATCGTTGGGCGTATCGCCGATCACGACGATCCGTTCGTTCTCCGACGCACTGCCATGGCGCTCCCGCGCGAGGGCGACCGCCGTCGCGGCGATGTCGTTGCGGTCGGGGTAATCGTCGCCGAAGCCGCCGAAAGGGAAGCGATCCCAAAGATCGTAGTAGCGCAGCTTGATCTGTGCGGCGGCGGCGACGTTGCCTGTCAACAGTCCGATGTGAACGTCGCCGAGCGCTTCGAGCCGATCGATCAACGCGAAGACGCCCGGCAAGACGAGTCCCTCACGCAGCCGCAAGTGGTCCTCGATCCGGGCGACGTACCCTTCCCGGAAACGCGCCCAATTCTGCGCCGTATCCTCGATGCCGTGGGCGACGAACAGGTTGCCGGCGATGCCGCGATCGCTCTGCCCCGCGAAGGGGACCTCACGCGAGATCTCCGGCACGCCAAAGTCCTCGGCGAAGGTCTCGGCAAACGCAAACATCCCCGCGCCGCCGGTCAGCACGAGGGTGCCATCGATATCGAACAGGCAGGCTTTCATGCCATAATGCTAGGGGGATTGTTTGGTTCGCCAAGAGGAGGAACCACCAAGGCACGAAGGGCACAAAGGACGGAAAAGAAAGAAGGAGAGCCCGCGAATGACGCGAATCGACGAGAATGGCCTCGGTCCTCTTCATTGTCCTTGCGATGGGTCCGAAACCCTCGCCTTCAGGCGAAACCTTAAGGTTCATATACTAGCCGGATGGAGAATTACCGTTCGGGAGCCCACAGCCGGTATGACCTCAAATACCACTTCGTTTGGGTGACGAAG
>JBGSJY010000182.1:0-2097 GCA_041741515.1 Pirellulales bacterium | reverse complement strand
TATCGATCCAAGACGACGAAAGCCATCGCAGAAGAAGCCTCTACGATTGACCTTGAGCAAGTGGCTCATCGGTTGAGAACAGAAGCTCTAGCCGCGACGACACAAGCAGCTGATGTTGCCGACTCTACAATGCGTTATCAGCTCTCACTTCTTCGCGACCTGAAGGCATACCTAATGGATTCTTCGAGAAAGAGTCTCGGTATACTGTTGGTCGAAGTTTAAGCAAATCCTCTCCGCGTCCTCCGCGAACTCCGCGGTGAATCCAAAATGCTAAAAGACAAATACCCCTTCTACCTCGCTAATAAGCCCGAGTCGCCCAACGCCGATCTGGAGGTGACCGACAAGTTCACCGGCAAGGTCGCGACGCGCGTGGCGATGGCTTCGGCGAGTGACATCGATCGCGGGATCGCCGCGGCGGTTGAGGCTACCGAGCCGATGCGGCTGATGCGGCCCTACGAGCGGCAGGCGGTGCTTTACCACTGCGTCGAGCGCTTCAAGCAGCGCGCCGACGAGATGGCGATGGCCCTCTGCATCGAGGCCGGCAAGCCGATCAAGGATTCGCGGGGCGAAGTGTCCAGGCTGATCGACACTTTCCGGATCGCGGCCGAGGAGTCGGTCCGCATCGACGGAGACATTCCGAATCTCGAAATCTCGGCCCGGGCCAAGGGCTATCGCGGCTTTGTGCAGCGCGTGCCGATCGGGCCGTGCTCGTTCATCTCGCCGTTCAACTTCCCGCTTAACTTGGCCGCCCACAAAGTAGCGCCGGCGCTGGCGGTGGGGTGTCCGTTCGTGCTCAAGCCCGCTAGCCGCACGCCGATCGGGGCGATCGTCATCGGCGAGATTCTTGCCGAGACCGACCTGCCGCCCGGCGCGTTCAGCATCCTGCCGTGCCACCGCGACGGCGCCGACCTGTTCACGACCGACGACCGCCTCAAGCTGCTGTCGTTCACCGGCTCGCCCGACGTGGGCTGGGACCTCAAGGCCCGCGCCGGCAAGAAGCCCGTGATCCTCGAACTCGGCGGCAACGCGGCCTGCATCGTCGACGATTCATGGGTGCAGGGGGACGCGAACCTCGAAGACGCCGTCGCCCGCCTCGTCATTGGCGCGTTCTACCAGTCGGGCCAGAGCTGCATCGGCGTCCAGCGCATCCTCGTGCACGAGAAGATTTACGACGCGCTCAAGGACAAGCTCGTCGCCGCGACCAAGAAGCTCATCGCCGGCGATCCGAAGAACGAGGACACGTTCATCGGCCCGATGATCAGCGAGGGCGAGGCCAAGCGGCTCGACGGCTGGATCCAGTCGGCCATTGCTGCCGGCGGCAAGCTCCTCTGCGGCGGTAAGCGTGACGGCGCTATGCTCGAGGCAACGCTGCTCGAAGACGTGCCCCGCGATCAGGACCTCTGCACCGAAGAGGCGTTCGGCCCCGTCGCGATCCTCAGCAAGTTCAGCTCGTTCGATGACGCGCTCGCCCAGACCAACGACAGCAAGTTCGGCCTCCAAGCGGGCGTCTTCACGCGCGACTGGTACAAGATCCAGCAGGCGTGGGACACGCTCGAAGTCGGCGGCGTCGTCATCGGCGACGTGCCCAGCTGGCGCGTCGACAACATGCCCTACGGCGGCGTCAAAGACTCCGGCCTCGGCCGCGAAGGCATCCGCTACGCGATGGAGGATATGACCGAGCAGCGCCTGCTGGTGATTCGGACGCCGTCGGCGTGAGACCTGAGGCTTGAGGTGTGAGGGTTGCGTTGCTGGCCTTATACGGTTGCTGCATGGACCCTCAAGTCTCAAGTCTCAAGTCTCAAGTCTCACGCCGCCCCGCGACGCTAGCGAAGCACCAGAATCGGCCGCGCGGGATAGAACGCATCGGGCCGTCCGAGTGAAAAGCCGCTGAACTGCGCGCCGTACATGCCGCTGAACGGAGTGGCGGGCGTCGAGGGTCGCGCTTGCGAGTAGCCGTACCACTCGCGGCTGGCGATCCGCGCGGCCCGCTCGGCCGCCTTCGCCTGGGCCTTCATCTGGATCATCTCGGTCGGCGTCAGCTTGCCGATGCGGCCGGCGTACTCAGGCCGCTCCACCGCCGGCGCGCCCACCGGGCCC
>JBGSJY010000181.1:0-13199 GCA_041741515.1 Pirellulales bacterium | reverse complement strand
CGGCGCGCTGGTGCTCGTCGCGGGCGTGATGCTGATCATGCCCGGCATCCTCACCGACATCGCCGGCTTCTTGCTCCTCGTGCCGCCGGTGCGGTCGATCCTGAAGCCGCTGCTCGCCGCAGCGCTACGCCGCAACGTCCGTCGCCAAGACAGCGGCCCGGGCGTTCGCATCTGGACCTTCGGCTCGACGATCGACCAAGCGCCCCCGCCCAAGGACCGCGTCATCGAGGCCGAAGTCATTGACGTCCGCACACGCGACGCGGAGTAGGGCCCGCTGTGCGGTCCAAGCGAGCAATCCACCACCAAAGGTTGTGGGCGAGCCGTAAAGAATCTTCTTGACACGGCCTTGGTGTATTGCTGTAGTGATACACATGAGTTCGCCGCAGCTCTTCGTCATTCAGCCGCAGTCCGGCGCGCCGATCTATCAGCAGATCGTCGAGCAGGCCTCTGCGCTCATCGCGGGGGGGCGGCTGGCGCCGGGGGACTTGCTACCCAGCGTCCGTGACGTGGCCAGGGCGGCGGACGTCAACCCGATGACCGTCAGCAAGGCGTACTCGAAGCTCGAAGCCGACGGCCTCGTGGAACGCATCCGCGGCCGCGGCATGCGGGTGCGGCAAATGACCGAAGGCGAGGGCTCGCTGACGCAACGCAAGGCGCAGCTCGCGACGCTGCTGGAGCCCATCGTGATGCGAGCAGCGCAACTCGGCTTGTCCGCGGACCAAATCCGCCAAGTGGTCGAACGTCTTCTCCGGGGGTACCGATGACACTACCGATCGAAGCCCGCTTTCTGCTCAAGACGTTCGACTCCAAGACTGTCCTCTGCGGGGTCAATCTCGCAATCGAGCCCGGCACGGTGCTGGGTCTCTTGGGCAAGAACGGTTCGGGCAAGAGCACGCTCATCAAGTGCCTGCTGGGCCTGTTGCAACCCACGGGGGGCGAGGCGCTCGTCTTCGGCGAGGGCGCCTGGGACCTGTCGGCCGCGACCAAGGCGCGGATCGGCTACGTCCCACAAGAAGCCGTCGCTTACCCGTGGATGCGGGTCCGGCAGTTCATCGCGTACACCGGAGCGTTCTACCCGACATGGAACCAGCCGCTGGTGGACGATCTCTGCCGCCGCTGGAACTTGCCGCTTGAAGACCGCGCCGGCGTGCTGTCGGTGGGACAGTTACAGACGCTAGGTCTGGTGTGCGCGCTCGGCCACGAACCCGAACTCTTGGTGCTCGACGAACCCGTGGCGAGCCTCGACCCATCGGCGCGGCGTGAGTTCTTGCGGATACTCATCGAGATCGCCGGCGACGACACAGCGACGCCCGCCCGACCTCGCACGGTGCTGTTCAGCACGCATATCACCAGCGACCTCGAACGGATCGCCAGCCGCTTAGCTCTCTTGAAGGACGGCGCGATCGCGTTCGAGGGCGAGGCCGACGTGCTCAAAGAACGCGTCAAACGTCTGCGTCTCACCAGCCGCAATGGCCCGCTGCCGACAGGCATCGAAGTGCTGGGCGCCCTAAGAGTCTCGGTCGAAGGCCGACTCGCCGAGGCGACCGTCACCGACTTCACGCCCGAGTTACCCGCCCGACTCGCCGCCGAGCACAACGCCGACGTGGCCGTGGTGGACCTGAATCTCGAAGAGATTTTTGTGGAGCTGCACGATGAGTAACTACGCCGCCACGCAGTTGTCACGCCGCCTCGCGGCGGTGGTGATGACTTATACGACGCGGCCGCTTGTCTGGTGGGCTGTTGGGATCGGAATGGTCACGAGCCTCTTTACCGGCAATTGGCTCTGGTTTGCGTTTGTCCCGATAGCTTCGGGGATGATCCTCAACTTCCAGGCGAAATCCCATTTCGTCACTCCCGCAGCGAGGCTTGTACCGAACTACCGCGCTAGCCATCTCTCCGTACTAACGGTCTTGGCGATCGCGTGCTGCGTTCTGGGCCCCCTAGTGGGTACTGGCGTAAATCTGTCGGCACTAGGACTCGTTGCACTAGCGGCCTGCCTAGGGGTGCTAACTCTGTGGGCCTACCAGCTGCCACCTCTCTTCCTTTTACTACTCCCTTTCGTTTTCTCCTTGATGCGCCCGGAGGTTCGAGGATTTTGGCTCGACCCAAGCATTGATGTCACGCCGTTCCGACTGGCCTTCTTTGTCGCGGGTTGGTCGGGATTCGCCTTTTGGCTGCGTCAGCTAGCGACGATGCACGAAGAGCGTGATGACTACGTCATCCCCCCGCTTGCTGGCACGCTCCTTCGCCCAAGTCGCAACGAACGCGCCGAGCAGCGCAAGTTCGCCGCTCGTCAATTGAACCGGCGCTGGCAGGGGGCTCTGTTGCTTGATCCCCGAATCGACCGCGCCCTCGCACGCCGGCCCCCGCTCGCGCCTGCGGAGCTGGTCCGCCTCGGCCTCGGCCCGTACTCGGCGCTTAGGGCGGGGGTCTCGTTGAGCGTGCTGTTCGGCGGAATGTGGATCGTCATGGCGATTGGGTGGATGACAGTCCCGCAGGAGTCTATCGCCGTTCAACTGCTGCTGGTCGGCAGCGTTGCGCCGGCCTTCCTGGTCTTTGTGCAGATCGACGAGAAGCGGTCGCGACTTGAAGGGGACCTCCTACGCCCGATGAAGCGAGACGCCTTCTATACCTCGTTATTGGGCGGCTATCTGCGTAATCTCGCCGTGGTGGTGGGCGCATTTATCTTCACGGTGGTGATGATTGCCGCGTGTTATTTGCCGAAGCTGGTGAGCATCTCAACGGCGATCGCTTTTGCTGCTCATATCGCGACGAGCAACTACCTATTTGCAGCCGTCAATCTGCACCTGGCGTCACGCATTGGGGCCTTGCCGCGGATGGCGATTCTCTTCGTGCCCATTTTGGGGATGTTCGCCCTCAACGTCTGGATGTGGCGATTACTCGACGACTACGGCGTCGGCCCCATCCTCGCGTGCTCGGTCGTTTACGCAACGCTCGCAGCGCTGACGCTCCGCGCCGCGCACCTCCGCTGGCTTAACGTCGAAGTGGGATAAACCCCACCAAGCCATCCATGGGAGCCCTACGCGCCAGCGCCGGGAGTTGCCCCGCGAATACGCTCGCCATTCGTGTACCCCCTTCACTCCCGGCGCTGGCGCTTAGGGCTCTCCTTTTTATTGTGGCGGTGGTGACACTTCACACCGCCAACTGCGGTCCGCACAGTGGACCCTACAGGGTTGCGATCTTACGCGAACGCTCGCGGACGTTGTCGGCGGGGTACCTACAGAACGAGTGCTGGCGGCTGTCGAGCGCCGATGCGGCGTGCTCGGGAAGGTCGCTTGCCTGCGGACGGCAGCCCCCATCAACTCGGGGCGTTGACGCCGCTCCAGCGGTGGAATCTCGTCTGGCGTCGCCTGCCGGTCGGTGGTAAATCCATTTACTAATGAATTAAGAGTAGGGTTGCTGGACCAACCCTTTTAGGACGCCCAGACCCATCTAGGTAGCGCCGAGGGATCGATGAAGGTGACGATGTCTTTGCTAGCGGCGATGGCGATTGGCGCCGCGGGGCTAAAGCCTGAGGAGGCGGTGGCGCAGCCATCGAACGGCGGATTGGCGCCGCAACAGGCCTACCGTGCCGGCGACCTCTATCTGCCGACCAGCAAAGTCTACGCACTGGTGGGCAAGACCGGGCTGGGGCATGAGCACGGCGTGACGGGCGCCATCCAGGAGGGCCACATCCTGCTGGGAGCCTCGAAGGACGCCGGCGAACTGGTCTTTGATATGTCGAGCTTCGTCGCCGACACCGACGCCGCCCGTCGGCTCGTAGGCCTCGACGGAAGTTCTTCGGAATCGACTCGCAGGGAAGTGACCGCCAATATGCTCGGCGCTTCGGTTCTGAATGCGGCGAATTATCCACGAGCCATCTTCAAGATCGACTCGGCTTTGCCCGAACCGGGGGAATCGACCTCAGGAGCGAAACGCTACCGTCTCAATGGGCAACTCACGCTGCAGAAGGCAACGCGACCGCTGAGTATTCTTGCCGAAGTCGATCAGAAGAATGGGTGGAATCGGGTGCGTGGCCGCTTCAGCCTCAAGCAGACCGACTTCGGGATCAAGCCGTTTACAAAAGCCTTCGGAGCGGTTGGCGTTGCCGACGTCGTTACCGTGTGGGGCGAACTCTGGCTCGCTCCCGAAGCCGGCGGTGCGCCGCAACAAGAATGACGAGTCCGCGGACTAGACTAATCGAGTTGTGATCGCCTCCGAGAAACGGCTTCCATGATTGCTTGCCCCGATGTCCGCAAGGACGTCATCCGTCGCCATTACGACATCTCGACGGTCTTCTATCGCTTGCTGTGGGGGCGCCATATCCATCACGGTTATTGGGAAGCGGATGAATCGCCGACGCTCGCGCAGGAACAGCTCACCGACCGCCTCGCCGCCATGGCGGGGATCGAACGGGGCGCCAAGGTTTACGACATCGGCTGCGGTATGGGCGGATCATCGTGTCGCTTGGCGGAGCGGCTAGGCTGCGATGTAACGGGCGTCACGATTAGTTCTTTCCAGCGCCGCTGGGCCGCCGCGGTGGCGTGGCGTGAAGGGCTGAGCAAGCAGGTCAGCTTCCTCTGCGCCGACGCCGAGAATGTCGAGCTTCCTCACGAAAGTTGCGACGTTCTCTGGAGCGTTGAATGCACCGAGCACCTCTTCGACAAGCCTGCGTTCTTCCGACGCGCCGCCGATTGGGTGCGGCCCGGTGGCGCCGTTGCGATCTGCGCCTGGCTTGCCGGACCGGCCCTCGACGCCGCACAAGAACAACAGGTCCTTGATGTCTGCGAGGGGTTCTTTTGCCCCTCGCTGGGGTCGATGGACGAATACAGTTCGTGGCTGACCGATGCCGGCCTTCACGTCGTCGCAACCGATGACTGGACCGCGAAGGTCGATCGAACCTGGGAGATCTGCCGCGACCGGGTTAATCGCTTCGCGATCCACCGCGCTGCGCGGTGGATCGATCGCGGACAGATTATCTTCCTTGATCGCTTCCAGACGATCCTTGACGCCTACCGCAGCGGCGCGATGCAGTATGGATGCATCATCGCTCGCAAGCCGGAGTAAACCGCTGATCCGACATGGATGTCTCCCGTAGTGCCTGCTTTCCGCCCCTACCTAGCACGTTGCGGCGAGCCCTCGGCCTCGCCGCAGGAGTGCTTGTTCATCTGCTTTTTGCGGTGACTGTCTGGCAGTTATTTTGGTTTCTTAAAGACGGCGTCACGAGCGGCCCTGAGGGCTCGCTGCTGACCAATGTCGTGCTGGCCCTCCTGTTCGCTTTGCCGCACAGTTTATTGCTCCACCCCAAAGTGCGGCGGCGCCTTTCGACTTGGATCGCTCCTCCATTTTACGGTCTCTTCTACACGGTCATCACTTGTGTCACGCTGCTGATCATCTTCGCTTGTTGGCGTTCCTCCGGACCGATTCTGTGGAGATTCACAGGGAACGCTCGGTCCTTGATTGAAGCGGCATTTTACGCCTCTTGGGCCGCGCTGTTCTACAGCCTTCACCTCACGGGGCTTGGGCACCAGACAGGCCTCACGCCGTGGCTCGCGTGGGTTCAGCGTTGTCCGGCGCCGCGTCGCGAGTTCGCTCCTCGCGGACTTTACCGGTATTTGCGGCACCCCGTTTATGTGAGCTTCATGGGGCTGGTGTGGTTCACCCCCACCATGACTCTCGACCACGCCGTCTTGACGGGCGTTTGGACGTGCTACCTCTTGATCGGCAGCTGGCTCAAAGATCGACGCCTCGAGTACTACGTAGGAGACGCCTACCGTGAATACGAAGCGCGGGTCGCGGGTTTTCCCCTGGCGATCGTCGGACCACTAGGCAAGCTAAAACGCCCGGCCTCACGGGGCGGAGTCGAACTACGGAAGGCGGCTTGATGGCGCCCGCAGCCGAATCGGTGTTACGGCGTCGTCGCTGGCGCCTGATGCTTGCCTACGCCGTGCTTCTGGGGCCAGCAATCGTTCTGGGCGCAATCGAAGCGCTCAAGGCAAATAACAACTCTCCGATCGACTGGGTGTCAACGGACTTCGCGCCGCGGAAAGCTTACGACGAGTATTGCCAGGTTTTTGGTCCCGGTGACACGGTCTTCCTAAGCTGGCCTGGTTGCACACTCTACGAGCCCAGGCTCGACACCATCGTCGAGCGAGTACGCGTCGATCGAGCGTTCTTCGATGACGAGGGGCAATGGCTGCTCTACGGCGCGACATCGGGCCGCGAAGCCGCTGTCGCCATGACCTCGCCGCAAGGTCCATCCGCCCAGCCGCTGATGTCACCCGACCAAGCGATCGACCGATTACGGCCGAGTCTTGTCGGCCAGGACCGGCGCACCACGGCGATTGTCGTGACGCTCACCGCCGAGGGGCTGTCTCAGCGAGCCCGCCTCGTTGCCGCCCTGAGAGACCTCGTCCATGAGGTGGCTGGCGTCTCTCCGGACCAGTTGCGTATGGCCGGTCCCGTGATCGACGGGATGAGTGTAGACAACGCGAGCCAGGCGACCGTAGCCCGCTTCGCGGTTCCATCAGCCGCTATCATCTTCATTCTCTGCTGGCTTTTCCTGCGCTCGCTCGTCGCGGCGATGATTGTGTTCGGACTTTCCCTGTTTTGTCAGGCGGCGTGCCTATCACTGGTGCACTATAGCGGCGAGTCGATGAGCGCCCTGATGATTGTGCTCCCCCCAATGATGCAAGTGCTGGCGATTGCCGGCGGGCTCCATCTCACGAACTACTTCTTCGACTCCGGACATACCGGCGAACGGGGCGTCCTGGAAGCTGTACGACTTGGCTGGGGGCCGTGTGTCCTTTCGTCGGCGACAACCGTCATCGGCATGGCTTCGCTGATGACGAGCGAACTGGCTCCCATCCGGCTTTTCGGCGCCTACGCGGCCGCGGGCGTCGCCCTGTCAACTGCCGTGATACTCGCGCTGCTACCGGCGCTCTATGCACGGGCGCCGATCCGGCCGTCGGGTGGCGTCCACGGCGAAGCCGCGGACAGGATCGCTACCCTCTTAACAAAGCACGTCAGCCGATTCCGACTACCGATCAGCGTCGTGGGCTTCACGATAATCCTCATCGGCGCCTTCTACGCAGCCCAAGTGAAAACGAGCGTTCAGATTGAAACCCTCTTCCCAGCTCAAAGCCGCATTTTAGAAGACTATGCGTGGCTCGAGGCGAACGTGGGGCCGTTGACGCCTCTCGACGTCGTAGTCGCGTTTCCCTGCAATGCGAGTGTGAGCCAGCGGACGAAACTTACGCTCTTATGGCGGATCGGTGAGCGGCTGTCGACGATTAGCGGCCTCGGCCCCCCCTCGTCCGCCGCAACGCTAACGGCGCCGGCGCCCGACTTCTCTACGCTGCCAGAGTCGCTACGAGCCGACGTGATCGAGCAGTTCCTTGTGGCCCAGTCTCCGATCCTCAAATCGGTCGGCGTCCTTCGCGAGGACGAGACGAACGAGCACTGGCGCCTCACCGTCCGCGCTTCCGCTTTAGGCGACGCTGACTACGGTGTCATGTTGGCTGCGGTCCAAGAAGCGGTCGACGAGGTCGTTCGTGATTCGGAGCCCCATCTTCGCGCTCAGATCAAGACCACGGTGACCGGCATCATGCCGTTGGTCCATGAGATTCAAGGCCAGTTGCTTCACGACTTGCTGGTGAGCTTTGCGGGAGCGCTGCTGCTGATCACGATAACCATGACCATCGTTGAGGCGGGCATACTTCCCGGTCTGGTGGCGATGGCGTCCAACGTCTTCCCGATCGCCGTTTACTTCGGCTGGCTCGGCTGGCGGGGCCATCCGATCGACATTGGTGTCGTCATGACCGCGAGCGTCGCTCTTGGCATTGCCGTTGATGACACGCTTCACTTCCTTGCGTTCTTCCGGCGACTGATCGGGGCGGGACACAGCCGCACCGCGGCAGTCCGAGAAGCGCTTGCACGCTGTGCGCCGGCGATGATTCAGACATCCGTGGTCTGCGGTCTTGGATTGCTTGTGTTCACCTTCAGCGATTTTGCGCCGACCCGTGGATTTGCAACGAGCATGGGGGTCTTGCTTGCTCTGGCGTTGCTGGGCGACCTGATCTTCTTGCCCGCGCTGTTGCTACTCACGCGCGCGGAATCGCCGGGTATCGACGGGCTCGCAACGACTCAACCGCCCCTGCCCCACCTAACGCCATCAAGAGCAGCAGCGGCTTAGAGGCTGTTGAATAACCCGTTTACGCGAGCCGTTTGACCATGAGATGGATCATTGCGATTTGGACGAAGGCGGCGTCACTCTCGACGGTCCGTTCGAAGGACTTGGCGAGTCGGCGTGAGCGGTTGAGCCAGCCGAAGGTGCGTTCGACGATCCAGCCCTTCTTCTGGAGCACGAACTTGCCGCGGGGGCGTGTAACGATCTCGACCACCCACAGCCACTTCACCAACGCCCAGCTCGCCACCGACTTGTACGCCGTGTAGGCCCAAATGATCTTCGGGAACTTAACCGACTCGCGGAACGCCTCCAGGGCGAGCTTCGCCCCGTCGCGGTCCTGCACGTCGGCCGGCGTGACCACCAGGGCCCACACCAGACCGAGCGTATCAACGACGACATGCCGCTTGCGGCCGAGCACTTTTTTTCTCGCGTCGTAGCCGTGTGGCCCGCCTTGCTCGATCGTCTTGACGGTTTGGCTGTCGAGGACAGCGGCGGTGGGCTTGGGCGACCTCCCCGCCTTCTCGCGGACCCGCTGGCGGAGCTTGGCGTGCAATCGTTCCCACGTGCCGTCCGCCTGCCACTTGCGGAACCAGTGGAACACGATCCGGTACGGCGGCCACTTTCTCGGTTAAGCGGCGTGCGGCAGGCCACGCCAAGTACAGCCGTTACGCGTCACGTACAGGATCGCGTTGACGATCTCACGCTTGGTGTACTTCGAAGGCCGGCCGGTCGTCGCGTCAGTGAGGACCCAGGGCTTCATCCGTCGCTACTGCTGGTCTGTCAGGTCCGTGGGGTAGGGCTTCCTGTCCATGCCCCACAACCTAAAGCCTGCGACAAACCGCTCAGATAGCAGTTATTGGACAACCTCTTAGTGATCCCGTTCATCTTCGTTGCAGAATCGCTGTCGGACAGCTGGGAGCGTGAGCGTCCCGAGTTGCGGCTGGCGGCCCCTTCGTTCCGGACGGGCGGCGACTAACTGGGTATATTCGGAAGCATGTCCGGCGCGCGGACGCGCCGCGTGACGCGACGACCGCCCCACCTCCCCTGCCAGCAGCGACGCTACTCCGAACGTATGAGCACTCCCGCCTCCGGCCGCAACACGCAACCGAAGAATGTCCTCGGCGAGCCGCTCAAACCGTGCTGCGCAGACCCCACGGAGGGCCCGGTGACGGGCTTCTATCGCGACGGGTTCTGTCGCACGGGCGCCAGCGATGTTGGCATCCACACCGTCTGCGCGCAGATGACGGCCGAGTTTCTCGAGTTCAGCCGCGAGCGCGGCAACGACCTCAGCACGCCGGTCCCCGAGTACGAGTTCCCGGGCCTGGTGGCCGGCGACCGCTGGTGCCTCTGCGCGGCGCGCTGGAAAGAGGCCTACGACGCCGGCATGGCGCCGCCGGTGGTGCTGGCGGCCTGCCACATCTCGTCGCTGGAGTTTGCGACGCTCGAAGAGCTTAGCGAGCACGCGGTGGAATAAATCCCTGTGGGAGGCTTCTCCGACGCCGATTTCGCGCACCGCGCCGTTTTGGGATGGATGCCGGAATCGGCGTCGGAGACGCCTCCCACAGTTCGGATGATCCGCCGATACCGATCAGTGAACGCGCTGCCCCGGCTTCGCGCCGCTATCGGGCGAGAGCAAAAAGACCTCTTCGCCGCCGGGGCCGCTGGCGGCGACCATGCCGGTGCTGACGCCGAACTTCATCTTCCGCGGGGCGAGGTTCGCGACGTACATCACCAGACGGCCGACCAGGTCCTCCGGCGCGTAGGCCTTCTTGATGCCGGCGAAGACGTTGCGCGTCTCGCCGCCGCCGAGGGACAACGTCAATTGCAGCAGCTTGTCGGCGCCATCGACGTGGTTCGCCTCAACGACCCGCGCGATCCGCAGGTCGACCTTCATGAAGTCGTCAAAGTTGCAGTACTCGGCGAGCGGCTCGGCGGCGAGGGGCTCCGGGCCGTCATTCCACTGCGACAGCATGCCGGCCAGGGCGTCGTCCGCGGCGGCGTCAATGACCGTCTCGGTATTGGCTGCGGCGGCTGCGCTGGCTTTCGTCTCGTCAATCATGGCTTGGACCTTCTCGGTTTCGACGCGTTGCATCAGGTGTTGAAACTTGGCGACCGGCGTGCCGCAAAGCGGCGTCTGCGATTGGTCCCAAGAGGTAATCGGATCATTGAGCAGCTCGCCCGTCTGCTGCGCGAGTTTCGGCAGCACCGGGGCGAGGTAGACGGCGGTCTGCCGGAACAGGTTCAGAGCGATCGTGCAGACCTCCTGCACACGCTCGGCGTTGGCGGGGTCTTTGCGTAGCTCCCACGGCTTCTCGTTCTCGACGAACGGGTTCGCCCGGTCGGCGCAGGCGAGCACCAGCCTCATGGCGTGCGAGTAATCGCAGCGCTCGTAAGCCGCGGCGATCTCGGCGCCGGCCTTGGCGGCCTGTTCGAAGAGTCCGCCGTCGTCGGGGTAAGCCTTCGACAGCCCCGTCTTCTCGACAAACTTCGCCGCCCGGCTGGCGAGGTTCACCACCTTGCCCACCAGATCGGTATTCACCTTGGTGACGAAGTCGTCGAGCGTCAGGTCGAAGTCATCGACGCGGCTCGACAGCTTCGAGGCGTAGTAGTACCGCAGCCACTGCGGGTCGAGGTGCTTGAGGTACGTCCGCGCATCGACGAACGTCCCTTTGCTCTTCGACATCTTTTCGCCGTCCACCGTGAGGAAGCCGTGGATACGGACCTTCGTCGGCAGCGAGAGGCCCGCCGTCTTCAGCATGCCGGGCCAGAAGAGCGTGTGGAAGTAGGTGATGTCTTTGCCGATGAAGTGGTGGACCTCACACTCTTTGCTTTTCCACCAATCGTCAAGCTGTTCGCCATTGTTGTCGCACCACTGCTGAGTGCTGGCGATGTAACCGATCGGCGCGTCGAACCAGACGTACCAGTAGTTGCCCGGCGCGTCGGGTATCTCGAAACCGAAATAGGGCGCCGGGCGACTCACGTCCCAGTCGCGCAGCTCGAGCGGCTTGTCCTTGGGGCCGAGGAAGTGCCCTTTCAAGTAGTTTGCGATCTCCGGCTGCAGGGCGTCGGCCGTTTCGACCCACTCGCGCAAGAAGCCGTGCAGCTTTTCGAGCTCAATAAACAGGTGCGGCGCCGCGCGCAGCTCGGGCGTCGCCCCGCTCAGGGTGCTGCGCGGGTCAACGAGGTCGGCCGGCGTGTAGGCGCTGCCGCAACTTGAACAATTGTCGCCCGGCTGGTCGGTGGCGCCGCACTTGGGGCACGTGCCGCGGACGAAGCGGTCCGCGAGGAACGTCCCGGCCTCCGGGTCGAACAGCTGCTGGACCTCTTCTTCTTTGACGAGGCCCGCTTCGCGGATCGATTTCCACAGCTCGCCGCACAGCAGCTCGTTCTCGGGGCTGTTGGTGCTGCCGTAGTTGTCGAACTCGATCAGGAAATCCGCAAAATCGGCCTCGTGCTGGCGCTGCATGTCGGCGATCAGCTCGACCTCCGTGCGGCCCTCCTGCCGGGCGCGGATCATGATCGCGGTGCCGTGCGTATCGTCGGCGCAGACGTAGACGCAGCGGTTGCCGGTGAGCTTCTGGAAGCGGACCCAGATGTCGGTCTGCAGGTACTCCACGAGGTGCCCGATATGGATCGGGCCGTTGGCGTACGGCAGGGCCGAAGTGACGAGCAAGCGGCGTTTTACAGCGGTTTCGGCGGGCATTTAGGGCGGACGGTGAGCGGTGACAGCAGGCAGCGTGGTCGGCATTCTATAGGGGTCCAGCCGCCGCCACGACCCGACGATTTGCCCCTCTGGCACGGCAAGTGCAACCAAGTGACGGCGAGCCGGCGACGCCAGTCGTCGGAGTGAGGCGGGTACGACCGACTTTAGCAAAACTCGCCAAAATCTCCGGTGACTCGCTTCACCGGCTCGCCCAGCCGTGCTAGCAGTTTTGAAGTATTGAGGTTGTAACAATTACCGGACTGGAACAAATTTCCCGAGCTGACTGACTTGCCACGGCCACCGAAGGATCGGTGACCAAAGCAAACCACGAGTTTTTTTGGCCTCGCAGGATGCGGAGCCCGCTCGGGGTGGTCGGTCCACTCACTCGCCGCCAGACCACGTCGTCCAAGGAGGGATGCGGATGGTCACTCGAAAGTTCGTCTCATTATTTACCCAGAGCCTCGCGCTCGCCCCTTTCCTGGCGCTTGCTTCGGGCCTTCCGCTCGTTACGAGCGTGTCGGCGCAGGCGGTTGCCGCTGCGACAGAGAACGTCGAGCTGCTCGACTTCTACCTGCCGACCTGCGGGCCGTGCCGCGAGATGGCGCCAACGGTTGAGCGGCTCGAAGCCGAGGGCGTCCGTGTGCGACGCGTCGATGGCTCACGCGAGACACAGCTCGCCGCGCAGCTGCGCGTCGATAGCTACCCGACGTTCGTCGCCGTCGCCGGCGGCCGAGAAGTGGGCCGCATCGTCGGCGCCACCCAGTACGAGTCGCTCCGTCAACTCGTGTCGGGCGCGTCGCAGCGACAACAACCGCAGCAACAACCGGCCGCCGCGCCGAAGCACACCTTCGCGCCGGTCTCGGGGCGTGAGAACTCGTACGCGATGGCCAACCGCGAGTTCGGCGCGGCACAACCTATCGCTGCGGGTCCGCTCCCCGGCGATCACGCCAAGCTCCTTTCGGCCACGGTGCGGTTCACCATCGCCGAGCCGAATGGCCGCTCGTTCGGCACGGGCACCATCATCGACGCTCGGAGCGGCGAGGCCCTAGTGGTCACCTGCGCTCACCTCTTCCGCGGGCTCGATGGCAAGCCGATTGACCCCGCGGGCAAGATCTCGATCGAATTGTTTGACACGGTGACGGGCGCGGTACGGGTTGCGGAGAAGGTGGAAGGACAGCTGATCAGCCACGACTTCGACGCCGACGTTGCGCTAGTCGCTATCCGCCCGAGCGTCGCGGTGCCCAGCAGCCGCGTAGCGGCGTCGCCCAGCGACCTGCAGGTCGGCGCGGCGGTGCGGAGCGTCGGTTG